>NZ_CP039888.1:328928-657857 GCF_005221325.1 Agrobacterium tumefaciens | reverse complement strand
TCCACCGCCTCCATCTGCCCCTTCAGGCGGCGGATGCGGGCAAGCAGCTTGTCCTTGTTGCGGATCGTGTGAGACATGAGCACCTCATATACTATAGGGGGGTATACTATATGACGGCGATTTTCCTATCAAGTCCCGCTTGACGCAATCCTCGCGAATGTTTCGGCCCTTAAATTTGGCCCATCAAAACTTGGGGGAATCAGTCATGACGACTATCGCAGCAACCACCAGCATTTCTTACGCCTCTCCGGTCCGGACCCTTGAGCCGACAAAAAGCAAGGAAGCCCATTCGACCACCCAGGCCCTGCTGGAACTGACCCGCGCGGCGCACCGCGCCATTTCGAGCGCGGAAGACATTGCCACGGCAGTTTCCCCCGTCACCGGCGTTGCCGCCGGTGCTTCCGCCGGCCTCGCCGCCGCGCTGTGGAATCTCGATAGCGGCGCCTCTGCCACGACCAAGCCGACCCTCGATATGGCCGCTTCCGTGCAGCCTGAGGCCGCATCCGGCATCGAGGCGGAAGTTCTGAAGGCGCTCGCCCAGGCACTCGGCGTGGACGAAGCTGCCTGAAACCCATTGAACAGCGGGTGGAAAAGCCATATCTCTAGAGACTGGAGATATGGAGAAAGCCATGCTGTCCATCGGTGAACTGTCGAAACGCACCGGCGTGAAAGTGCCGACGATCCGTTATTACGAGCAGATGGGCCTCATCCGCGAGGCGGATCGTTCCGATGGCAACCAGCGCCGTTACGAAAAATCCGACCTCGAAAGGCTGGCCTTCATCCGCCATGCGCGTGATCTCGGCCTGAATATCGAGGCCATCCGCGAGCTGCTCGCGCTCAGCCAGCACCGGCAGATGCCCTGCGAAGGTGCCGACCGCATCGCCGCCGAGCACCTTGACCATGTGCGCGAAAAGATTACCAGCCTGAAGAAGCTGGAACACGAGCTGGAACGCATCGTCTCCCATTGCCACGGCCATTCGATCGAGGATTGCTACGTCATCCGCGCGCTTTCCAACCACGGTATGTGTGAGGGCGAGCATTGAGCAAGCAGCGAAAACGGGACTGACATTCAGCTGTCACCCACGCGCTGTATGCGCCTCCCACCCGCTTGAAAATGAGATGCCGGATGGCCGAGATATTTCCCGAGATCACCCCGTTCGAGACTATTTTCCTTGAGGTTTCCGAAGGCCACAGGCTGCATGTGACGATTGCCGGCAATCCAGCGGGACGGCCGGCAGTCCTACTGCACGGCGGCCCTGGCTCTGGGCTTTCGGTGACGGCGCGGCGCTACTTCGATCCTGCCGTTTACCGCATTATCCAGTTCGACCAACGCGGCTGCGGCAGAAGCACGCCGAACGCCGCCGAAAACCTCGAGCATAACACCACGCATCATCTGATCGATGACATGGAGGCCATTCGTTCCACCTTCATGGTAGATAACTGGCTGGTTTACGGCAGTTCCTGGGGCGCCACGCTCGCACTGGCCTATGCCCAGCGGCATCCGGAACGCGTGCGCGCAATGGTGCTGGCAGGCATTACCACCACGCGACAGAAGGAAATCGACTGGCTGTACAAGGGGCTGGCGATGTTCCTGCCGCAACAGTGGCAGCGTTTCGTTGCGGCAATTCCGGGTCACATGTCGAAGAGGGATCCGGTCGGCGCTTATCACCGGCTCCTGAACGACGCTGACCCAGCCGTCCGAGCGATGGCCGCTTTCGAATGGCATTTGTGGGAGGCGGGTTCGATTACCGCTGATAGCACCTCGGCCTTCTCGGAAAAATGGCGCGACGGCGACTATATTCTTACGCGCGCCCGCCTTTGCGCCCATTATTTTCACCACGCTGCATGGCTTGACGAAGGCGCACTTCTTCGCGACGCTGGCATTTTGTCTGGTATACCCGGCATACTCATTCAGGGCATGCGCGATTTGCAGGGACCGCCCGTCACTGCTTACGAACTCGCAGCCGCATGGCCGGGGAGCCAGCTAATCGCCATCGACGGCGCGGGCCATTCTACCGGTGATGCGGGAATGGAAGACGCGATCGTATCGGCAATCGCGCGATTTGCGAATTGACCCGCTTGACAGATTACGGATTCGGGCGCATTGCATTTCCCATGATCAACGAACGCGCACCCATCTCCTGCTCGTACTTTTGGGCCTTCCTTTAAGGGCGGCTCGACAGATCATATTGTCAACAAGCCGCCGTCAGGCGGCTTTGTTGTTTTCAAACGTCCTGACGGCACCGATAAGACCAAAGGACCGAAAAAATGACCGAAGATAGCTCCCTTACACTCGAAAGACCGCCCGTCGTCATCATTCGCGGCGCGCGCAAGACCGATCTGCCCGAGCTCAACGAGATGATCACGCTGCTTGCCTCCTACCACGGCGATGCGGCGGCGATCACGCCCGCGAAACTGGAACGCGACCTGTTCGGCCCGCTTCCCTGGGTGCATGGGCTCGTGGCCGAGGCCGATGGCGCGCTGATCGGTTACGCCCTGCTTCTGCCGCTCTACAGGGCGCAGGAAGGCCGGCGTGGACTGGAACTGCACCATCTCTTCGTGCGTGACGGCCATCGCGGTCATGGCACCGGCCAGCATCTGGTGTCCCGTGCCCGCGATATCGCTAAGCGTCTCGGCTGCGACTATCTTTCCGTCAGTGCCACAACAGGCAATGTGGCGGCGCATCGTTTCTACGAAAACATGGATTTCGCGCCACGGCCGGTCACCGGCATGCGTTACATGCAGTCCATCGCCTGATTAAAACCGACGGAGACGGCCATGACACGGATCGCCATTGCGCTGGCGCAGGATTTTGCGGACTGGGAACCGGCGCTGCTTGCTGCGGCAGCGCGCAGCTATCTCGGCGTCGAGATCATTCACGCCACGCCTGATGGCAGGCCGGTAACCTCGATGGGTGGGCTGAAGGTGACGCCGGACACATCCTATGACGCGCTCGATCCTGTTGACATCGATGCGCTCGTCATTCCCGGCGGTCTCAGCTGGGAAAAGGGAACGGCTGCCGATCTTGGCAGGCTGGTCAAGCGGTTTCGCGACAGGGACCGGCTGGTCGCCGGCATCTGCGCAGCGGCAAGCGCGCTGGCTGGCAAGGGTGTTCTGAACGATGTCGCCCACACCGGCAATGCACTGGCATCACACAAGGCCTATCCGGCCTATCGCGGTGAAGCGCTTTATCGCGACCAGCCGAAAGCGGTCAGCGATGGCGGCATCATCACGGCCGCCGGCAGCGCGCCGGTGAGTTTCGCTGTGGAAATTCTGAAAAGCCTCGGCCTCTTTGGTCCGGAAGCCGAGGCGGAACTTCAGGTTTTTGCGGCGGAGCATCGGTGAGGCGTACCGGCTTCAATGCTTTACAGCCCTCCACCTCCCCGTCATTCCGGCCTTGAGCCGGAATCCAGCCAGCCCAAGTCCTTGGGCTGAAAAAAACTCTTCCCGCCGCGCAGACGCGCGTCGACTGGATCCCGGCTCAAGGCCGGGATGACGGAGGCGGGAATATCGAGCCAGTCAATATCGATCAAGCACCCGGCACACCCGCGCCGCCGACGCATCGCCCTCACCTGCAATCGCACGGCGAATATCGCGGCTGTTCAGATGCAGGCTGCGGCCGGCGGGCAAATTCGAGCGTTTTATCTTGCTGAGAGCCGCAGCGATAAAAGCAGCTTCGTGCTCATGAAAACAGGCAAGAGCCGCCTCGCGCCCCGGGGTCGCCCCGAGAACGGCCTTGAAGGCGAGGCGGTGCACGGCGCAGAAAGCGCCGTGACCGGGAACGGCAAAACGCAGCGCATCGAGTTCCTCACTCCATTCCGCTGCGTCCTGCATAAGCTTATGCCTGCTGGAAGCGCTTCAGGAAAAACGCGCTCAGCGTGCCGATCAGCGCCCAGAAGACGAAGCTGGTGATGGTAGCGGCAACGATGAATTGACGCTCCAGCGGCAACGGCGCCAGCGCATGTTCGCCTTCCGGCGGCAGGGGTGCTCCCACTACATGCGGCGCGACGATCAGCACCAGCGCCAGCAGAACCGCCCAGGGTTCACGGCGAAAGGCGATCAGCGCAATGCCGCCGGCGGTTGCGGCAACGGTCGCGAGCCACCAGATCTGCCGTGCCTCAAGTGCGGCGGCCGGGCTTCCCGGCAGTTCCGGCGGCAGGCCGATCATCGGAGCCAGCATGACGGCGGCGAAGCCGGCGACGCCCCAAAGAAGCCCCTCACGCCAGCCGGTATTGGTGCCGCGCAACGAAATCAGGCCGGTCAACACCAGCGCGTAACCGATGGCGGTCAGCACATTGGCGGCAACCGTATAGGCCGTGCGCTCGAAACCATCGGCCGGAGCCCAGGCCTCGTCATTATGCTCATGGGCGGGAACCGCGGCGCCGGGCGCCGGTGCATCATGACTATGAGGCGCTTCGCCAGCGCTTTCATAGGTTTCCGCCTGGAGGATGAGCGGCGTGGTACTGACCGCCTGCATGGCAGACACGGCGAAACCACTGACGATGCCGACGAGAACGGCGGTGAAGACGATATTGCGAAAGAATGACATGCCGTTTCCCCTCAATGGCAGGGGAAGGCATTGGCATGGCGCGTATCATGCGCGGCATTGTGAACGGCTTCCACATGGGAAAAGCCGACAAAACCGACGACGAACAGTCCAAGCACGATCGCCGTCAGCGATTGCGCGAAGCTGGCTGTTTTTGCGGAAACGGCTGAATTGGCCGTATTCAGGTTGGTGGACATGGTGACCCCTCTCCCGGCGCGACCCCGCGCCTTTAGACGCGGCCGAACGGCACAAGCCGCAAGACCGCATGCGATATACTTCACCACGGGGATACGAGACTGACACAGGGAGGCATTGATCCCGCCACCCTGAAATTCCGCTCTTCCGGACACCCCGCCGGCATGGATATTTCCGTGATGGCAGGTCTCCTGGCTTACGGGTCAAAACCTGAAACACCTTCCCGGCATCGCCCTCGCCTGAATGGAGGCGAGATGGCTTGCCAGTGGCATTTCGTTTCAGGCTCTCCGCTCACAGTTGCGGGGGCAGCCACGAATGAGGATCGCTCCCTATCGTGTTCCCTTTTCACCTTCCGGAACGCCCGGAAGGAACCATCACAGGATTGTTATCCGTCGGGTGCGGGCGGGAGTCAATGGCGGCAGCGCGCTTGATGTACTCACGGGGCTGCCATCGGCCACCGCGCTCCCGTCCGTCATCCTCGGGCCTGTCCCGAGGATCCAATCACGTATCGGAAAATCGATCGGTTGCAGATGCTCGGGACAAGCCCGAGCATGACGTTGGGCGGGGGCGAGTGCCAGCGAAACGAGCCCTGTTACCGCGCCGGAATGGCCTTCAGATAAGCGGCAATCGCATCGCGATCTTCGGCGGTCAGATGCGCCATGTTCTGCTGCACCTTGACCATGGAGCCGCCGACGCTGTCAAATTCCGGGGTGAAGCCGGTTTCCAGATAGCTGGCAATATCGGCTTCGGCCCAGCTTCCGACGCTTTTCGAACCGGTGGTGATATCGGGAATGCGACCCTCGCCTTCCGGATTGGGACCACCGGCCAGCCATTGATCCTTCACGAAGCCGCCCAGCGCGTCGCGGGGCGTATGGCATTCACCGCAATGGCCCGGCCCTTCCACCAGATATTGCCCGCGCAGCAATTCGGCATTGGCATTGGCGAGTTCGACACGCGGCGGTGCGGAAGTATCGAAATAGAGGAGTTTCCAGCCGCCCAGGGCCATGCGCAGGTTGAAGGGGAAAGGCAGCTCGTGATCCGGTGCATCATTCTGGCTGGCGGGCAGGACCTTCAGATATCCGAAGAGATCGTTGATGTCCTTCTGCGTCATGCGGGCATAGGAGGCATAGGGAAAGGACGGATAAAGATGTTCGCCGTTCTTGCCCACGCCGCGCGTCATGGCATCGCCGAATTCCGCCAGCGTCCAGCTGCCGATGCCGTGCTGCGGATCAGAGGAAATATTGGGAACATGGAAGGTGCCGAAAGGGCTTTTCAGCGCCTGCCCGCCCGAAAGCGTCAGCAGCGCCTCGCCCTTGGCATCAGCTGCGGCGTGACAGCTTGCGCAGCCGCCCGCCCAGAACAGCGTTTCGCCATTGGCGAGATCAGGCTCACCGAGGCTCACCCAATGGCTCGGCGCCTGACGTTCCGGTGCGGTGACCCAGGCAAAAATTCCGTAGCCCGCAATGGCCGCAACCACGGCCCCGCCCACAAGCTTCGTCCAGATGGAGGACATACCCCACTCCCCATTCTCATCTGACCCGGTCAGATGCCTTTCGTGCCGGGAAAACGCCGCCAGCGGGCGGCGTTTCCAGATGCTTCGTTTATTTCTTCAAACGATAAGTCTGGTGGCAGGTGCCGCAATCGGCGCCGAGTGTCTTCATGGCGGTGGCGACGCCGGCCTGATCGGCGGGGAGATTGGCGAGAACCATGTCCGCATCCGTGCCGAGCTTGGCGGCCTTGGCCTTGAAGTCCGCGAAGTTTTCCCAGATGGCGGGAGCGGCCGCGCTGCCGGTCTCGGTGCCAGCGGGGAACTGGTCGGGGAAAGCCTTGGCATTGGTGCTGATGGTCGTCACGGCAGCCTTGACGGCGGCGGCGTCAAAGGGTTTTTCGCCCTTGGAGATGGCAGCGAGCGCACCCATGGAGCCGCCGATCTGCTTCATCAAGCCTTCACGTTTTTCGACTTCGCCGGCAGCATAAACAGCTCCGGCGCAAAGACAGCCGAACAGCATGGCCGCCGTGATGGTTTTCAGTTTCATGCACACTCTCCTTTAATCCGGCCGGGACACCGGGCGCTAGATGGAACGGCGCGAGGATGCCCTTTCCGGATGGCGAAAAGAAGTCACATTGCGGTGAATAACGCCGTGAAAACAGAAGTCTAGACGAGGCCCCGATGCGGGCCTCGATTGGCTTTTATGGCGCGCATCTGACTGCTGGCTGAAATCGCGCGGCATCCTCAATCATTCGCCCATGCTCCAGGAAAATGCCTCCCAAAAGGTCATGAGCGCGGCGGCAATCAGCAGAAAGCCTGCGGCGCGGCCGATGAAAATCGTGGCAGCGGGCGACGAGATAAGCCAGGCCCGGCTTCTGTCGGCCGTCAGGGCCACGGTCCCATAGACGGCAAACTGCGTCACGGCCACCATTGCGCCCATCACCAACCCCTGCATCCAGATCGGCCCAAAGCCGGGTTTGATGAATTGCGGATAGACCGCCATCATGAAGAGATAGGCTTTGGGATTGGAAAGGCAGGTAATTACCGCCCTCCAGAATGCCTTTCTGGCGGAGGCGCTTGCCTGCGCCTCATCGCCATTGACGGTGATGGCGCTGCGCATCAGGCCAATGCCGATCCAGACCATATAGGCAGCCCCGCCGATAAGAAGCGGCAGGAACAGAGATGGCAGCCAGGTGGCGAGCAACCCGACGCCGGCGGCGCCATAAAGCGAATGCACGATGCCGCCCGCACTCATGCCGCTTGCCGCAGAAAGCCCCGTTTTCCTGCCGCCGGTCAGCGCGCTTGCCAAGACGAACATCATGTCCATGCCCGGCAGGATGATGATGCCGAACAGGAGCAGGAAGAAAAGCCAGAGATTTTCAGCATAATTCATGTCAGTATCCCTCAAAGCAGATGATGGCACATTCGGGAAAGCATTTGTTTCTCAATGTGTTTTTCCGCTTATAAAAAATGCCAACTGACAACGTTGTGTCAGTTGTGTCGTCCTATCACATGGAAATGTGGATTATGCGCAAGGCGTCGAGACTGTTCGAGATCATCCAGATCCTGCGGCTGGCGCGCCGCCCGGTGACCGCGCAGACGATTGCCGACATGCTGGAGGTGACGGTGCGCTCGGTCTATCGCGATATCGCCGCGCTCCAGACCATGCGCGTGCCGATCGAAGGCGAGCGCGGCGTCGGTTACATCCTGCGTCCCGGCTTCAACCTGCCGCCGCTGATGTTCTCCATCGAAGAAACGGAGGCTATCGTGCTTGCGCTCGCCATGGTTGGCCGCTCCAGTGATGCGGAATTGCGCCAGGCGGCGAAAAAGGTCAGCGACAAGATCGCCGCCTCCCTGCCCGAACCGCTGTCGAAGACACTTTCCGCCAATGCCCTGCACGCCTGGGGCAGCATCGCGCCCGCACCGGCCGGCATCGATCTTGCAACGGTCAGACGGGCAGTGCGCGATGAAGAGCGGCTGGACCTGCGCTATCGCGACGAGACCGGCGCGGAAACGCAGCGACGGGTTCGGCCGATTGCCGTGATCTATTATTCCGAGACGGTGAACATCGTCGCCTGGTGCGAATTGCGCCACGCGATCCGCAATTTCCGTTCCGACCGGGTGCTGGATTGCGCCCCGACGGGCAGCTTCTTCAAGATGGAAGGCGAGAAGCTGCGGCAATTGTGGATGAGCGGCTGGCAGAGCAGCCAGCCGGGTGGCGAGATAGGACGGCCGATCTCAGACGGCGCTTTACCGTAAGTATTCCAGCACCCGATCCTCCTCGCGCCCAAAACCGCGAATCACGATCCGGTCGGCGAAGACATCGGCGATGGCAAAGGTGTTTTGGTCAGGCGTATCCACCATGCCCTTGAAATTGACGAAGTGGGTTGTGCCGAGCGTCCCGTAATTGCCCTCGTGATTATGGCCGTTGAACCACGCTGCAACGGACGGATGGGCGCCGAGAAGATCGAGGATGCGCGGTGAGTCCCACATATTATGGGCGTTTTCCGGATAGACGGGATAGTGGCACAGCACGATTACCCTTTCGCCCGCCACATCCGCCTTTTCCAGAACGGTGCGCAGCCATTCGAATTGGCCGTCACTGAGCGAGGCGTTCCAGTCCTGTGCATTGATCGCACCGGCATCCCTGAGGCGCTTCAACCGTTCCTGCGCAACCACGCGGCGCGGATCGCCGGGCGGCGGGGCGAAGAGGCTGACCTCGTTACCGTCAAGCACGACGAAACGGATGTCGCCGATGGCAAAATCATACCAGGGGGCCTTCATGCCGAGGCGGGCGTGGATGGCGGAAAGATGCTCGGGAGCAACGGCGAAATCGTGATTGCCCGGCAGCAGCACCGAGGGGTGGCGAAGCGCGTCATAAACGCTGAGGATCGCATCGAAATTTTCAAAGCCGCGATCGATGATATCGCCGAGCGTCACCACGAAGGCGAGGTCCTCACGGTTGAAGGTGTCGATCGCTTCAGCCAGCTTTTTCGGGCTTTCGGCATAATAACGGCCCATGTCCGGACGGGGATCAGCGTCGGCATATTGGGGATCGGCGACAATGCCGAAGGAGAAGAGAGGCGTGCTTTTTTCAGTCATGATGCGCCGCGATAAACCCGGCTGATGACAGGCTTGTGACAGCGCACGAGATGCCAAAAGCAGAACACCCGGCACGAAGGCCGGGTGTTCGAAAAATTCCGTTCCGCAAGCCTTACTTGGCAGCGGCTTCGTAACGCTCCAGGACGTAGTCCCAGTTGATGAGGTTATCAACGAAGGCTTCGAGGTACTTCGGACGCAGGTTGCGGTAGTCGATGTAGTAGGAGTGTTCCCATACGTCGACGCCGAGGATCGGCTCTGCGCCGTGAACCAGCGGGTTTTCGCCGTTCGGGGTCTTGGAGATTTCGAGCTTGCCGTTCTTGACGGAAACCCATGCCCAGCCGGAACCGAACTGCGTGGTGCCGGCGGCGATGAAATCGGCCTTGAACTTGTCATAGCCGCCGAGATCGGAGGCGAATGCCTGTTCCAGCTTGCCCGGCAGCTTGTTGCCGCCGCCGTCCTTCTTCAGCCACTTCCAGAAATGGACGTGGTTGTAATGCTGGGCAGCGTTGTTGAAGAGGCCGGCATTGGTGCCAAAGGACTTCTTCACGACTTCCTCGAGCGACAGGTCGGAAAGACCGGCTTCGGCAGCCAGCTTGTTGCCGTTATCGACGTAAGCCTTGTGGTGCTTGTCGTGATGGAACTCGAGCGTCTCGCGCGACATGTAGGGTGCAAGCGCGTCGTAGTCGTAGGGGAGTTCAGGAAGTTCGAAGGCCATGGTTTTTACTCCTTTTTGCAGCGGGTTACCGCTCCTAGAAACCGTGTGAGCGGACCATAGGAGCGAAGCTCTGTTTGGGCAACCTGTGAAATATCAAAATGTTCCGACAAAAGAGAAAATTCCTCTCAAGCCAGCCGCCACCACATTTGTTTCACAACCCTGGCGTACCGTTTTCCACCCTATCGGTTCGCTTTTGATGATATTGCAGGAAGGAAATTCCATGACCCGCCCTTTGATCCGTCCCCTTATCCTTGTCGCCGCCGCCCTCTCCTGCCTCGCCCTGCCGGCCGCCGCATCGTCGGACGATGCCTGGAAGGAATTCGTGGCGGACGTGCAGACGGCATGCCTTGCCGGGGCCAGGGACATGATCGAGGATGCCAAGGCGGTGGTCGATCCGGTTGGCAGCGAGAATTACGGGCTTGCCATCATTACCGGCAAGGCGAAATTCATGGACAAGAATGGGGGCGCAGACGCTACGATCAGCCATATCTGCGTCTACGACAAGAAGACCAAGGCCGTGGAACTGGGCAGCGAGCTTGCCGGCGACACGCTGAAGGTGGAAATCCCCGGCTCCACGAAGCCCTGAAGGACTTAGAAACGCGGCGTGGTATCGCCCTCGCCCAAGGCCCGCTGCATCAGCACCGTGTCCAGCCATTGGCCATGTTTCCAGCCGATGGATTTGAAGGTGCCGACAAGCTCGAAACCGGCAGCGCGGTGCACGCCGACTGAAGCCGCATTGGCGCTATCTCCAATGACGGCGATCATCTGCCGGAAGCCACGCGCGGTGGCTTCCGCGATCAGCGCATCGAGCAGTTTGCGGCCGATGCCCATGCCCTTCATGGCCGGGTCGATATAAACGGAATCCTCGACCGTCGCGCCATAGGCCGGGCGGGCGCGATAGGCGCCGGCATAGGCATATCCGGCAACTTTTCCATCGTGTTCGGCGACGAGATAGGGATAGTTGCCTTCCACCAGCAGGCGGCGTCGCTCGGCCATCGTCTCCGCATTCGGCGGATCGATCTCGAAGCTGGCGCGGCCATGAAGCACGGCATCGCGGTAGATTTCGGTAATGGCTGGAATATCCGCTTCCTCGCAGGGGCGGATCGAAAGGCTGGAAATGGTGGAAAGGGTCATTCTCTTGTCCTGCGGATCATTCACGCCCTCATTCTGCATTGCGGCGCATCCAAAATAAAGATTATCTATCTTATACAAACGATAAGGTTTTCTTTGATGATGGACCTCGATCTCCGGCAGATGCGCAGTTTCATGGATGTGGCCGATCTCGGCAGTTTTTCCGCCGCCGCCGACAGAGCGGGGCTGACGCAGCCGGCGATCAGCCTGCATATAAGGCTTCTGGAAAAGCAGCTGGGCGTGCGGCTGGTCGAGCGCGTCGGCAGGCGTGCGCAGCCTACGGCCGCAGGGCGGGATTTTCTCATCCATGCAAGGCGCATATCCGAAGAGGTGGCGCATGCCATCGAAACGGTTGCGCCCCACCGCAGCGGGGCGACGGGCAGCCTGCGGATCGGCACGGGCGCCACCGCCTGCATCTACCTGCTGCCGCCGGTGCTCGGCCGCATCCGGAAGGCGATGCCGGGCATCGACATCGTCGTGCAAACAGGCAATACCCACGATATATTACGGCTTCTGGAGGCCAATACGATCGACGCGGCGGTGGTGGCCCTGCCCGCCAGCGGCCGCAGCCTCGATATCCGCGACATCCATCTCGACGAACTCGTCGCGGTGTTCCCGCATGGCTCCGTGCCTGCCGCAACGGCGCTGACTGCCGAAATGCTGTCGATCCGATCTTTGCTGCTTTACGAGGGCGGCAATACGCGCAAACTCGTGGACCAATGGTTTTCAGCCAGCGGCCGCACCGTGCAGCCCGCCATGGAACTGGGCAGCGTCGAGGCCATCAAGAAACTGGCGGGCGCAGGTCTTGGCCTTGCCATCGTGCCGCGCATGGCCGTGGAACATGAAGGTGCCGCATCCGGGCTTGAATGGCGCTCTCTCGAACCGCCGCTCGAACGGCGGATTGCGCTGGCGATGAGGCGCGACAAACATATGACCGCGCCGCTCAGGGCGCTTGCCGGTGCATTGCCGGATGTGGGGAAAGGGTGAGGCCCGCACCGACCTCGGGTGCGGGCTTATACGGTTGAAGAAGAGGACGATACCTCTCCTCCGTCATGCCGGCCTAGATTCGGCATCCAGCCACGGCGCGTCCGCGCCGTGAGAAGACTCTTTCGCGATCAAAGACTTGATCGCACTGGACCCCGGATCTAGTCGGGGTGATGGAGTACAACACTCAGCTCGCGGCCCTCTGGCTGGCTTCAGAACTCCGTCCAGTCATCCCCCTTCACAGCCACAGCCGCATTGCCTCGCGAAGCGGCGACGGGGCGGGCCCGTGCAGGTGCTGCGATGGGTGCGGCCGGAGTGCGCGCAGGGCTTGCGGCGCGCTGCATATGCCGTGCCGTCTCCCGCAATGCCGAGGCCTGCTGGCCGAGCTGGAACTGTGCAAGCAGGGCCTGGAGATTGGCACATTCCTGCGCGAGACCGGCACCGGCCGCATTCATTTCCTCGACCATGGCGGCATTCTGCTGCGTAGCCTGATCCATGTGGTTGACGGCGGTATTGACCTCGGAGAGACCGGCCGACTGCTCCTGCGCCGCCGTGGCGATGGCATCCATATGGGTGTTGACGGACAGCACCAGCTGCTCGATTTCGGAAAGCCCGACGCCGGTATCGGCAACCAGCTTCACGCCCTCACCCACCGCAACGGCTGAGGTGTTGATGAGCTGCTTGATTTCCTTCGCCGCATTGGCGGAACGCTGCGCCAGTTCACGAACTTCCTGTGCGACGACGGCAAAGCCCTTGCCGGCGTCGCCCGCCCTTGCCGCCTCGACGCCCGCATTCAGCGCCAGAAGGTTGGTCTGGAAGGCGATTTCGTCGATGACGCCGATGATCTGGCCGATCTGGCGCGAGGAATGTTCGATGCGTTCCATCGCGGAAACGGCATCGCGCACCACCTTGCCGGAAAGATCGGCCTTTGTCCTTGCTTCCCGCACCGTGTCACGCGCCTCGCCGGCCCGCTTGGAGGTGGCGGACACATTGGCGGTGATCTCTTCCAGCGCAGCAGCCGTCTCTTCCAGTGAAGCGGCCTGCTGCTCGGTGCGGCGGGAAAGATCGTCGGATGCCGAGGAAACCTCATGCGCGCCGCCATTCACCGTCTGAACGGACTGGCCGACGCTCGTCAGCGCCTCGCGCAGCTGATGCACGGAGCTGTTGAAATCGTGTCGCAACGCTTCGAATTGGGGCGCGAACGGCGTTGCGATCTCGCAGACCATGTCGCCGGAGGCGAGACGGCGAAGACCGCCCGCCAGCGAACCCGTGGCCTGGTTGAGCCGTTCTTCGGCCTCGGCCTCGGCGCGCTGCTGCAACTCGATGCGGTCCCGCTCGGCCTGCTCGCGATTGGCGACGGCGTCCGCTTCCAGCTGCCGGTTACGGATGGCCGCCTCGCGGAAGATTTCCACGGCGCGGGCCATCTCGCCGATCTCATCACCGCGTTTTGCGCCGGCGACATCGATTGCAAGATTGCCGCCCGAAAGCTCCATCATCGCGTTGGTCAGGCGGCTGATCGGCCGGGTGACGCGGCCGACAATGACGGCAAGCGACACAATGCAGAGCGCCAGCGTAAGGACGAAGACGGCCAGATAGAGCATCGCACCGATGAAGGCGTCCTGTTTTGCCTTTGCGGCATTGGCATCGAGCACATCCATCGCGGCAGAGGCGATTTTTGCAATCGTGCCGAGATTTTCGGTGACGGTGGTGCGCCAGCTATCCATGGTGAAGGCGGGCGTGCGGCCATTGTTCAGGTCATCGATGAGCTTGGTGCGTTGGGTGTTGAAATCGCCCTTGAAATAGGTCTTGTCCGCGGTGGCGTAGATATCCTTGAGCGACTGCGGCGTCGATTCATGGGCAACCAGATCGCCGGTCGCCTTCCACGCGAAAGCCGCACCGGCATCGAATGCGCCGAGCTGCTGCATTTCCTGCGCGGTCAGGGGCCGGTTCTGGGCAACGGCAGCGTTGAGAACGACGGTGGCGCTGCCGCCCAGCGCGCGGGCGGACCAGCCATAGGAGCGCAGCTGGATCAAACCGGTCTGGCCCTGATCGAGAGAGCGGACAGTGCCTTCAAGCGCCATCGAACCGACTTCGAGCGAGGCGAGGAAATCGCCGCCGAGCGTCATGACCGTCTTGTCGAGCCCAGCTTCGCGCCGGTCGAGCGGCTGCGAGACATTGGCGTCGACCTTCTTTCTGAGCTCGACGAACTGCGCATAGACATCTTTCACGCGCTTGAGCGGCGCCTGCAGCTGCGCGCTATCGAGCGATGCCGACTGTGTAAGGAACGCCGTCATGGCGGCATCCACCTTCAGTCGTGCGGCCTGCACGCTGGCGATGCTGCCTGCCGATTTCGACGGATCGAGCGTCAACGCAGTGGCGCTGTCGCCGCGTTCGCTGCGGAAATTCAAAAGCGCATTGAAAAGCAGCTTGTCGAGCGAGACGAGCTGCGCGACCTCTGAAAACGTGCCGGCGCGATTGGCCGATCGCGACAATTCAGTGCCGACCAGACCGGCCAGCGCAAGGCTGATTGTAAGGAAAAATCCAACAAGTACATTACGAATGCTGAAAGACATCTGGCGGCCCCCGCTAGCCGGAAATGAAGATGCCGCAAGCTAAAATAAGCTTGTCTAAAATTGGATTAAACTCCCCCATCTTTTTGGGGATTTTTTTTGCGCCGCAACAAAAACGGCCATGACCGGACGAATGCCAGCCATGGCCGCGTTTAACGCAATGGATGCGGATGTCAGACGTCTGCGCCGAGACGTGCCCAATCCATGTAGAGATCAAGCGCCTTGCGGGCGACCGGACCTGCCTGCAATTCGCGGTCATCCAGCTTCACGACAGGCGAAACCTTGGAATAATTGCCCGAGCAGAAGATTTCATCGGCTTCGCGGAAATCTTCGACCGACAGCGTCGCTTCCTGGACTTCGAAACCGGCCTGACGCAGAAGGCCGATCACGCGCGAACGGGTGATGCCGGCAAGGAAGGTGCGGTTCGGGACAGGGGTGAAGACGACGCCATCCTTGACCATGAAGATGTTGGCCGAGGCGGATTCGGCGACATTGCCGTTCATGTCGCGCATCAGGGCATTGTCGAAACCGCGCGAGCGGGCTTCCAGAATGGCGCGGCCGCTATTGGGATAAAGGCTGCCGGCCTTGGCATCGGTCATCGCGGTCTCTGGCGACGGACGGCGCAGCGGCGAGACGGTAAGCGTCAGCGGCTTGCCGGCATCCATCGGCGCTTCGAAGAGGCAGAGCGCAAAACGGGTGGAGCTGGCATCCGGCGCCACGACGCTGCCGGGCATGCCGTGCTCGGCCCAATACATCGGCTTGATATAGATTGCCATCTCGCCGTCGAATTTCCCGACGCCTTCCAGCGCCAGGGTTTCGATCTCTTCCGCGGTCATGGTCGGTTTCATGCCCATGTTGATCGCAGAGCGGTTGACGCGCTGGCAATGCAGATCGAGATCGGGGGCTACACCATCAAACCAGCGCGCGCCATCGAACACCGTGGAGGCCAGCCACATGGCGTGCGAGGTCGGGCCGATGAGCGGCGGATTGCCGGGCAGCCATTGACCGTCAACATAGGTCCAGGTGGTTGATCGGGGTGCGGTATCGACGCTCATAACGGTCTCCTGTATCAAGCATTTCCGTCTGGCGAAAACGCTCCGTCTTTTTGTACTGGTGCATTTCCGGACGCAAAACGCTTCGCGTTCTTAACCGGCATCTGCTGGAAATCGGGCGGAGTGAATGCCTCTCGCCCAGACAGGTCAAGTTTTAATTGCCGCCATATCTGATTTTGATGGAAAATAACAAATGCAGGCCCCGACAAAGACGTTTTGTGAGGCGAAACAAAAGGTTGATGAATAGATTCATCACAATAATTCATGCATCTGATGATGGCGGCGCGATTTCGCGCATGCGATGGTAGGGCTCTGACGGCGCTTGCAGCGCCCTCTGCCCGTCCTCGTTCGCCCATCCGGATACGACGTTTCCGCAGGAGGAAATCATGGCATGGTCCGCCCACCAATATCTGAAATTCGAAGATGAGCGGACACGGCCCGCAAGGGACCTTCTGGCCCAGGTGCCGCTGGAGCGCGTGCTGAACGGCTATGATCTCGGCTGCGGCCCCGGCAATTCCACCGAGCTTCTGACCGATCGTTACGGCGTCAACGTCATCACCGGCATCGACAGCGACGACGACATGCTGGAAAAGGCAGCGGACCGGCTGCCGAACACCCGTTTCGGCAAGGCCGATCTTGCAAAATGGAAGCCGGCGCAAAAGGCCGACCTGCTTTATGCCAACGCGGTTTTCCAGTGGGTGCCGGACCACCTTGCCGTTTTATCACAACTGATGGACCAGTTGGAAAGCGGCGGCGTTCTGGCCGTGCAGATGCCCGACAATCTGCAGGAACCGACGCATACCGCGATGGAAGCAACCGGAGCGAACGGCACATGGAAAGAGACGTTTGCCGACGGCAGGCTACGCCGCAAGCCGCTGCCCACGCCATCCGACTACTTCAACGCGCTGACGCCGAAATCGGCCCGCGTGGATGTGTGGCACACCATCTACAATCACCCGATGAAGGATGCGGACAGCATCGTCGAATGGGTGAAGGGTACGGGGCTGCGCCCCTATCTTAAAGCCGCCGGCGAGGAAAACCACGAAGCCTTCCTCGCCGACTATACGCGGCGCATCGCAGCGGCCTATCCACCCATGGCGGACGGCCGGTTACTGTTGCGCTTCCCCCGACTTTTCGTGGTGGCGGTGAAGAAGTAGGGCACTGAACTCGACGCTGCTGAAGTGCGGGCCGTGGGCCGCCGCCCCGAGCCACCACCATGTAGACAGGGGTCGGGATCTTCGCATCCTCGCCACTACCACCGTCGAGATAAATCTGCGCGAGGCAATGGGCGAGACCGCCGACCCGCGCCCGGTGGATTGTGTGCTGATATGATATCGTTCCCGCACGGTTGAAACCGATCGCGACGACACCAGTTAAAGAAAGACGGCTTCCCCACCCGGCACCTTTCGCCGGCGATGTTTTCAGCAAACAGGAGAGACACCATGTACGACGTCAGCGCGAATGGCGCGAATATTCCCGCCCTCGGTTTCGGCACCTTCCGCATCCCGGAAGACGATGTGAGGCGCATTCTGCCGGAAGCGTTGAAACTCGGTTTCCGCCATGTCGATACCGCGCAAATCTACAAGAACGAGGGTGCCGTCGGTGAAGTCATCGCGCAATCGGGCATTTCCCGGCACGATATCTTCCTGACCACCAAAGTGTGGGTGGACCGCTTCCGCCACGATGACTTTCTGGCTTCGGTCGATGAAAGCCTTGCGAAACTGAAGACTGACTATGTCGATCTGCTGCTGCTGCACTGGCCGCAAAGCGATGTGCCGCTTGCCGAGCGCATGGGCGCGCTGAATGCGGTGCGCAAGGCCGGCAAGGCCCGCAATATCGGCATTTCCAACTTCAACGTGGCGCTGACCGAAGAGGCGGTGAAACTCTCCGACACGCCCCTTGCCACCAACCAGATCGAATATCACCCCTATCTCGACCAGACGAAGGTGATTTCCGCGGCGCGCAAGCACGGCATGTCGGTGACGGCCTATTATCTGATGGCTGACGGCAAGGTGCCGAACGATCCTGTCCTGAAGGATATCGGCGCGAAGCACGGCAAGACCGCCGCGCAGGTGACCCTGCGCTGGGCGGTGCAGCAGCCGGATATCGTGGCGCTTTCCAAAACGGCGACGGAAAGTCGCCTCAAGGAGAATTTCGACATTTTCGATTTTGCGCTCACGCAAGAGGAAATGCAGGCGATCCATGCGCTCGCCAGGCCGAACGGCCGCATCGTCAGCCCCGGCCATCTGGCACCCGATTGGGACGACTGAGGCGGCCGGCTATCCGCTCGGGTCTTACCGCTCGGTCAGGGCCAGCTTCGCACCCAGCGCCACGAAAGCGGCGGCCAAGCTGCGCCTCAGCCAGGTAAGAACCGCCGGGCGCGACACGACCTGCCGCCGGACCGAGGCGGCAAAGCAGCCGTAAAGCGCAAAGACCAGAAACGTCATGGCCATGAAGATCAGCCCGAGCTCGACCATGCGGCCTGTCGGCGAAAGCTCGCCCGGCGCGATGAACTGCGGCAGAAAGGCGAAAAAGAAGATCGATAGTTTCGGGTTCAGCAGATTGATGAGGATCGCCTCAGCGATGACGCGGGCGGCCTTCTGCCGCTGCCTCGTCTCATCGATCTTCAGTGCGCCATCTTCCCGCAGCGTATTCCACGCCATGTAGAGGAGATAGGCAACCCCCAGATATTTGACCACACTGAAGGCCAGTGCGCTGGTGTGCAGGATGGCGGCAAGCCCGGTGATGGCGGCGAGCAGATGCGGCACGATGCCGAGCGTGCAGCCGAAGGCCGCGACGACGCTCGCCCTCGCCCCCTGCGAGAGGCCGGCGGCCAGCGTGTAGACCACGCCGGTTCCGGGAGAGGCGGCGACGATGAAGGATGTGATGAGGAATTCGGGTGTCATGGTGCGGGTCTGTCCTCTTGGGGTGGAGGACGGGAGCATGATGATGCGTGGGGTGGGTGTCTTGGATGAAATTGCAGCGCCACATCCGCACACCGTCATCGCCGGATTGCGGCGTATTCCAGCGGTGAGTTGATGCGCCAATTCCTCTCCGTCCGTCATGCCGGACCTGATCCCGCATCCAGCCAGCCCAAGCCATTGGTCTGAAAGAGTTTTTTCGCCGCGCAGACGCGCGACGGCGGGATTCCGGCTCAAGGTCGGTATGACGAAAAAGAGCGAAGATCAGCCGCGTGTCGCCGCCCGATACACTCCCGGTGTCACTCCGAATTGGCGCACAAAGAACCGGTTCAGATGGCTCTGGTCGGCAAAACCGGCAATGAAGGCGGCCTCGGCGGGCCGCACGCCGCTAGCCAACGCATGCCGGGCCAGATGGACGCGGCGCTGGAGAAGATAGTTGTGCGGCGTCAGGCCCGTGGTCCTGGCGAAGGCCCGCAGGAAGCGGAACTGGCTCATGCCTGCCTCCCCGGCCAGATCGGCAAGGCGGAACGGGCGGGCGGGGTCGTCATCGATGCTGCTTTTCGCCCGCCTTATGGCGTCGGGTGCAGCCATGTCAGGCCGGTTGACCACCGTCTCCATGGCATGCGCCAGAAGCATCAGCAGGGTCTCGTCACTATCAAGGGTTTCGCCCGGTCGTTCCTTCGCAGTGACGGCGGAAAAGACAGCGTTGAACCGCTCCGCCAGAGGTCTCGTATCCACGGGATAGGCGAATTCGAACGTGCCGCGATCCTTCTCGCTGATATCGGCAATGGCGCCGCGGACGATCTCAATGTCGAGATAGAGCATGCGCCAGGCACGGCCACCCTCTCCGAGCGGAATGCCGTCATGCACCTCGCCCGGATTGACGGTGATGACATGGCCGGCCCCGGCCTCCACCATGCCGCGGCCGGAAAGCGATTTCTGTGCGCCGCGTTCGATCAGACCGATGCCGAACTGGTCATGCATGTGGCGCGGAAAGGAGCGGTCGCTGTCCGCCACCACGGCGGCGACACCGGGCAGAACGGTTTTCGGCATCAGGAACTGGGCTTGGCCCATGAAAGCGCACGCTCCGCGGATAAGAGCGCGACGCTATCACAGGATATCCCTATGCGACAGACGCCGGCCCTCAAGGATGCATATGGTTGACCATGGCGAACACCTGATCGAAATTGCCGTTCTGCGCGGCAAAACGCAAAGGCTTGCAGCGTTCCACCACCACTTCCTTCTCATCCGGGCGATTGGCGAGAATATCCATCACTTCGGAAATGAAGGCTTCAAGCGGCATGGCTCTTTCATCATTGGCCTGCCCCTCGCCCATCAGTGTCGTCTGCACATAGGGCGGCACGATTTCGATGACCTCCACCGGCGTTTCCTTCAACTGCTCGCGCAGCGCGACGGAATAGGCATGGATGGCCGATTTGGTGGCGCTGTAGGTGGGGGTGAGAACCATGGGCACGAAGGCGAGGCCGGAGGACACCGTCAGCACCGTGGCGACCGGTTGCTTGAGGAAATGCGGCAAAAGCGCTGCCGTCAGCCGGATGGGGGCAAGGAGATTGGTGGCGATGGTTTCTTCCGCCGTATCGAGATAGTCAGGCGCGGCGGCGATGTCTTCCGGCCGCATGATGCCGGCATTGTTGATGACGGCGTTGAGGGTGGGATGGGCTTTTACCAGAGCGTCGGCAAAAGCGCGAATGCCTTCGGCGTCGGTCGCGTCCATGACCATCGCGGCCATGCCGGGATTGGCGGCAGTCACCTCGTCGAGCACAGCCTGGCGGCGGCCGGAAATGATGACCTTGTTGCCGGCCTGATGAAAGGCTTCCGCCAGCGCCCGGCCGATGCCGGAACCGCCGCCAGTGATGAGAATGGTATTGCCCGAGATTTTCATTGGAACATCCTTTGCTTGTTGGGTGAAAGGAAGTTAGCTATGATACTCTCCAATCGAAAGTAGGCACCCAAAAGATTTATACTTACCCAAAGGAGAGTGTAAGATGAAACGGCACGCCGCCGACCCAGCCATTGAGAGCCGGCGCAAGGTTCCGCCGCCCACGGATACCGATCCGGCAATAGAGGCGCTGGTTCAGGATATCATTGCGAAAGTCGCCGACAAATGGACGATGCTCATTCTGGAAGTGCTGGAAGAGCACGGGACGCAGCGCTTCACGCAGATCGGCAAACATGTGGGCAATATCAGCCAGAAGATGCTGACGAAAACGCTGCGGCAGATGGAAAGCGACGGGCTGGTGCGCCGAACGGTGCATCCCGTCATTCCGCCGCATGTGGATTATGGCCTGACGAACCTCGGCCGGACGCTTGGCAGCGCCTTTTGCGGCGTGTGGATCTGGGCGGAGACGCACCATGCCGAAATAGAAGAGGCGCGGCGGCGGTTCAATGAACAGCCGCCGCGCCCTGCGATGGAGTAGTTTAGCCTCAAGCGAACTGGCTGAGGCCCGGCACCGAGGCGATCACCTGATCGACGGTCTCATCACCCGCATGCTGGCGGGCAACGGCGATGGTTTCCTTGGCGAGCGTGGAAATTTCGCTCATGCCGAGGCCCTGGCTCATCAGCTGCTGGCCCAGCCCCATGATGCCGCCGCCGCCGAGCGCGCTCATCAGGCCGCCGAGCAGACCGCCGCCGCCACTGGCGCCTTCGCCATTATACTGGGCAACCAGATCGCTGGCGCCCGGAATGGCTTCGATCATCCGGGCGATCGGGCCGTCTTCCGCCTCGCGCTGGAGAAAACCGAGAATCATGCCAATGGCCTTTTCAGCCAGTTCAGGGTCGATCCCCGCCTTTGCGGCGATCTGATCCACGACTTCGTTCATTCTTGCCTCCTGTTGAAAAACGACGCCAACATCGAATAACTGACGTTAACGTCAACGTAAAACAATCCCATGCCGCATTCAAGCGGCCATGAATGGTGCGTCAACTTTCATCAAGCGGTTTTTCTTCATCGCCATCAAGCAGTTGTTGCGCCTTGAAACTGTCCTTATAAGATCATCACAACCAAACTATGAAAAGGCCGCTTTCGCGAGGAACGGTCAAAGCATGCCAGCTACGCATTCATTCGGACATGACTTTCTGCAAAATCCACCGCGATTTTAAGGGTCATGCATCAGCCGCAGGAGAAAATGGTCGATGTTGCAGGACGGACAGCTCTATATCGGCACCAGCCGCAATCCGGACGACAGCCTCAACAAAGGCGAATATCTGGAACTGAAATTCGGCAACCGCCACGGCCTCATCACCGGCGCGACGGGCACGGGCAAGACCGTGACCCTGCAGGTGCTTGCCGAAGGTTTTTCCAAGGCCGGCGTTCCGGTCTTCTGCGCCGATATCAAGGGCGACCTTTCCGGTATCGCACTGGAAGGTGAAGCGAAAGACTGGGTGCAGAAACGCGCCGAACAGATCGGTTTCACCGATTTTTCCTATGGCAAGTCGCCTGTCATCTTCTGGGATCTCTACGGTGAAAAAGGCCATCGCGTGCGCGCCACCATCGCCGAAATGGGGCCGCTGCTGCTCGCCCGGCTGATGGACGCCTCTGAAGCGCAGGAAGGCGTGCTCAACATCGCCTTCAAGATTGCCGATCAGGGCGGCCTGCCGCTGCTCGATCTCAAAGACCTGCAATCGCTCCTGAACTATATGGGCGAAAATGCAACGGAGCTTTCCAATCAGTTCGGCCTGATTTCCAAGTCTTCGGTCGGTTCGCTGCAGCGTGGGCTTCTCGTTCTCGAACAGCAGGGCGCGGCCAATTTCTTCGGCGAACCTGCGCTGAAGATCGCCGACATCATGCGCGTGGGCGCGGATGGGCGCGGCACGGTTTCGGTTCTCGCCGCCGACAGGCTGATGATGAACCCGCGTCTTTACGCCACCTTCCTGCTCTGGATGCTTTCTGAACTGTTCGAGGAACTGCCTGAAGTGGGCGATCCGGAAAAACCGCGTCTGGTGTTCTTCTTCGACGAGGCGCATCTGCTGTTCAACGATGCGCCGCGTGTGCTGGTGGAACGCGTGGAACAGGTCGTGCGGCTCATCCGCTCTAAGGGCGTCGGCGTTTATTTCGTGACACAGAACCCGCTTGACGTACCGGAAACCGTTCTTGCCCAGCTCGGCAACCGCGTGCAGCATGCGCTGCGCGCCTATACGCCGCGCGAACAGAAGGCAGTGCGCACGGCGGCCGACACATTCCGCCAGAACCCCGCTTTCAGCACCGCCGATACCATCACCACGCTCAGCACGGGTGAGGCCCTGATCTCCACCCTGCATGACAAGGGTGCGCCTTCCATCGTCGAGCGCACGCTCGTCAGGCCGCCATCCGGCCGCGTCGGGCCGCTGACGGATGCGGAGCGCAAGTCGCTGATCGATCTCAGCCCCGTCTCCGGCCAATATGATAAGGATATCGACCGGGAATCGGCCTTCGAAATCCTCAACGCCCGCGCCCGGAAGGCGGCGGAAGCAGAAGCCGCCAAACGCGCCGAGGAAGAAAATGCCGCCAACCAGTCCGACAACGCCTCGGGGCGCTGGCGCCTGCCCGGCTTCGGTGATGAGGAACCCAAACAGGCCTCGACCACCGGCGCCCGCAAGACGAGCGGTTATCAGCGCGAAACGGTGATCGAGGCGGCAATGAAAAGCGCTGCCCGCTCGGTTGCGACTTCGGTCGGCCGCGCCATCGTGCGCGGGATTTTGGGAAGCCTTAAGCGGTAGACACAAATGCGCCGCCTGCCCTCCATTGGGGCGGGCGGCGCTTGATTGTCGCGGCGGTTACTTCTGACGATAGAAGATCATGCCGCCGTGATGGAGCACATCATCGACGAATTCGCCGTCTGCCGTGAAGCCGGTATCGTCCCAATAGTCGATGTGGTTTCCCTTCACCTCATATCGTCCCTGATAGGCGCTTTTGCGCTGGCCCCGCGCCTCATCATAACGACCATCAGGCAGAAGTTCCTGACGCACATGGCCATCGCCGGTGACCCACATGCCGAGATAAGGGTGATTCTGGGTCTGAGCGGTTTCGGCCATATTCATCTCCATGGCGTTGTTTGCCTTGTGGGTCGCCGTCTCGGCGGAAGCCGTCGCGAGTAAAACCGCGACTGAGGTCGAAACAATATTCATGGCTACTTCCTCCTCAGGCAGCGGTGGGGCGGATGACGATTTCATTGACATCGACATCATCGGGTTGCTCGATGGCGTAACGCACCGCACGGCCGATGGCGTCGGGTTTCAGGGCGATGGCCCGGTAACTCTGCATCAGTTCGGCAGCGGCCGGATCGGTGATGGTGTGGGCGAGTTCGCTTTCCACCACGCCGGGGTGAATGCAGGTGACGCGCAGATCACGGTTCTCCTGCCGCAGCCCGTCCGAAATGGCGCGGACCGCAAATTTCGTCGCACAATAAACGGCAGCCGTGGGCGAGACGGCCAGCGCGCCGATGGAGGCGATGTTGATGATATGACCGGAGGCACGCGCGGTCATATCAGGCAGCACGGCGGCGACGCCATAAAGCACGCCCTTGATGTTGACGTCGATCATGCGATCCCATTCATCGACCTTGAGCGATGACATCAGCGACAGCGGCATGATGCCGGCATTGTTGACGATGACGTCGATCTGGCCGAAGGCCTCGCGACCGGCCTCGGCAAAAGCCTCGACGCTCTGCCTGTCCGTGACGTCAAGCGGATGGATGACGACCTCAGCACCCTTCTGGCGCAGTTCTTTGGCCAGGGTCTGCAAACGGTCCATGCGGCGCGCGCCGAGCACCAGCTTCGCCCCGGCACCCGCAAGCTCCCTTGCAATGCCCTCACCGATCCCGCTCGATGCACCGGTGATGAGAACGACTTTGTTCAATGTCATGGCTTTCTCCTTGGTGTTACGGCCGGCTTTTTCTGGAAGCGACCGTTGCAGCAAAGATAGAGCTTTGGCATTGTCGTGATAATTGCCTCAATCATAACCTCAATGCGTAGTTTTTCTAACCAATGAATATCGATCTCAACGCGCTTTCAACATTCTGCATGGTTGCCGAGGAGCGGAGTTTCCGGGCCGTGGCGGACCGGCTCGGCGTCACTCGTTCCGCCGTCAGCCAGACCATTCGCAAGCTCGAGGAAATGATGGGAATAGCGCTGGTGCAGCGCACGACGCGCAGCGTCAGCCTGACGGAAGCGGGACAGCAGCTTTACGCGGATGTTTCGCCGTCGATCGGCAACCTCGTGCAAGCGACACGGGCCGCCTCTTCGCTGAGCGCCACTCCGCGCGGGCAATTGCGGCTTGCCGTTTCCTCCATAGCGGAGCGCTTTCTGTCCGGGCCATTGCTTGCGAGTTTTGCCGAGGCCTATCCCGAGGTGCAGCTCGATATCGTCGTGACGGACGAGGAATTCGATATCGTTGCCGAACATTACGATGCCGGGGTGCGTCTGGGGGAGCTGATCGCGCAGGATATGATTGCCGTCCCGGTTTCCGGGCCACAGCGGCAGCTCGCCGTCTGTTCCCCGCACTTTCGGGACCGCTTCGCTTTACCGACGCAGCCGCGCGAACTGATTCATCACAGATGCATCGGCTGGCGGCCTCGTCCTGACGTTGCGCCATATCGCTGGGAATTTGCCGAAAACGGCCGCGAATTCGCGGTCGCGGTGCAGCCGGACTTCACTACCAACGACATGCAGCTGATGATCAAGCTGGCCTTGGCCGGTGCCGGTATCACCTTCGGCATGGAAGAGACGTTCCGTCCCTATCTCGAGAACGGCCAACTCGTTTCCATGCTGGAGGACCACTCTCCGAGTTTTGCGGGATTTTATCTCTATTATCCCAACCGACGTCATCTTGCGCCGAAGCTGCGCGCCTTTATCGATCACGTCCGCCTGCCGAGAAACCGCTAGTCTGCCGGAGCGCCTCCGGCAGATCGATATATCAGGCGAAAAGGCTATTTCTTCTGCGACAGCAGCGAGAAGAACGCGCCCTGCGGGTCCTGGCAGTTGACGATCCAGCTTTCGCCGGGAACTTCCATGGGGCCGTTGACGACCTTGCCGCCGCCGGTGCTCACACGGGTGATGGCGTCGTCGATGCCGTCGACATTGAAGTAATAAGCCCAATGGCAGACGGGCATCTGCGGCATGCGCTTCATCATGCCGCCAACGGCCTTGCCGTTATGGGCGAAGATGCGATACGGGCCCATCTCGCCGCCCATGTCGAAATCATGGTCCTTCGTCCAGCCGAAGACCTCGCCGTAAAAGGCGATGGCATCATCGACATTGTCGGTGAAGAGTTCATGCCAGCTGACATGACCCTGCTTGCTCTGGGCATCCTCTGGGAAGCCGCCGGTTTCCATCGGCAGCGGCGTCATGATGCAGAGAACCGCACCAGACGGATCCGCCACCACGGCGAAACGGCCGATCTCGGGAATATCCTGCGGCGGGCGCATGATCGAGCCACCCTTTTCCGCGAAAAGTTTTGCCGTGGCATCGACATCATCGACATCGACATAACCGGTCCAGTTCGGTGGAATGCCCTGGCCCTTGTGCTCCTCGGTCAGTTCCATGATGCCGCCCATGCCTTTGCCATCGGCCTCCAGCACCAGATAGGGCATTTCCGGCGAACCGAAATCCTTGGTCTGCCAGCCGACGACATGGCTATAAAAGCGGGCACCCGCTTCCATGTCAGGCGTCATCAGTTCGACCCATATGAATTTTCCGTGTGTATCGGACATTGTCGTCTCCTCCGGAGATTGGGTGCGTGAGGTTCGGTTAGGTGCCCGCCGCAGGACGCGGCGGCGCTTGTCGTGCAGGCACAACCCGGCGCGGTTTATGTCTTGCGCCGGAATTCCGATGTCATGAACGTCTTGAAGGTGCCGTCCGGCTGTTTGACGCTGCCGGAAAAACTGCGGTGATTGTCGTCATGCAGCACCAGCACGTCGTGATAGGTGGCGGTGCCTCCGGAACCGTCGAAGGCCGGGCCTTCCGCTTCCAGCGTCAGTGTCTTCCCATCCTCTTCCAGCCAACCCTTGTAGACCCAGAGATGGGTCATCATCGACCCCACCCAGGTGCCGACGAAATTGCCCTTGGCCGGGTCGAAGCCGACCGTGATCACAGCTGTCATATCCGTGCCGTCAGGCATCTTGCCGGTGCCGGTGCCGATGATCCACAAGCCGCCGACGGAGCGGACGGTCTCGGTGAATTGCTGCGACGGGTCGTCGGCATTGTAGTCTTCATGGCCGGAACTGGAGGTCATGACCCAGTCTCCGACGATCCTCTTGAGGAACTCATGTTCCTTCTGCGGCTTGACGCTTGGCATTTCCATTGTCGTTTCCTCCTCATCCTTGTATTTTCAGTGGCAGCAGGCTGCCGCCTTCGGCGCATCCTCATACTGGTCGTGGCGGCGCACCCAATCCATTACCTCTTCTTCATTACGGCCTTTTGGCACCAGATCGAGCAGCATCAACGTGCCGAGCGTTTGCTCCGCGCCGCGGGCATAAGTGGAATAAGTGTGGTAAATCTTGCCGTCCTCACCCTTGGCGAAAACGCTGATACCGTGCAGGTCCTTCAGGTCGCCATAGGGCGCCATGTCACGGTAATTATAGGTGATTTCACCCTTGGCCATGTCCTCGTCGCGAAACGAGGCCTGATAGTCATAGTTGAAATCGTTCCCCTCGGCTGAAACCCAGGGGAATTTCCAGCCCATGCGCTGTCTGTAGCCTTCGATCTTTTCAAGCGGCGCACGCGAAACCGCGACGAAACCCGCATCACCGTGCTTGAGATGGATCAGCGCTCCATCAACGTGATCGGCGAAGAAGGAGCAACCGACGCAGCCCTCCTCCCAGTCAGGCGCCAGCATGAAGTGATAAACGATCAACTGGCTGCAGTCTCCGAACAGCTCCTTTAGTGACCTGGGGCCGGAAGGTGCGTCGAAAATATACTCCTTCGTCACCTCCTCCCAGGGCAGCGCGCGGCGGGCTTCGTTCAGCCTGTCACGGGCGCGGGTCAGTTCCTTTTCCTTCACCAGCAGATCGCGGCGGGCCGCAAGCCACTCCTCCTTCGAAACGACGGGATGAGACATGATCTTTCCTCCTTGGATCCGTCTTTCACCGCGGCACGCTCCGCTCCACCGGAGGGCGCCGCCTATTTTTGTGCTGAAAGGCAATAAACAGTCTGCGGAGCATCAAGTTCCGCTTGACTAATTAGGTTGATATCAACATATTTATCCCATGTCAAACGCCGGCGTGATTCCTTTTTCGACAACCCTTCTCGTGCGAGACTCCTGTCTCTGCCTGCATGCGCAGCGTGCGGCGCGGGCTTTGGCGCGACTTTTCGACAATGCATTGAAGCCCGCGGGAATCACCAATGGCCAGTTTTCCCTGCTGATATCGCTCAACCGGCCGGAGCCGCCGCCGATGGGGCCGGTTGCCAATCTTCTGGCGATGGACCGCACGACGCTGACGGCGGCGCTTAAGCCGCTGGAGCGGCGCGGACTGGTGCGCATCGAGCCTGACCCCAAGGACAAGCGCGGCAAGCGGCTGCGGCTGACGCCGGAGGGCATGGCGGTGCTTGCGGTCGCCTTCCCCATCTGGGAACAGACCCACGCCGAAGTGGAGACAAAGATCGGCAGCGGCGACCCCGGCCGGCTGCGCCGCGATCTCATCGATCTCGGCTGACGGGATAACGCCACTTTTATCGGCAAGAATGTCATCCGGCCGTCGTGCCGGGGAGCGAAACTACGAAGAAAGCGCAATCAAGGAGGAATGATCATGCGTGCAATCGTTTTTGTAAAAGCCACCAAGAGCAGCGAAGATGGCGTCATGCCCACGACCGAACTGATCGAGGCGATGGGGAAATACAATGAAGAGCTGGTCAATGCCGGCATCATGCAATCCGGCGACGGCCTGCATCCCTCCTCCAAGGGCAAGAGGGTTGTGTTCGACGGTGACAGCCGCACGGTGATCGACGGCCCCTTCCCGCACACCAACGAGCTGGTCGCCGGCTTCTGGATCTGGACTGTGAAGGATATGGACGAGGCCGTGGCCTGGGTGAAGCGCTGCCCGAACCCGATGCTGGAGCGCAGCGAAATCGAAATCCGCCCGATGTTCGAAATGGAAGACTTCGGCGACGCCGTAACGCCGGAAATCGCCGCGCATGTGGAAGAACTGCGCGCGCGTGTCGCGAAGCAATAAAGACCGTTCAGGCGAGCGCCGGAATAAAATGGGGAGAGTGCGGGCTTGCCGCATTCTCCCGCACCGCCTGCCGTTGCAAAAGCCGTTGCCTCGAACAACCGCCGCTGTTAATGGTGAAGCGGTTCAACCCGTTTCAAGAAAGGAGGCTTCGCATGGATATTTCCTGCTTCTGGCGCAATCGTCAGCTCTGCCACCTTTTTGCCCTGCGGACACGTTTGCAGGGCTGACCGGAACACCAACACTCTGGTTTGCCCAAAAGGCCGCGCAGAATGCAGCTTGTCTGCCGTTGCGCCTATTTTCACGACGGATCACCGCGAACCGAAACCCGGTATTGCCTGTTGCAGACCACGGTTCTTGACGGCTCCGTCCCGCCAGAGACGACTTCATGACCATCATCACGCTTCGCAACCTCGGAATCATTCTGGGTAAACCGCTTTTCTCCAATCTCAGCCTCACCGTGAATGCGGGAGACCGCATCGGCATCGTTGCCGCCAATGGCTGCGGCAAATCCACCCTGCTCAACTGCCTTGCCGGTAAGATGGACCCCACCAGCGGCGACCTGACCCGGCTGCGCGGGCTGACGCAGTCCATCGTCCATCAAAACCTGCCTTCCGCGCTGATGGACCACACGATGCGGGACGCCGTGCTTTCCGCCCTGCCGGAGGACACGATCAACAGCGAGAGCTGGCGCGCCGACATCATCTTCGACGCCATGCTGGTGCCTGAACCCTTCCGCGAGCGCCGCCTGAAGGAACTGAGCGGCGGCTGGCAGAGGCTTGCCATGCTGGCCAAAGCCTGGATCACCGAACCCGACGTGCTGCTGCTCGACGAGCCGACCAACCATCTCGACCTCGAAAAGATCAACGTGCTGGAAAGCTGGCTCGGCGAGTTGCCGCGCGATACCGCCGTCATCATTGTCAGCCATGACCGCGCTTTTCTCGACAATGTCACCCGGACCACGCTGTTCCTGCGGCCGGAAAACTCGGCGCTGTTCCGCCTGCCCTATGGTCATGCGCGCGCGGCGCTGGAGGAGGAGGATGCCGCCGATGAGCGGCGTTTCCAGCGCGACATGAAAACCGCGCAACAATTGCGCCGGCAGGCGGCCAAGCTCAACAATATCGGCATCAATTCCGGCAGCGATCTTTTGACCATCAAGACCAAGCAGTTGCGCCAGCGTGCGGAAAAACTGGAGGAGAAAGCGCGGCCCGCCCATATCGAGCGATCCGCCGGCAAGATCCAGCTCGCCAATCGCGGCACCCATGCCAAGGTTCTGGTGACGCTGGAGGACGTGCCGGTCTCGACGCCGGACGGAACAATGCTGTTTCGCACCGGCCGGCAATTTATCCGCCAGGGCGACCGTATCGCCATTCTCGGCCGCAATGGCGTCGGCAAAACGCGGCTGATGTCGCTGCTGCAGGCGGCGGTGACGGGTGCCGGCCAGATACAGGACGGCATAAAGGCCACGCCGTCGCTGGTGGCCGGATATGTCGACCAGTCGCTGGCCGAAATCGACGACGACAGCACGCCGGCGGCGCTGCTATCCCGCCGCTTCGACATTGGCGACCAGCGCATCCACGGCCTGCTCGCCGGCGCTGGCATCGACATGGAAATGCAGAAACGCCGCATCGCCATGCTGTCCGGCGGGCAGAAGGCGCGGCTTGCCATGCTGGCGCTGCGGCTGGCGGAGCCGAATTTCTACCTGCTGGACGAACCCACCAACCATCTTGATATAGACGGCCAGGAAACGCTGGAGGCGGAAATCATCAGCCGTGAGGCCAGCTGCGTGCTTGTCTCGCACGACCGTAGTTTCGTGCGGGCGGTCGGAACCCGCTTCTGGCTGATCGAAAAGCGCAAGCTCGTGGAAATCGATGATCCCGAAGCGTTTTTCGCCTCGGCATGAAACTGACGATAATAACGCCTCGTCAGCCGAGCAGGCTGGCGAGGCGTGGATCGCCGGCGAAATCCGAGACCGCGAAACCGGTTCTGCGCATCGGAAATTCGCACAGAGCCTGCACCCCGGTTTTCGACAGGCGGATGCGCCAGCTCATCCGTTCCACCGGCGCTTTTTCGGCAAAGGCTTTGGGAGAGAGGATCGCGATATTGAGGCCAGCGGCGGGATCGCGCACCGAACGGTAGAGGATCGCCTCGATCTTCGCCAGACGCGCCTGCTCGGCCAGTGCCTGGCATGGTTCGTAATTGGTGAGATCGGTCCAGAGCGCTTCGTCTCGGCTCAGTTCCGGCTGCGTCAGATCAAGCGCCGCATCGGTGGCGATGCGGGCGGCGAAGGCAGAATAATCGGCGGGATTGGCAGGCAGCGGCGTGCCGGGGGATTCGGCATAAAACAGCAGCCGGTAAAAAGCCATTTCGGCGAGCGCCGTTTCCACCTTCGCGGCGGCGTAATAAACACCTTCGGTATAGCCCGCGCGGCGGAAACGCGAGCCATGCGGATAAGCGGCGCCATATCGGAAAGGCGTGGCGAGAAGATAATCGAAACCGGCGCAATCAGGCGGAAACGGCCGTTTGCTCGTCTCCAGAATATCTTCCAGCAGGGATTGCTCCTCCACCGTATCCACCAGCTTCATGGTGGAAACCTGATGCTGCGCTTCCACCAGCCGCCAGTATTTTCCCGATGCGGCGCGTTTTTCAGACAGGAGCGCGTCGGGCGTCCAGATAGGAGAGGACATCGATCAATCCGGTAATGGTGGTGAGCCTTTCGGCAGGCACGGCGTCCAGCGCCGTATTGTGATTGCGCAGCCAGTTTTTCGCCACCGCCTCATCACCGCCGGTAATTGCATCCAGCGAGCGGAAAACCCGGATCAGCAGCACCGCAAGCTCGAAGGACTTGGCGCCCGGCTCCAGCAGGAAATCAAGCCGCCTCATGCGCGAGACAGTCGGCGCGGACACACCCAGAATATCGGCCGTGCGGGCAGCGTTCAGGCCCAACCGCTCGGCGGCGGCGATGACGGCCTTGGTGACGACCCTGCCCTGCGATGCGGGATCCATGGCGGTCTTGGCGTGAATATTCATGGCGTATACCCTTTCCTTGGAAAGAATATAGCATATTTCTTTCTGTAAACAAGAAGGCCGGAATGAACCCGGCCCCAAGAGTGACAATCCAGTGCGTAGTCGCTTTATCAGGCCACCGAGACCGGCACTTCCGTGGAGGTGCGCATAGCATGGCTATAGGGGCAGACGATGTGTGCGGCCGCAACCAGCTTTTCGGCGACTTCGCGCTCGACGCCCGGAATATTGGCCTTCAGCGACACTTCGATGCCGAAACCGCCGCCGTCTTCACGCGGGCCGATGCCGACGGTTGCCGTCACAGTGGTGTCTTCAGGAATCTTTACCTTTTCCTTGCCGGCAACGAACTTCAGCGCGCCGAGGAAGCAGGCGGAATAACCGGCTGCGAAAAGCTGTTCCGGATTGGTGCCAACGGCGCCATCGCCACCCAGTTCCTTCGGAACGGTGAGCGTAACGTCGAGAACGCCGTCTTCCGACTTGGCGTTGCCGGCGCGGCCACCGGTGGCGGATGCTTCGGTCGTGTAGAGAATGGGCATGGCATTTACTCCTTCGGGTTGGTGTTGGGTATCTTATAACGCACAATTAAATTGTGCGCAATATAGTTTTGCGCATTGAATGAAGATTTGTTTTTTGCGATAATTCTCACGAAATTTCGCCGCGCATCCATGTGGCAGGAACCGAAAGCGGGGGCTGATTGTTCCCTACCCGTTGATTTTGGAGCACGAAAATGGACGCAGAGGGCAACGAGAAGACAATGGAAAGCCTGTTGAGGCTGGACCAGCAGATATGTTTTGCCCTTTACGGCGCAGCGCATGCCTTTACCCGCGCCTATAAGCCGCTGCTCGACCCGATCGGGCTGACCTACCCGCAATATCTCGTCATGATGGCGCTGTGGGAAAAGGAGACATCCACCGTCAAGGCGCTCGGCGAAATGCTGGGCCTCGATTCGGGCACGCTCTCTCCGCTACTGAAAAGGCTCGAACATGCCGGGCTGATTACCCGCAAGCGCGGCACGGTGGACGAGCGGCAGGTGCTGGTGGCGCTGACACCGAAGGGCGCAGACCTCAAAAAAGAAGGCGTGAAGATCATGGCCGCCATCGGCGGCGCCACCGGCTGTGGGCTGGAGGAACTGGCGCAGCTGCGGGATCAGGTGAATGCGCTGAAGGAAGGTCTTGCCAAGACTTGATTCATACCCGCCATCGATTCACAATCCCACTACCCACCATCTCGCCCAATAAGAACGTGAAAATTATGGTATAATGATTTGGTCTATCTCGAGAATATACTCCGTGAACTTGACGAGCTGCGAAAAGAAAACGAGACGGTTTTCCATTCGCGCCGGGAAATTGATAAAGCTCCGGCAGGGCACCAATTGCGTTGGTGCCTTCAAAATATCAAATCAGCGACATTTACGGAAATTCCAGCATCGGATCACGTCACACATCTATACCTTCTCGAGCTAAATAAACTGCACGACTTAAAAGGAATAGAGAGATTTAGGGAACTTCGATCGCTCTGGCTTTATGGTTGCGACGCCTTAGAGACTATCGATGGTATACAGGAATTAGATTTTCTCGAGACGCTAACAATATGGCCGTCATTTTCATCAACGATCACCCTCGACACGATCGCACCGGTGTCTGGATCAACATCACTTAAAGAGTTCATTTTTTCAGGAAAGTCCCGCGATGGGAGACTCGAGCCATTTTTTAAGCTCGAAAAAATGGAAAGAGTTTTTCTTTCAAACAGTTTTAACTGGGAAGAGTTCGCACGCCTTGAAGCGAACCAGCCAAACATGGGTTTTCCCTGGAAAGGCGGCATCGTTTACGATGCAAATCCCTCAGTACTGCGATGCTCAACCTGTGAAACAAATCTGGCGATGCTAACTGGCAAAGGTATGAAGCCGTGTTGCCCGGTGTGTGACCGGAACCGGATAGCAAAGCACTTGGCCAGATACTCGGAAGTTGCGAAGCTATCGAAAAGATCACCCACTTTTGGTGGGTGATCGAGAAGCTTGGTAAAAAGAGGCCGGATGGGCCTCTTTATTTTTACTGCCATACCACCACACGCGCCTTCTGCGGCACGCGGTCATAGAGGTCGATGACGTCCTGGTTCATCAGGCGCACGCAGCCGGAGGAGACGGCCTTGCCGATGGAGTTCCATTCCGGCGAACCGTGCAGACGGTAAAGCGTGTCCTTGCCGTTCTGGAAGATATAGAGCGCGCGGGCGCCGAGCGGGTTCTTCAGGCCCGGCGGCATGCCACCGTTCTTGGAGGAATATTTGACCAGTTCCGGCTGGCGGGCGACCATTTCGTCCGGCGGGGTCCATTTAGGCCATTTCTGACGCCACTGGATGACACCTTCGCCCGACCAGGCGAAACCATCGCGGCCGATGCCGACGCCGTAACGCATGGCGCTGCCGCCCTGCTCCACGACATAAAGGAAGCGCGAGCGTGTATCGACGACGACGGTGCCGGGGCGCTCGCCGGTCGGATCGACAACCCGCTGGCGATAATAACGGCGGTCGATCTTCTGATAGGGAACCGCGGGAATGACGTAACCGCCATCCTCGACCGAGCCGTACATGACGGCCAGTTCCGCATCGCTGACACCAGACGAGAACATCTGGCGGAAATCGCTGCCGATGCTGCTCGCCTGCTCGCGAATGGCTTCACCCGTGCCGGAGGACGCGCAGCCAGCTAGCAGTGAAGCGGAGGAAATACCCAGAAGGGAAAGGAAAGTGCGTCTGGAAAGATCTGTGTCGGTGCTTGTCATAAGGCCGGATTGTCCCACATTTCGAACGGCTATATCGCCGTTGTACATCGTTTGTTCCACGTACACAGGCGTATTGCGAAAATAGTTAACCGACCACTAAAAGCCAGTCACAAGACGCTGGGCGGAACCGCGTCCGTATCTCTTTCTTTTAGAACGTGGTCAGATAACCACAATCTGCGCCCCTTGCGGCACACGCTCGTAGAGATCGATCACATCCTGATTGAGCATGCGCACGCAGCCGGAGGACGTCGCCTTGCCGACGGACTGCCAGTCCGGCGTTCCGTGCACGCGATAAAGCGTGTCCTTGCCATCCTTGAAGATATAAAGAGCGCGCGCGCCGAGCGGATTGTTGAGGCCCGGCGTCATGCCGCCATTGGCGGCCGAGATGGAGGCGAGTTCCGGCTGGCGCTTGACCATTTCATCGGGCGGTGTCCAGCGCGGCCATTTCGCCTTCCACTGAATCTTGCCGCGGCCGGACCAGGCATAACCATCACGGCCGAGGCCAACGCCATAACGGATCGCCTTGCCGCCGGACTGCACGAGATAGAGAAAATGCTGCCTGGTATCGACCACGATGGTGCCGGGCGCTTCCGCCGTCTGGTAGCTGACTTCCTGCCGGAGATAACGCGGGTCGATGCGGCCATAGGGAATGGCCGGCAACGAGCGGTCCTCGTCACGGATCGGGCCATACATGACCCGGTGCAGCGGGTTGGAAACCGGCAAGCCATAGGCCATCGTCTGGCCCTGCGGCTGCGGCGCATTATAGCCCTGCACCTGCGGGGCTTGCAGCCCCTGGCCGCGCACCGGCGGGCCGTATTCCTGATGGAAGCGGGTCCTGAACAGATCAGGCGGGCGCGTCGAAAGCTGGCCCGGCTGCGGTGGCAGTTCCGGCTGGCGATTGGAACTGACGGAATTAAAATTGAAGACCGGCGCCGTTTCCCTGACGAATACATCCGGGTCCATCCGGGTCGTATCCGTCACGAAAAGGCAACCGCTCAGGAGCGGCAGAACCGCAAGGGCCGCCAGAGAGGCCGCCCGGCGACCGTTTTTCAAAAGGAGTGCTATCATCTGAACCGCTTCATGGAATCCAATCTGCCAGCATGATGAACCGCGCGGCTGGCGCGAAGCTGGCGTCGGTTTTTTTAAAAAAAATCGGAAAACCGCATTTTTCCTCTTGAAGCTCTAGTTGCTAGAGGTGTCAGATTGGCTGTCGACTGGAATTCAGGAGCGAGAACCATGAATATTTCGACACGCGGCAGTTTGAATGGGAAATCAGAGGAACTGACCTTCACGGTCGGCGGCATGGATTGCGGCAGCTGTGCGGCGAAGATCGAAACCGCGCTCTCGCGCCTGCCCGGCGTTGCAGACGTCAAGGTATCGGTTGCCCGCGAAAGGTTGAACCTCTCGCTTGCCGAGAACAAGACCCCGGTCGAAAAGATCGAGGATACGCTGCGCAAGCTCGGCTTCAAGCCCGCTTTGCTGCCGCGCGAAAAGGCTCCGCAGGCAAAGGTCGAGGCCGATCATCACGACCATTCCACCTGCGGCGGCCACCACCATCACGAGGCTGAAACAGTCGCTGACAAGAACAATGCGTTGATCTTCTCGGTCGGCGGCATGGATTGCGGCAGCTGCGCAGCCAAGATCGAAACCGCGCTTTCCCGCCTGCCCGGCGTCGGCGACGTCAAGGTTTCCGTTGCCCGCGAAAGGCTGAACCTCTCGCTGGCCGAGAACAAAACCCCGGTCGAAAAGATCGAGGACACGCTGCGCAAGCTCGGCTTCAAACCCGCTCTGCTGCCGCAGGAAAAGACCGCGCGCGAAAAGACGCCGGATCGGAATCACGAACATGACCACGCGACATGCGGCGGCCACCACCACGATCATGATCATGATCATTCCGGGCATGATCATTCAGGCCATGACCATTCAGGCCATGACCATTCCGGGCACGACCACGCGACGCATGACCATTCGAGACACGATCACCAGTCCTGCAAAGGGCATGACCACGATCACTCCGGCCATGATCATTCAGGTCACGATCATTCCGGCCACGACCATGCGGGCCATTCACACGCTGCCGCACCTGCCGCCGCAAGCCAGAGCGCCGAGATAGGGCATGCCCATGGCGCGGATGAAAAAGGCGCATGGTGGCGCACCGCAAAGGCGCGCAACACCTTTACCGGCACCATTCTGGTCGCCGTCGCCTATGCGGCGGAACTGAGCTTCCCGGCCTGGGGTGGTTATGCCTTCATCATCGCCACACTTGTCACGCTTTTCCCGATCGCAAGAAATGCCTTTAATGCCGCCCGTTTCGGCGCGGTCTTCACCATCGAGATGCTGATGACGATTGCCGCCATCGGCGCGATCATCATCGGCGAGGCGGAAGAGGCGGCCATTGTGGTGCTGCTGTTCTCCGTCGGCGAATTGCTGGAAGGTTTTGCGGCCGCCCGCGCACGCTCCGGCATCAAGGCCCTCGGTTCGCTGCTGCCGAAAACGGCGCTGGTGGAAGAAAACGGCTCGCTTCGGCAGATCGCCGCCGATCAGGTGCGCATCGGCCAGGTGGTCGTGGCACGCCCCGGCGACCGCATCGCCGCCGATGGCGTCGTCATGGACGGTCAATCCAGCGTCGATGAATCGCCGATGACCGGCGAAAGCATTCCCGTCGCCAAGGAAAAGGGCGCGCGCGTCTTTGCCGGTTCGATCAACCATGACGGCTCGCTGCGCATCCGTGTCGACCGCGCGCCGGAAGACAACACCATTGCCCGCATCATCACGCTCGTCGAGGAAGCCCAGGATGCCCGCGCGCCGACGGAACGCTTCATCCAGAGCTTCTCGCGTTATTACATGCCGCTGATTGTGGCCATTTCCGCACTCACCATCGTCGTGCCACCGCTCGTGGGCCTCGGCGACTGGGATACCTGGATCTATCGCGGTCTTGCCCTGCTTCTCATCGGTTGCCCCTGCGCGTTGGTCATCTCCGTTCCCGCGGCCATCGCCTCCAGCCTTTCGGCGGCGGCACGCCACGGCATGCTGGTGAAGGGCGGCGCGGTCATCGAGATGCTGGCGCGCACCGAAACCGTCGCCTTCGACAAGACCGGCACGCTGACGCTCGGCGAACCCGTGGTCACTGACGTGGTGGCGCTTGACGGCAACGAGGCCACGCTGATTGCGCAAGCCGCGACCATCGAGCATGAATCGAGCCATCCGCTGGCCCGCGCCATCGTCAATCATGCCGAAAAGCGCGGCGTGAAGCCCCTGCCCGGTTCCAACATCAAGGCGATTTCCGGTCGCGGCATGCAGGGCAATGTCGGCGGAAAAGACCTGTTCATCGGCGCACCGCGCTTTGCAACTGAGGTCGGCACCCTCTCGAAGGAACTGGCCGATCGCATTTCCGCGCTGGAAAGCGAAGGCAAGACGGTGGCCGTCGTGATGGCCGGCGGTGAAGCAAGCGGCCTCTTTGCCATGAGAGACGAGCCGCGCAAGGATGCGGCAGAAGGCGTCAAGGCGCTGAAGGATATGGGTATTTCCTCGCTGATGCTGTCGGGTGACAATGCCCGCACAGCGCGTGCCATCGGCAACAAGCTGGGTCTTGAGGCGCGCGGCGAACTCCTGCCGCAGAACAAGGTCGAGGAAATCCGCAAGCTCGCCGAAAAGAAGACCGTTGTCATGGTGGGCGACGGCATCAACGATGCGCCGGCGCTTGCGGCGGCAAGCGTCGGCGTCGCCATCGGCTCCGGCACCGACGTGGCGATGGAAGCGGCGGATGCGGCGCTGATGCGCAACAATGTCGGCGATGCCGCCCGCCTCATCGGCCTGTCGCGCGCCACCATGAGCAATATCCGCCAGAACGTGACGATCGCGCTCGGCCTGAAGGCGGTATTCCTGGTCACGACCGTCACCGGCGTTTCCGGCCTGTGGCTCGCCGTCTTCGCCGATACGGGCGCCACCGTTCTGGTGACCGCAAACGCCATGCGGCTGCTCGGTTACTTCAAGAAGAGCGCCTGACGTTTGCGAAGGGCATGAAATCTCCGTCACCTCATCCCCGGTCCCTCCGGGGATGAGGTCGGGTCCTAAACTTCTCAAGTGAATTGATTGAAAAAGCGGATGCTCTCCTCAACCGCGCCCGGAACAACGCCGTTATGCGTGCCGGCCAGCAGTTTCTTGTCGACCTTGAAACCGGATGTCAGAGCCCGATCCACGAAAAGCTGGTGATCGGCATCAAAAGGCCGCTCCTCCGTGCCGCGCAGAAGCAGCGCCGGACATTTGAGGCTGGGACCGAAGCAGACGGAGGAGCGCATGATGAATTCGCGCTCATCGGTCTCGTCGAAACAGATCTCATCGCTATAGCGGTTGAAATAACGCCAGGAATTGACGCCCGCCGAGATTGGTGCAGCAGCGCGGAACCTGCGGCTCATGGCGGCCAGAAGCGTCAGCGTGCCGCCATTGGAATGGCCGGCGATGAAGAACCGATTTCTGTCGATGCCGGGGAGATTTTCCAGATAGGTCGCCGCCGCCAGCGCATCCGCCGTTTCGTTGTAAAAACCGGAATAATTGCCGCTCTGGCCGTTCTCGCCCCGGAAGGACGGTAAAAGCACGACATAGCCCGCTTCCCAATAGGGCTTCATCAGCGCCCAGTGGCCATCGCCAGTGGCGTTGCCGCCGTGGAGAAACAGAACCGCGGGTTTCAGCGTTTTTGAGGGTTGGTAATGGGAGAGCCACGCGACAAGCTCGATCGAACCATCCGGGCCGCCCGGATAGATGACACGTTCCGCCCCCGGTGGAGTGCCGAGGACCGAGGATTTTTCCGGCGCGGCCATCTTTCGCAACAGATGGGTGTGGAACCGTTTGCGCGCCTCCGCATAATCCTGCCGTTCCAACGGCAGCACCTCGGGGGTGACAATGCCCGCTTTCGCGCGGGGTGGTAAAAATGCGGCCGCCGACAGACCCATGGCACCGGCCAGCAGGCTTCGCCGGGTCATGCTCGGGAAGGTCGTGCCGCTCTCTTCCTGTGCGAAGGCTGAGGAAAGAAAGCGTTTATCTGCCATAAGGTCACCTGAGGAGGATGGTTGTAACAGCAGTTCAGCACTGCGGCGGGGAGCTGTCCAATCACGGATTCGCGAATGACAACAATGTATTCGCAGCCATAATGGCAATTTCTGGACAGCCGCCCTACCCTTCCACACCATCGATCATCGCCACCAGCGTCGAAAGCCGGTCCGCCTCAGCCGGCAGCTTGTCGGCGCGCAGCCGGGCGATGCGCGGGAAGCGCATGGCGACGCCTGACTTGTGGCGGGTGGAGCGATTGATGCCCTCAAAGGCCACCTCCAGCACGAAACCGAAATCCGGTGTGGCCCGCACCGCCCGCACCGGGCCGAAACGCTCGACGGTATTATCGCGCACGAACTTGTCCAGCACTTCCAGTTCCGCGTCGGTGAAACCGAAATAGGCCTTGCCCACGGGCACGAGCTGTTCGCCATCCTCGCCTTCCGCCCAGACGCCGAAGGTGAAATCGGAATAATAGCTCGACCTTTTGCCGTGGCCGCGCTGGGCATACATCATCACGGCGTCGATATTATAGGGGTCGCGTTTCCACTTGAACCAGGGGCCCTTGGCGCGCCCGGCCTGATAGGTGCTGTCGCGGCGCTTGATCATCACCCCCTCGATAACAGGATCGGGCGGCGCGGCGCGCAGCGTGTCCAGTTCCGACCAGCTGGAAAAGCCGATCAGCGGCGAGAGGTCGAAGCGGTCATGCGGCGCGCGCTCGATGATATCAGACAGCCGGCCGCGGCGCTCCAGATAGGTTTGCGCGCGAATGTCGCTCTCGCCCTCGAACAGCAGATCGTAGGCGCGGATGAAAGCCGGATAGTCATCCCGCATCTTTGCCGTCACCGTCTTGCGGTTCAGCCGCTGCTGCAGATCCGAGAAGGTGCGGGTGAGATTGTTGGACCGCACTGTCCCGCCAATCAGCAATTCGCCATCCATAACGCCTTCGAAATCGATGGCGTCAAGCACGTCGGGAAAGGCGCCGGAAATATCGTCGCCGGAGCGGGAATAAAGTTTGCGCGTCTCCCCGGCGCGGGACAATTGCACACGAATGCCGTCCCATTTCCACTCCGCTGCATAATCGGCGGGGTCGAGCGCATCGAGATCGCCATCGGCCACCGGCGTTGCCAGCATCACCGAATGGAAGATGGCGGGTGTGGCCAGCACCGGTCGGTCGGATTTTCCCTCCAGCCAGGCAAAAAGTGGCATATAGGGCGGTGTCAGACCGTGCCAGAGGGTCTCGATTTCGGTGATATCCTTATCCGCAAAATCCGCCAGAGCCTGCCTCGCCAAACGCGCTGAAACGCCGATGCGCAGGCTGCCGGTGGCGAGTTTGAGGAAGGCGAAACGCGAGGACGTATCCAGCCGGTCGAGCAGATCGCGCACCGCACCGCGCACCTCGGTACGCCCCAGCGAATTCATCAGCGCCACGACATCGCCGAGGCGCGGATCCTGTGCCTCGGCGTCATCGGCACCGCCGATATTGCCCCAGACCAGCGAAATGGTCTCGGCGAGATCGCCGACATAATCATAGGAATAACGGAACAGCACCTCGTCCATACGCTCCAGCACCAGCTCGCGCAGCATGGCCGGTTTGACGCTCTTGAGGTCCAGCGTGCCGGCAATTGCCGCCAGACCGTAACCCCGGTCGGGATCGGGCGTATCGCGGAAATAATCGGTCAGCAGCTTCAGCTTGCCATTGCGCGATGGCGTGAGGACAAGGCGATCAAGAAGGGTGGCGAAGGCTTTCATCTCAATCCCCCTCGTCCTCATAACCGACAAGATGCAGCGGCTTGGCGGCGATGCCCTGCAATTCGCACCAGCGCACCAGCGCCTCCTCCCGGCCATGCGTGACCCAGACGGCCTGCGGGCCGATTTCCCTGATGGTCTCCAGCAGTTCCGGCCAGTCGCAATGGTCCGATATGACCAGCGGCAGTTCCACGCCGCCCTGCTTCGCGCGCTGCCGCACCATCATCCAGCCTGAGGCAAAGGCGATTAGCGGCTCGTTGAAACGTCGCGCCCAGCGCTCCTGAAAGGCGGAGGGCGGGCCGACGACGATGGCGCCCCTGAAGTCGGCGGGGTTGCTTTTTTCCACTGTCGCGGGCCTGAGATCACCGAGATCGATGCCCTCAGAGACGTAATAATCGCAAAGCCGAGCCAGTGCGCCGTGAATATAGATGGGATCGGCATAACCATTATCGCGCAATAGCCGGATGACACGTTGCGCCTTGCCGAGCGAATAGGCCCCGACGAGATGGGTGCGTTCGGGAAATTGTTTGATGGAGGTGAGCAGCTTGCCTATTTCCACGCGCGGCAGCGGGTGGTGAAACACCGGTAGGCCGAAGGTAGCCTCGGTGATGAAAACGTCGCACGGCACCGTCTCGAAGGGCGCGCAGGTGGGGTCGATGCCGCGCTTGTAATCACCCGAGGCGACGATGCGCAGGCCATTCATTTCAACGGAAATTTGTGCGGAGCCCAGAACATGCCCCGCCGGATGGAAACCGACGGTGACACCGTTCACCTCCACCGTCTCACCGAACGCGACCGCCTGCTCGCTGCCGCAGAAATCCTCGCCATACCGGATGCGCATGATATCGAGCGTCTGGCGGGTGGCCAGCACTGCGCCATGGCCGGCACGGGCGTGATCGGAATGGCCATGGGTGATGAGCGCCCGCTCAACCGGCCGCACGGGATCGATATAAAAATCGCCCGCCGGGCAATAAAGCCCCTTCGGCGTGGAATTCAACAGCTGTTCCGGCTTCATATTCATTGAGATAGGGCCGCCCGCGCGAATGTAAAGTGCTGCGAGCATAACGCGGAACGGGCGTTAAATTTCCAGTGGCGGTGTTTTTGTTTTGCTGAGCATCTCCCGTCATTCCGGCCTCGAGCCGGAATCGAGCAGCCACGCGTCTGCGCGGCGGGAAGGGTTCTTTCAGCCCAAGGACTTGGGCTGACTGGATACTGGCACAAGGCCGGTATGACGGAGGAGAGGTTTCAGCACAAAACCAGCGTTTCGCAACCGTCCGCCGATCTTGCTACTCCCCCGCCGCTTCCGCCGGCTTCGCTTCAACCGCCGCCGGCAGGCGTACCGGTTTCAACATCAGCGCCGCAGCGAGGCCGATGGCCGCAGTTGCCGCGGCCGCAAAAAACAGCGGCGTGAAGGCATCCGAATAGAGCGAGGCGACGGCGGCCTGGGAGGCGGCGGGCAGTTCGGCGAGCATTTTCGGCGTCAGTTCTTCGATCCTGCCGACACCGGGAATATCGATCGCGACACCTTTCAGGCTCGACGACACGATGGCGCCATAGACCGAAATGGCAATGGCAGCACCACCCATGCGGGTCAGGGTCACCGCGCCGCTCGCCGCGCCGATATCGGCCTTCGGGGCGGAATTCTGCACGCCGATGATCGGCGCCTGCTGGCCGAGGCCGACGGCAAAACCCTGTGCGAGCATCAGCACGGCAATCAGCCAAAGCGGCGTTCCGGCATGCATCTGCGTAAAGAGCAGCATAGCTATGACATTGATGGTGAGGCCGGCCACCGAGAAGGGCTTGTAGACGCCGGTGATGGAAATCAGCCGCCCGGCCGAAAGCGAGCCCATGACGATGCCACCGGTGACGGCGATGAAGAACAGGCCCGCATGGGAGGGCGAAAGCCCGGTCGTGGTCTGCAGGAACAGGGCGTAATAATTGACCATGCCGATACCGATGCCGCCGCTGGTCAGCGAGACGATCATCAACAGCGGAAAGGTGCTGTCCTTGAAGAGGCGCAGCGGCACGACCGGTTCCGGCGCGCGGCGCTCCACCTGCACCCACAGGAAGGCGGCGATGACGGCGAAGGCGATGATGCCGAGGCTGGGGCCGGCAATCAGCGAGCCGAACAATTCGCTACTATCCGCCCAGAACACCACGCTGGCAATGGTGGCGGCGAGAAGGACGGCGCCGAGATAATCGATCTTCGGCTGTCGCGCCGGGCGGCGGTAAGGCAGCATCAGTGCCAGTCCTGCAATGACGATAATGCCGAGCGGCAGATTGATGAGGAAGATCGACCGCCAGCCGAACAGGTCGCTCATCGTACCGCCGAGGATCGGGCCGACACTGCCCGATGCCATGATGGTGAGGCTGGAATAGCTTTGGTAGCGCGCGCGTTCGCGCGGCTCGAACAGATCCGCATTGACGGAGAAGATCGACACCATGATGCCGCCGCCGCCAAGACCCTGCAACACGCGAGCGGCAATCAGTGAGTCCATCGACCAGGCGAGACCGCAGGCGAGCGAGCCGAGTGTGAAGATGACGACCGCCGCGATCATCACATATTTGCGCCCGAAGAGATCGCCGAGCTTGCCATAAACGGGCATGACCGCGCTGGTCGCCAGAAGATAGGCCGAGCCGATCCAGCCGAAACGCTCCAGCGCACCGAATTCACCGACGATGGTGGGAAGCGCTGTCGATACGATCTGGTTGTCGAGCGTGGCCATGAACATGGCCAGCATCAGAAACAGAAAGACGATGAGCCTGCGCCGATGATCCGACACAAGCGGCGCCACGGGGGCGGTGGACATATCCATGAAAAATCTCGTTGGCTTCCGGCGGTTTTACTGCGGCAATTTGTGTGCTATCAGCACATATATGTCAATGGCAAGTTTTTGACATCCGTGCTATTCCGGCTAAATGTGATCGGAAACCGGCATCGAAAGGAATGGCGAAGCGTGGCAAGTGAGGAAGACTGGAACGAGGATTTGCCCGAGGACATCAAGCGGATCGGCAATACGATGACGCGCATGCGCATCATGATCGGCCGCCGCATCATCGGCCGCATGGCGCTTGCCAAGCTCGCTCCGGGTCTCGAATTGTCCCATATCGATGTTCTCGACATTCTGCGCCGTGCGGAAGGTGATGTTACCGTGGGTGCTATTGCCGAGGGCATGCGCATCGATCCCTCGCGCGGCAGCCGTGTCGTCGCTGATATGGTCGGGCGCGGCCTGCTGAAACGTGGCGTCTCGCAGGAGGATGGCCGCCGCAGCATCGTCGAGATCACGCCGCTTGGCACCAGTCTTTTACAGGAAATGCGCCGGACCAAGATGAGCGTCATCGAAGATGTGATGGATGGCTGGCCGGCGGAAGATGTGGAGACATTCGCCCGCCTGTTCGAGCGGTTCATCGACCGTTTCGAAAACCGGCTGTCGCCGGATGTGGACGTGCTCACGGATCAGAAAAAATCATAGGTGCCCCTGACATCCACAACTTCACTTTAAATCCACGAGACCGTAACGTGCCCCGCAATCGAACCGGTTGAAGGGGTAATTTCGATGTTGACGATTTACGGTGTCTACCGTTCCCGCGCCACGCGCACGTTGTGGCTCGCAGGGGAACTCGGCATAGAGTTCAAGCATGTGCCTGTCATACAGGCGCGCCGCCTTGCCGATCCGCTCGCCGCCGACGCACCGCTCAACACGCTGTCGCCCGCGTTTCTCGCCGTCAACCCGATGGGCACCATTCCCTGCATCGAAGATGACGGCATGGTGCTTTATGAATCCATGGCGATCAATCTCTATCTCGCCCGCAAATATGGCGGGCCGCTCGCCCCGGTCGATCTGAAGGAAGATGCGGCGATGCTGCAATGGTCCTTCTTCGCAGCGACCGAAATCGAGAGCAATTCCCTGAAGATTTCCTCCGCCATCGCCGAAGGCCTGTCGGAAAGCGATGCCGGCAAGGCAGTGATCGATGTCGCCGCACGTCTTCTGAGACGCCCATTCCGGGTGCTGGAACAGCATCTCGCCAGCCATGATTATCTGGTTGGCGACCGCTTCACCGTGGCCGACCTCAACGCGGCGGAAATCGTCCGTTACGCGCAGGGCCACAAGCCGCTGTTCGATGCCCATCCGGCAGTGAAGGTCTGGCTGGACCGCTGCCAGGCGCGCACGGCGTTCAAATCCATGTGGGACAGCCGGACGGCCGAGGCGGCTTGAGCGCCGTTTTTTGACGCAGGCTGGGAACGGTAAACATCCCCACGACGTCATCCTCGGCCCTGTGCCGAGGATCCAATCACGTCGAATAAAATCAATCGGTTGCAGATCCTCGGGACAAGCCCGAGGATGACGAAGCCAGGGGTTTCAGCCCCTCTCCCCCTCCAGCGCCCGCTGCACCGCCGGGCGGTCGTTCATGCGGCGGAAGTGGTCGTGCACTCTCGGGAAGCGGGCAATATCCACGCCATCGCTTTCCAGCCAGCCGGACATGACGAAGAGGTAGGGATCGGCCACCGAATAGGCCGTGCCCAGAACCCATGGGCCGTGCAGCATGCCGTGCTCGATCAGTTCGAAGCAATCTCCCATGGTCTGCGGCACCTTGGCCTTCATGTCCGCAAGCGAGCTATCCTCACTCGCCCACCGGCTGCCGCGCCGGCCATGCGCATGGGCGACATGCACGGTGGAGGAGATGAAGGCATTGAAGGACTGCATCAGCGCGAATTCGAAGGGATCGTCGAGCGGCGCGAGCTTCTTCTCGGGCGCCATCTGGGCGATGAAGGCGAGGATGGCGGGCGTCTCCGTCAGCACTCCACTCGCCGTGGCCAGTGCCGGCACGCGGCCCTTGGGATTGATCTTTAGAAATGCCTCTGAGCGTTGCTCGCCCTCCGCGAAATTCACGCGGTGGGCCTTGTAAGGCAGGCCGGATTCCTCAAGCACGATATGGCTGGCGCGGGAGCAGGAACCGGGGGAGAAAAACAGTGTGAACATGGATATGCGACCTCCAAAGCGATGAGAGCGCCCACCTTGTTTCTCATGCGGACGCCGCCCTGCCAGCGGCCATGGGATGGCCGTCACGCGCAGGGCACCTCATCATCGTGCCGGCAAACGGTCGCGTCAAAGGTTATTTAAAGCCCGACGACGCGGATATCGCCGACATGGATGCCGTTCCAGTTGCGCATCTGTCGGTTGGCCATGCCGCTCAGCGCCTGCTGCTCGGCGCTGCCTTCATCGAAATAACGCGCAAGCAACGCCGTGACCATGGCTTCGGCAGCACGTGTCGTGCCGTCTTCGCATTTCACCGCCATGGCAATCCCCTGATCCGGCAGGGCGGCGATGAAAACGCCTTCCGCCCCGGTCTTGGCGAAAATCTTGCCGGGCGCTATCTGCATCAGCTTCGTGCAGGTGCGACCCGTGCCTGCAACGTAAAAGGGCTCCGCCATGCAGGCCTCGATGAGGCGGCGCGAGGCTTTCGCGCGTTCTGTCTCAAGCCCCCTGCCCGTCGCCATTTTTGCGAAACCATGCGCCAGCCCCTTGAGCGGCACGGCATAGGTGGGAATTGAGCAGCCATCCACGCCGCAATTATCATGGCCGAGCGCCGCTCCCGTCAAGCTCTCCATCGTGGCGCGGATTTGCCTCTGGAGGGGATGATCGTAACCGACATACCCTTTCGGATCCGTGCCGGTGTGGCAGCAGGCGCAGATGAAGCCGGAATGTTTGCCGGAGCAATTATTGTGAAGCGCCGTCGGCTTTTCCAGCGTGCGGGCCTGATGGATGATGGTCTTCTGGTCCGAGGACCAATGCGCGCCGCATTCCAGCGTCTCGACATCCCGGCCCGCTTTGGCAAGCATGGCGGCGGCGAGTTCCACATGGGCGTCCTCGCCGGAATGGGAAGAACAGGCGAGCGCCAGTTCGCGGTTGCCGAATTGATAGGCATCCGCAGCACCGCTTTCCACCAGCGGCAGCGCCTGCATGGCCTTGCAGGCGGAACGCGGAAAGATGCCGCGCTCGATATCGCCAGCTGAAAACAGCACGCCGCCATCGCCATCCACCACCACGGCAAGGCCGTGATGGCGGCTTTCCACAAGATTGCCGCGGGTGACTTCGACGGTAACGGAATTGTTCATTCTCTCAGCCTCAAAAAGTTCTGATTTTATGTCGTTGATACCGCAATTGATTTTTCGATGCACGGGGCTGTCAGTGAAATTTGCAAAACGTCTGCTGCTGGCGATTGCCATTATATATCTGCTGCCGGCGTTGGCGTCGGCGGGCTTGTGGGCGATGAAAGACCACCCACGCGGTTGGAACAGCGCACGCTGGTCTTCCTCCGGAATATTGCCTCAACCCACAAAAGACGGGCAAGCGGCCGTCTACGTCTTTTCCGCCATGACGGGAGGGTTCAAGGGTTCCGTCGCCAGCCATGCCTGGGTCGTGCTGAAGAAACCCGGCGCCACCACCTATGACCGCTACGACAAGGTGGGCTGGGGCATGCCTATCCGGCATAATGGCTATGCGGCAGATGCCTTCTGGTATTCGAATACTCCGCGCGAGGTGGTTGCCATTCATGGTGCGGAAGCCGAGCGGCTGATCCCGAAGATCGAGAAGGCCATTGCCGATTACCCCTATGGCAAACCCGGCGGTTATCGCATCTATCCCGGCCCCAACTCCAACACTTTCGTCGCCCATGTGCTGCGCAGCGTGCCGGAACTGGGCGTCGTGCTGCCGCCGGATGCCGTCGGCCGCGACTATCTGCCGGACGGCGCATTTTACCACATTGCCGATGACTGGAAGGATGCGAGCATCTCGCTTGGCGGGCTGTTCGGCATTTCGGCCGGCGCCCGCAGCGGTTTCGAGGTCAATTTCCTCGGTCTCGTCGCCGGCATTGATTTCGGCCGGCCCGGCGTGAAGATACCGGGCCTCGGTTATTTCGGCGTCGCGGGAATCCGGGCGTAAGCCGTCACGTTTCGCTGGCCTGAGCGGCACGCCGGGCGCGAATGCTCTGAGCGACGAAGACGCGCGACAGGCCGTGATAAAGCGGCTCCCGCGAGAAAAGCCGCGAGGTGAGATATCCGAGCATTGCCGCAACCATGATGGGAATGACGCCTTCATGATTGCCGGTCATTTCGAGAATGATGACGAAGGCCGTCATCGGCGCCTGCACGACGCCGGCGAAATATCCCGCCATGCCGACGATGGCGCCAAGGCCGATGCTGGTGCCGAGCAGACCGGCCATGGTGCTGCCGAAACCCGCCCCTACCGACAGGGACGGCGCGAAGATGCCGCCGGGAATGCCCGACATCATGGCGAGGAAAGTCGCCGCCAGCTTTTCGATGAAGAAGAAGGCAGGCGCGGCCTCCCCTTCGATCGCCGCCCTTGCCTGTTCGTAGCCCGTGCCGAAGGTCGCGCCGCCTGTCGCAATGCCGATCACGGCGGAGGCAAGGCCGCAGGCGGCGGCGACCGCGAGCATCCGTTTCAGCGGCATGGCCTGTGCAAAACGGCGGATACGCGCGGACAGACGCAGGGCACCAGCGCTGAACAAGGCGCCAAATGCGCCGCCGCCAACACCGCAGATCAGCACCAGCAGCCAGTCCATCGTCGTTTTCGCCATGACCGAACTGGTGCCGAAATAGGTATAGCTGCCAACCAGTGCGAGCGACGCAAGACCGGAGAGAATGACGGCGGTCAGTACAAGGCCGTTGGCGCGAGATTCATAGGTCTTGCTCATTTCCTCAATGGCAAAGACGATGCCTGCAAGCGGCGTGTTGAAGGCCGCCGCAATGCCGGCCGCCGAGCCGGCGAGGATGAGACCCTTCGCCTGTGCCATGCCGCCCCATCGGGCGGCCTGCAGCATGATGGAGGCCCCAACCTGAACGGTCGGCCCTTCACGTCCGATGGAAGCGCCGGAGAGAAGGCCGGCCACTGTCAGCACCACCTTGCCGAAAGCGAGTTTCAGCGACAGAAGCCGCGAACGGTCCGCATCGTCGCGCAGGTGCCGTGCGGCAATGGCCTGTGGAATGCCGCTGCCACCGGCATTGGGAAAAACCGAGATCGCAAGCCAGGCGCAGAGTGTGAAGCCGAGTGGCGTGATGATGAGCGGCAACAGAAACGCCCATTCGCCGGATGATGTGGCCGCGAAGAAAAGATGCTGGGCGCGATCCGCAGCCCAGGCAAAACCGACGCTGATAATGCCGACCGCAATCGCGCCAACCCAGAAAACCGCCCTTGGCTTCCACACCCGCCAGGAACCCCAGACGACACGGGAACGGCGGAGCATTTTCAGCTTCTTGTAGTCGGCGGGCATGGCGATCCGGATCGGTAATTTTGGTTTTCGTCAAACGGGAAGCCCGTTTATCTGCCTCGAGGCCCGCGATTGCAAGGTTTTGCATTTGACTTATCGCTGCCGATGACCGATCTTGTGCATCGCAATTGCAACGCAGGGAGAAGATCCATGAAAACTGCAACAATTCCTTCGCTGCGGGTGACGGCGGATTTTCGCGAGGCAGCCGAAAGCGTGCTGAAGGACGGCGAGACACTTTCGGCATTTATGGAAGAAGCCGTGCGCAAGCAGGTGGAAATCCGTAAATCTCAGGCGGAGTTCATCAAGCAGGGGCTTGCAGCGCGCGAAGAATCCAAGCGAACGGGCGTCTATCACAAAGCCGAGGACGTTCTTGCGGAGCTGAAGGCTATGCTCGACGAAAAGCTTGCTGAAGACAACGACAAGTGACATATCAGGTTTTTCTTGCCGACAGAGCGCGCGACAATATAACACGCCTCTATGCCCATCTGCTTCGCCAGGACAAATATGCGGCGAAGCGAGCCTACAGGGCCATCGAAAAAGGAATTGCCGCACTTGCAGATTTTCCGCTGAGCTGCCGGAAAGTCGATGCAGAAAATCCCTTTCTGAGGGAGTTTCTTATTCCATTTGGCTCGTCAGGCTATGTCATTCTTTTTGAGATAGAAAGTGCCGAAAAAGTAACAATCCTCGCGATCCGCCACCAGCGCGAGGATGATTACCATTGACCCTCAGCGGTCGCTGACGGCCGCGCGCGGGTTCACCCATGGTTCCTGATTGGAACGCGGCAGCGGCGTTTTGCCGAGAATGTGGTCCGCGGCCTTCTCACCCGTCATGATCGACGGGCCGTTCAGGTTGCCGTAGGTCACATGCGGGAAGATCGAGCTGTCAGCGACCCTCAGTCCCTCCACGCCGATCACCCGGCATTCCGGGTCGACCACCGCCATCGGATCGTCGCGATCTCCCATCCGGCAGGTGCCGCAGGGGTGATAGGCGCTTTCCAGATGCTCCCGCAAAAAGGCGTCGATCTGTTCGTCCGTCTCGATGTTTTCACCCGGCTGGATTTCCGGCCCGCGAAAATCGTCAAAGGCCCTCTGGCCGAAAATTTCGCGCGTCAGGCGCACGCAATGGCGGAATTTCTCCCAGTCTTCCGGATGGCTCATATAGTTGAAGCGAATGACCGGATCGTCCGTTGGATCGGCGGAGCGAAGCGTGACGTTACCGCGTGATTTCGACAGGTTAAATCCCACATGCACCTGAAAACCATGGCTTTTCGCCGCCGCCTTGCCGTCATAGGAAATGGCGACGGGCAGGAAATGATACTGGATATCAGGCTGTTTCAGCCCCGGCGCGGAGCGCAGGAAGGCGCAGGCCTCGAACTGGTTGGAAGCACCGAGCCCGCCTTTCGACAGCAACCATTGCGCACCGGCCACGCCCTGCCAGAACCAGGGCAGCCAGGAATAGAGCGAGACCGGCTTGGTTGAGACCTGCTGGAAATAAAACTCCATATGGTCCTGAAGATTTGCCCCGACACCGGGGCGATCCGCCTTCACCTCGATGCCCATGTCTTTCAGATGGGCGGCGGGGCCGATACCCGAGAGCATCAGCAATTTCGGCGAGTTGAAGGAGGAAGCCGAAACGACGACCTCGCGACCGGCCTTGATGGTTTCCACCACGCCCCTGCGCTCGATTTCGACACCCACGGCACGGCCATTCTCGATGACGATCCTGCGGGCAAAACCGCTGACCAGCGTCACGTTGCCGCGTTTCAGTGCGGGCCGCAGATAGGCATTGGCGGCGGACCAGCGGCGGCCATTATGGATAGTCTGCTCCATCAGGCCGAAACCTTCCTGTTTGGAGCCGTTATAATCGTCTGTCAGTTCGAAACCGGCCTGTGCTCCTGCCTGAATGAAGGCGTGGAAAAGCGGGTTGCTGACAGGTCCGCGCTGCACATGCAGCGGCCCATCCGTGCCGCGCCAGCCCTCTTCGCCGCCATGGCTGTGTTCCATGCGCTTGAAGTAAGGCAGCACATCCGCATAGGCCCAGCCGTGCGCGCCCAGTTCCTCCCAGCGGTTGAAATCCTCGGCATGGCCGCGCACGTAAACGAGGCCGTTGATGGAGGACGAGCCGCCGATGACCTTGCCGCGCGGTGCGGTGATGCGGCGATTGTCGAGATTGGGCTCGGGCTCGGAGAGATAACCCCAATTGTAACGCTTCATGCTCATCGGCCAGGCAAGTGCGGCCGGCATCTGGATGAAAGGTCCGAAATCCGACCCACCGGCCTCAATGACGATGACGGAATAACGGCCGTCTTCCGACAGGCGATAGGCGATGGCGGAGCCTGCGGAACCGGAGCCGACGATGACGTAATCTGCTTGCATTACCGTTTCTCTCCCGAGGGTTCCGGTTCTGGGTGGGGCTTACCCCCCTCTGCCCTGCCGGGCATCTCCCCCACAAGGAGGGAGATCGGCAAGACGCTCGTTTGTCACTTCAATCTCAAACGTCGAGATGGGCGGCACCTCGCCTCGCGTCGATCTCCCCCCTTGTGGGGGAGATGTCCGGCAGGACAGAGGGGGGTGAGCCACACTCGCCAACCCTCAATAAGGTGCTTCCACCTTCCCCGTGCTCACATAAACCGTCTTCAACTCGCTATAATGCTCCAGCGCCGCCGCCGAATTTTCCCGTCCGAAACCGGATTGCTTGGAACCACCGAAGGGGATTTCCACCGGGCAGAGGTTATAGGTGTTGATCCACAACGTGCCCGCCTCCAGCCGATCCACCACGCGGTGGGCGCGGGCGAGATCAGCGGTGAAGACGCCGCCGGCCAGTCCGAATTCGGTGGCGTTGGCGCGGGCGAGGACCTCGTCCTCATCCTCGAAATCCAGCACGCACATGACGGGCCCGAAGATTTCCTCGCGGGCGATGGTCATATCGTCAGTCACATCCGCAAAAACGGTCGGCTGAACATAGGCGCCTTCGCCCGCAACATTGTTGGGAATGCCGCCGCCGGTAATCAGCGTCGCACCCTCCGCCTTGCCCTTTTCGATATAGGACAGAACCTTCTCCTGCTGTGCCTTGGAGACCAGCGGGCCGAGATGGGTGGCGTAATCGAGGGGATCGCCGAGGATCATCGCCTCGGTGCGCTTTTTCAGGTTTTCGAGAAAACGCTCCTTCGCGTTTTTCTGCACGAAAACACGCGTGCCGTTCGAGCAGACCTGGCCGGAGGAATAGAAATTGCCGAGCATGGCCCCACCGACAGCACTTTCGATATCGGCGTCGTCGAAGACGATCATCGGCGACTTACCGCCGAGTTCCATCGTCACATGTTTCAGATGCCCGGCGGCGGCGGCGGCCACCTTGCGGCCGGTCGGCACCGAGCCGGTGAGCGACACCTTGGCGACATCGGGGTGGTTCACCAGCAGCGGGCCGGTATCGCGATCACCCTGAATGACGTTGAAGAGCCCCTTGGGCAAGCCGGCCTCGATGAGGATTTCGGCGATCTTCAAGGCGCCGAGCGGGGTGTTTTCAGACGGTTTGAAGACCATGGCATTGCCGGCGACGAGTGCCGGTGCAGCCTTCCAGCAGGCGATCTGCTGCGGATAGTTCCACGCGCCAATGCCGACGCAGACGCCGAGCGGCACGCGCTTGGTATAGGCGAAATCACCACCGAGCGGGATGTAATCGCCATTTAAAGCGGAAGGCGCGATGCCGCCGAAAAATTCGAAGGCATCGGCGCCGGAGGTGGGATCGGCGACGATGGTTTCCTGAATGGGCTTGCCGGTATCCAGCGTCTCGAGCGTGGAAAGCGCATCGTTGCGTTCACGCATGATATCGGCGGCGCGCTTGAGGATGCGGCCGCGCGCCATGGGGCTCATTGCCGCCCATTCCTTCTGGGCGCGTTTGGCCGCGGCGATGGCGCGCTCGACGATGGCGGGCGTCGCCGCATGCAGCCTTGCGATCACCTCACCCGTCGCAGGGAAGATGCTTTCGAACGGCGTGCCGGTATTGTCCTCGACATAGTCCCCGTCGATGAAATGCGAGGCTTTCGGCTGCGCCTTGAGGGGAGTCGCAATGGTCATGTCGAAGTCTCCTAGAGAATGCGGACGGACGGCTTCAGGCGCTGTCCATCGGGAAAAGATTTGAGCTGCATGTCGAAATAATCCTCGACGAGCGCCGGCGCGGAAGCGAGGCCAAGCGGGGCGGAACGCAGGCTGTGCCTGATATAAAGCCCGTCAATCAGCGCCGCCGCCCCTTCGGCGATGCGTGCGGCATCGTCGGGCGGGCAGAGCCGGTTGAGGCTCGCCATGAGATTGGAACGGAGACGGCGGGAATAAATGACCAGCAGGCGGCGTGTTTCTTCCGAACGCTGCGCCTCGACGTAAAAGGCAAGCCATGCCGCCACCGTTTCGGGCGTGAACTGGTCGCTCTGGAAGGAGACATGCACGATGGCGCTCAGCTTTTCACGCGGACCGGAGGCGCGGATCAGCGCCGCCACGGCATCACGCCTCAGATCACGCAGCAGGCTGCGAATTGTTTCCAGAAGCAATTGCTGCTTGCTGCCGAAATAATGATGCGCAAGCGCCGCCGACACGCCCGCTTCCCGGGCGATATCAGACATTGTCACATTCAGCGAACCATGGTGACCTATGGTGCGTAACGCCGCATCCACAAGCGCCTTGCGGCGCAGAGGCTCCATTCCGATCTTGGGCATAAGCGTCTCCTTGATGAAGCGCAAAATATTCTTGATTGATCGATCAATCAATAAAAAACGCGCCATTTCCTGTCGCGGATTTGCGATGGATCATATTTTTCGCCGTTGGATGGTGATAGTTTCACACGCACCGGCCAAACCGGCGAACCCGTGTTGCGGCCCGGATCACGGGGGAAAAACTAAACCGTGATATACTGCGAATTGGGAATAGGATGCGTTTCGTGCTACTATCGTCTTTGATACAAATTTCGTTGGAAGCGGCGCCAGACGAAAAACGATAAAAATGCCCGCCATAGACCACGACGGCACCCGATCCGTAAACCGGACATCGAAAGACCGTTCGCAGCGTTTAAAGAAGGGAGTGATATCATGCCAATGGTAACAGTATCGATTTCCCCGGAACAGGCAGCAAGGATGCGCGAAGCCGTGAACTGCGGAGCTTATGCTTCCGGCAGTGAGGTCGTTCGTGAGGCACTGCGCCTGTGGGCGGCCTCCACCGCGCATGGCACCAGAGCGGCTTCAAAACCAGCAGCGGATGCGGACCGGGAGCGGCTCAACGTCGCGGACCTTTACGCCGCGCACACCGGACACGCGCGAACGGCCTGACCCGCCGCGCAACAACCTTTAATATCCAAGGGGTTGTTATAAAAGGTTCACGAAAGCTTCACAGCGGTGAAAGCTTTTGTTGACCTGTGATCTGCAATTGTTTGCCCAAAAATAATGGGCGCCCAGGGATTAAAAACCGGGGCGTAAGAACATGAGCGGAGAGACATATGCAGGCCGTCGCGCTAGAGAACGATGTCATCAGGCGTTTTGCTTCCGGGCAGATGTTTCCGATGGCGAAGCTTGTGCTCGAAACAGCGTTCCAGCCGATTGTCGAGGCGACGACGGGCACGATTTTCGGTTATGAATCGCTGATGCGCGGTCATGACCGGCTTGGTTTTTCCAATCCGCTGGCGCTTCTCGACCAGGCCGCCGAGGATGGCGAGCTGAAGGCCTTCGAGCAGATGCTGGCAAGCCGGGCGCTCGCGAAATTTTCCACCCTGCCCGACTTCTCCTCCGCTACGCTTTTCCTCAATCTCGATGTGCGGCTCATTCCGCATGGCGATGCCATTCTCGACAAGCTCGTTGGCCACCTGGCACGTGCAGGCATTCCCGCCTCCTCCATTTGCTTTGAGCTTTCGGAACGTTTCGACAATACCAGCGTGCCGGAATTTACGTCGCTGATCGCCCGCATGCGCAAGGAAGGCTTCAAGCTGGCGATCGACGATTTCGGCGCTGGCCATGGTGAGATGAAGCTGCTCTGCGACTTCCCGCTGGATTACCTCAAGATCGACCGGCATTTCATCTCCGGTATCGACCATCTGCCACGCAAGCAGCATCTGGTGCGCAACATCGTCAACATCGCCCATGTTCTCGGCGTCAGGGTGATTGCCGAAGGCATCGAAACGGAAGCGGAATTCTTGGCCTGCCGCGAATTCGGCGTCGATCTGGTGCAGGGCTGGCTGATCGCCAAGCCGACGATCTTCACCAGCGAATTGCCCGAGAGTTTTCCGCATCTCAACCGCATGGGTGTGGCGCGGCGCAACAGCCAGACGCTGGACGAGATTCTGATCCGCCGGGAAATCGAGCGCCTTCCCACCGTGTTCGAACATGACAGCGTCGACAGCGTCTTCGAACTGTTCCGCAGAAACCCGCAGCAGGCCTTCTTCCCGGTTCTCAACGCCAATGGCGAACCGCGCGGCGTCATCAACGAATATCACCTCAAGGAATATATCTACCGGCCCTTTGGCCGCGACCTGCTCAAGAACAAAATCTATGAGCGCACCATTTCCCATTTCGTCGATCCCGCGCCGATCGTCGGCCTCGATGCGGATGCTGACCAGCTGATGAACATGTTCGCCAGCATGGGCGGCAGCGCCTGCATCATCCTGACCGAAAACATGCGTTATGCCGGCATCGTTTCGGCCGCCTCGCTCATCAAGGTCATCAATGAAAAACAGCTGAAGATGGCGCAGGACCAGAACCCACTGACGGCGCTGCCCGGCAACCGTGCCATTGGCGGCTTCATCGCCGATAGCTGCAGTGACGGCGACGAGACGCGCTTCTTCTGTTATTGCGACTTCGATAATTTCAAACCCTTCAACGACAAATACGGCTTCAACGCCGGCGACCACGCCATCACCCTGTTTTCGGCGCTGATGCGCCGCTACTTTTTCGCTGGCGATTGCTTCCTTGGCCATATTGGCGGCGACGACTTCTTCATTGGCGTGCGTGACTGGTCGGTGGAGGAACTGACAGAAATCCTCGAGCGGCTGCTCAGCGATTTTCATGACGACGTCGCCGGGCTCTATTCCGACGAAGACCGCGCCGCCGGATGCATGAAGGGCCAGGACCGCAACGGCAATGAACGCGACTTTGCGCTGCTGCGCTGCTCCATCGGCGTCCTCACTCTGCCGAAGGGGTCGATCATCGCCAATCCCGAGCGGATCGGCAGCGAGATTGCCGGCGTCAAGGCGGCCGCGAAGGAAAACGAAGGCGGTCTCGTCGTCAGGGTGTTCGGCGAGGCAAATTGACACCAGCGACAAACGGCCTCCTTCCCTCGAGCGCACATCTGACCTACATCTTCAGGTGACGCCGACAAGTGAGGAGTTGCCCCTGCCCATGTCCGATACCAAGCCCCTGCCCGAAACAATGCGCTTCATCGACCTTCCGTCCCATGGCGGCCCGGAAGTGATGCGCCCATCACAGGCGCCTTTACCGAAACCCGCCAAAGGCGAGATATTGGTGAAGGTTGAGGCAGCGGGGGTCAACCGTCCCGACGTTGCGCAGAGACAGGGCATCTATCCGCCGCCGAAGGGCGCAAGCCCGATCCTCGGGCTGGAAATCGCCGGCGAGGTGGTCGCGCTCGGTGAAGGCGTTGATGAGTTCAAGCCGGGCGACAAGGTCTGCGCGCTCGCCAATGGCGGCGGTTATGCGCAATATTGCGCCGTTCCCGCCGGGCAGGCCCTGCCCTTCCCCAAAGGCTATGATGCCGTCAAAGCCGCAGCACTGCCGGAAACCTTCTTCACCGTCTGGGCCAATCTCTTCCAGATGGCGGGCCTGACGGAGGGCGAGACCGTGCTCATCCACGGCGGGACCAGTGGCATCGGCACAACGGCGATCCAGCTTGCGAAAGCCTTTGGCGCGGAAGTTTATACAACGGCAAGCTCTGCGGAAAAGTGCGAGGCCTGCGTGAAGCTCGGCACCAAGCGCGCGATCAATTACCGCGAGGAGGATTTCGCCGAAGTCGTGAAATCCGAAACCGGCGGCAAGGGCGTCGACGTGGTTCTCGACATGATCGGTGCGGCCTATTTCGAAAAGAACCTTGCCGCACTCGCCAAGGATGGCTGCCTCTCCATCATCGCCTTTCTGGGTGGTGCCGTGGCCGAAAAGGTCGACCTGCGCCCGATCATGGTCAAACGCCTCACCGTCACGGGTTCCACCATGCGCCCCCGCACGGCAGACGAGAAGCGCGCCATCCGCGATGAGCTTGTCGAGCAGGTCTGGCCGCTTATCGAAAGCGGAAAAGTAGCGCCCGTGATCAACCGGGTGTTCACGCTGGACGAGGTCGTGGAGGCGCACCAGCTGATGGAAAGCAGCAATCATATCGGCAAGATCGTGATGAAGGTGTCGTGAGCATACCCCTTGCATTACTGACGAATCGTACTACCTTCTAGTTATGTTCAACGTATCGGAAGGAGGTGATCCAATGTCTAGTGAGATTTCGGTCTCTGGTGCAGGCAATGGAAAGGGTGTGTTTTCGACGGGGCAACCCTCGTTGTAAACCTCTTCTGCCTTCGGAACGTTGAGAAACAGTCCCGGGTCTGTAAACAGGACCAAACTCATGGAAGGGTCGCTTCGGCGGCCCTTTTCCGTTTCTGGGTGTTACTTGAACTGTTGGGGAAATTCGCGCCTCGAATGCCGGTGTGCAGGCTCGACGCTCGATAGTACTCGTGACACGTCCCTTCCGTCACGCCGGGCTTGACCCGGCATCCAGCCGGCGCGCGTCTGCGCGACGAGAGCAGCCTTTTCAGCCCAAGGACTTGGGCTGGGTGGATACCGGCTCGAGGCCGGTATGACGGAGAACTGAGGGCGACTGCAAGGCAGTCAGTCGCACCGCTATCCCTACTTCTTCCCGAAAACCTTCCACCGCGTCGGGCGGAACCGCAGTTCCGCGCCCACGGCGACAGCAGCGTTGAGCGGCACCTCGATTTCGAGGTGATAGGGCTCATGGCCGTTATTGGCGATGTCGATTTCGGCGATGCGCGTTCCCGCAAGGCGGCGACAGGTGGTGACCTTGCCGTAGAGCGCGTCCTTTGCGTCTGTCAGCGCCACGTCTTCCGGGCGGAAGAAGAGTTCGCCCTCGCCTGTACCGTTCTCATCGATACCGATACTTTCGCCCTGGAACAGCACATGGCCGTCGCGGATCGTCACCGGCAGGCTGGAGGATTCGCCGATGAAGGAGAAAACGAAGGGGGAGTTGGGCGTGTCGTAGACATCGTCAGCCGTGCCGACCTGTTCGATCTTGCCCTGGCTCATGACCACAACGCGGTCAGCCAGTTCCAACGCCTCTTCCTGATCATGGGTGACGAAGACGGTGGTGTGGCCGGTGCGGTCGTGGAATTCACGCAGCCAGCGGCGCAGCTCCTTGCGGACCTTGGCATCCAGCGCGCCGAAAGGTTCATCGAGAAGCAGCACCTTGGGCTCGATGGCGACGGCGCGGGCAAGCGCCACGCGCTGGCGCTGGCCGCCGGAAAGCTGGGTCGGATAGCGCTTTTCAAGCCCGGAGAGATGCACCATGTCGAGAAGTTCGGAGACGCGTTTGCGGATTTCCGCCTTCGGCGGGCGGCTGGCAGAAGGGCGCACCTTGAGGCCGAAGGCGATATTGTCGGCCACCGTCATATGACGGAACAGGGCGTAATGCTGGAACACGAAACCGACATTGCGCTCCTGCACCGTGCGGTGCGAGGCATCCTCGTCGCCGAAGAAAATCTGGCCCTGCGTCGGCTGTTCGAGGCCGGCGATCAGACGCAGCAGCGTCGTCTTGCCGGAACCGGAAGGACCGAGCAGCGCGATCAGCTCGCCGGAACGAATGTCGAGCGACACGTCGTTCAGCGCCGGAAATCGATCGAACTGCTTGGTGATGCCGGAAACTTTCACTTCCATGAATATGCCTTTCAATGCTTGCTGGCTGCGTTGCCCGCGCCAAAGCGTATTTCGAGAATGGTTTTGAGAACGAGCGTCACAAGCGCCAGACCGGCGAGCAGCGTTGCCACGGCGAAGGAGGCGCCGATATTGTACTCATTATAGAGTATCTCGACATGCAACGGCATGGTGTTGGTCTCACCGCGAATATGGCCCGAGACAACAGAGACCGCGCCGAATTCGCCCATGGCGCGGGCGTTGCAGAGCAGCACGCCGTAAAGCAGGCCCCATTTGATATTCGGCAGCGTGACATACCAGAAGGTCTGCCATCCGGAGGCGCCAAGCGAAATCGCCGCCTCCTCGTCGCCATTGCCCTGATCCTGCATCAGCGGGATCAGTTCGCGCGCGACGAAGGGAAAGGTGACGAAGATGGTGGCAAGCACGATACCCGGCACGGCGAAGAGGATTTCGATGCCGTAGCTCTTCAGCCATGGCCCAAGCACGCTGTGCGAGGAAAACAGGATGACATAAACCAGACCGGATATGACCGGCGAGATCGAGAACGGCAGGTCGATCAGGGTGATCAGGAACGCCTTGCCCTTGAACTCGAACTTCGCGATCGCCCAGGCGGCGGCAACCCCGAAAACCACGTTGAGCGGCACCGAGATAGCGGCGACAAGCAGCGTCAGGCGAATGGCAGAGAGCGCGTCCGGCTCGACGATGGCTTCCCAGAAGGACTCTGCGCCCTTGCGGAACGCTTCGAAGAAGACCGAGACGAGCGGCAGTACGAGAAAGGCCGCGAGAAACAGGAAGGCGACGGCGATCAGCGCCAGCCGGGCGGGAAGGCTTTCACTGGCGGGATCGCGAAACGGCCGGGGCGAGGTGCGGGAAGCGGTCTCAGACATAACCGTACCTCTTGCGGCTCCAGGCCTGAATGAGATTGATGAGGAACAGCATGGCGAAGGAGATGATCAGCATGATGGTGGCGATGCCGGTCGCGGCCGCGTAATTGAACTCCTCCAGCCGGATGACGATGAGGAGCGGCGCGATTTCCGAGACGTAAGGGATATTGCCGGCGATGAAGATGACCGAGCCATATTCGCCGACACCGCGCGCGAAGGCGAGCGCAAAGCCGGTGAGGATGGCCGGAGTGAGGCTCGGCAGCAGAACGCGGGTGATGGTCTGGAACCGGTTGGCGCCGAGCGTCGCTGCCACTTCCTCCACCTGCCGGTCGATCTCTTCCATGACCGGCTGCACGGTACGGACTACAAAGGGTAGACCGATGAAGATGAGCGCGATGACGATGCCGGTCGGGGTAAAGGCAATCTTGATGCCGAAGGGTTCGAACAGCGAACCGACCCAGCCGCGATTGGCATAAAGCGTGGTGAGCGCGATGCCTGCCACCGCCGTTGGCAGGGCGAAGGGCAGATCGACGATGGCATCAACGAAACGACGGCCGGGAAAGCGGTAACGCGTCAGAACCCAGGCGACGATGACGCCGAAAACCGCGTTGACCAGTGCGGCGAGGAAGGCCGTCCCAAAACTGACACGCAGCGCATTCAGCGTGCGGCTATCGGTGGCAATCGCAATGAAATCTGCAAAACCCAGTTTCGCCGTGGACCAGACAAGGCCGCCGAGCGGAATAAGAATGATGAGAAACAGATAGGTGACGGTGTAACCGAACGTCAGGCCGAAGCCGGGTATGACACTCGACTGCCGCCACTTCCACCTGTTTCCGGAAATATTATTGCTCATCAAGGCTCCGGATAATCTTTGTTTTTGTACATCTCCGGGACGAAAAACCGAGGTTGCCCGCCTAGAAATGCTTTCTGGGAGCCGGATTCCCCGGCGCTTATTATAAAGTATCGACCGGCACGGCGTCCGGTCGATCAGGTTCTGATTTCTGTTGTCCCGTGGACGGGGTGATTACGCGTCACCCCATCATCCGCTTACTTCGCGGGCTTGTAAATCTGGTCGAAGATGCCGCCGTCACCAAAATGTTCCGGCTGCGCCTTGGCCCAACCGCCAAACTGCGGGTCGTCGATGGTGACGAGCTTGATGTCAGGCAGCTGCTTCAGCAGGTCCTTGGAAACCACGGCTGGGTTGGATGGACGGTAGAAGTGCTTCGCCGCAATATTCTGGCCCTCGTCGGAATAGAGATATTGCAGGTAGGCTTCCGCCGCCTTGCGGGTGCCCTTGGCATCGACATTGGCGTCAACCACGGCGACCGGCGGCTCGGCAAGGATCGAGATCGGCGGCACGACGATATCGAAAGCGTCAGCACCGAATTCCTGGCCGGCCAGATAGGCTTCGTTTTCCCAGGCGAGCAGCACGTCGCCGATCTGGCGCTGTGCGAACGTCACCGTGGAGCCGCGGGCGCCAGTATCGAGAACGGGCGCGCGCTTATAGAGCTCGCCGACATAGGCCTTGATCTTGTCCTTGTCACCCTTGAACTCTTCGTTCGCCCAGGCCCAGGCCGCCAGATAATTCCAGCGCGCGCCGCCCGAGGTTTTCGGGTTCGGCGTCACGATCTGTACGTCGCCCTTCACCAGATCACCCCAGTTATGGATGCCTTTCGGGTTGCCCTTGCGCACCAGGAAGACGATTGTGGAGGTATAGGGTGAGGAATTGTGCGGCAGACGGGTGCGCCAATCCTTGTTGATCTTGCCGGAATTCTGGACGATGGCGTCGATGTCGCTCTGCAGCGCCAGCGTCACCACGTCCGCTTCCAGACCGTCGATAACCGAACGCGCCTGCTTGCCGGAGCCGCCATGCGACTGCTGGATGGTGACGTCTTCACCGGTATCGGCCTTCCACTTCTTGGCGAAGGCCTCGTTGAAATCCTTGTAGAGCTCACGGGTCGGATCGTAGGACACATTGAGCAGCTTGGTCTGCGCGGCGGCCGAGCCAGCGCCGCCAAGAGCCAATGAAAGGCTAAGAGCAATAACGCTCAAACCGGACAGAAGCTTGGACATCGGTATTCCCTCCTGATTGCGATGGCTTAACTCTACTGGTTGAGTAGTGTTGGTCAATGAGGCCGAATACGATCGAAAAAGTGTTTCCCTAGAGCGTTTCACCGGGCAACAAATACAGCGCAGCATAAGCCAAACACGCAACAAGCGTCGTGTAAAACTTTGCTGAATGCAAAACCGTTTCACATTTTTGACGATTTTTTGCGCCTGAGACGAAAAATATTACGGCGTTTTAGACGATTTTTTCGTCAGGCCGTCAAAAGCTCGGGCACATCAACACCGGCAACGGCATCGGCAACGGTGGTATTGAAAAGGATGTTGCGGGTGGCATCTGCCACGCGGGCGAAGACGTGGCGGATCTCGCATTGCTTCTCGCCATCGCAATCCTCGCAGCGGCGATAGGCGGTCTGTGACAGACAGGGCAAGGGAGCGAGAGGCCCATCGATGAGGCGCAGCACCTCGCCGAAGGTGATGTCGGTCGCCGGACGCGCCAGCAGATAACCGCCCTGCTTGCCACGCCGGCTTTCGACGATGCGTTCCTTCTTCATTTCGAGAAGAATCTGTTCCAGGAATTTTTTCGGAATGGCCTGTTCGCGAGCAATATCGGAAATTTGCACAGGACAGCCGCCGTCGGCCTTTGCCAGCGAAAGAAGCGCCCTTAGCGCATATTTTGCCTTCTGCGAAATCATCGTGAAACCAGTAGACCACAAGCCCGGATACCCGGCAATTCCGGCTTAGCGCAGAAGTTGTCACAATTCAAATCCAAGCTGCAAAGAAGGTGAACGGGCATCTTTTGCTCATACCACGCGCGCGAGAGGCATTTTTGCTCTCAAGTGCAGCGCACAAAGACTGTCATTTCTGTTCCACAGGCCTGATTTCAACAATAATCGGCCATGGAAATCCCGGACGTGACAATGACGATCAATTCAGCAAATGCCTCTGCCGATGCCGCCTCCCTCGATGCCACGCTTGCCGGGCTCGATCTGGCGGGTCGGCTTTCGTTTATCGCCGGCCTCGGCGGCCGTGCGGTTTTCACCACCAGCCTCGGTATAGAGGATCAGGTCATTACCGCCGCCATCGGCACGCATCGTCTGCCGATCGATGTCGTGACGCTGGAGACCGGCCGGCTGTTCAAGGAAACCGTCGATCTCATCGAGGAAACCGAAGAACGTTTCGGCATCGAAATCCGCCGGTTCCGGCCGGAACAGGACGATATCGACGCCTATGCCGCTAAATACGGTCTCAATGGCTTTTACGAAAGCATCGAGGCGCGTCACGCCTGCTGTCATGTCAGAAAGCTGATCCCACTCGGCAAGGCGCTGGAAGGTGCGGCCTTCTGGGTCACCGGCCTCAGGCGCGGCCAGTCGGGCAACCGCGCGACGACGCCTTTCGCCGAGTTCGACGCCGAGCGTAATCTCATCAAGATCAATGCTCTGGCGGACTGGGACATCGACCAGATCCAGGCTTATGTCGCCTCTGAAAACATCCCCGTCAATCCGTTGCATGCGCGTGGTTACCCCTCCATCGGCTGCGAGCCGTGTACGCGCGCCATCAAGCCCGGCGAGCCTGAGCGCGCCGGACGATGGTGGTGGGAAAACGACGAGAAGCGCGAATGCGGTCTTCACGTCGCCGGTGCGGAACAGACATCCGCCATTTCCGCCATCCCGCAACGATAATCATTCAGTACATCTCCCGGAGTTTACAATGTCCAACGCAGTCCACGAGACGGACAGCAAGAATACTGTCGCATCCAAGCCGCCGCTCGATCCCCATCTGAAGGCACTTGAAAACGAAGCTATTCATATCTTCCGCGAAGTCGCCGCCGAATTCGATAATCCTGTGATGCTCTATTCCATCGGCAAGGATTCGTCCGTGCTGCTGCATCTCGCGCGCAAGGCCTTCTTCCCCGGCCGCGTGCCCTTCCCGCTGCTGCACGTCAACACCGGCTGGAAGTTCAAGGAAATGATCGAATTCCGCGACAAGATCGTGAAGGAATATGACCTCGATCTCATTTCCTACACAAACCCGCGCGGCGCGAGCGAAAACGTGACGCCTTTCTCCCATGGATCGGCGCTTTACACCGACATCATGAAGACGGAAGCGCTGCGTCAGGCGCTGGACGCCGGCGGTTTCGACGCGGCCTTCGGCGGCGCACGCCGCGACGAGGAAGCAAGCCGCGCCAAGGAGCGCATCTATTCCTTCCGCACGCCCGACCATAAGTGGGACCCGCGCAACCAGCGCCCGGAACTGTGGAACATTTATAACGGCATGGTTCGCAAGGGCGAAAGCGTACGCGCCTTCCCGCTCTCAAACTGGACCGAAGTGGACATCTGGCGCTATATCGAAGCGGAAAACATTCCGCTGGTGCCGCTCTATTATGCCGCCGAGCGCCCTTACGTGGAACGCGACGGCATGATGATCCTTGCCGAGGACGAACGCCTTGAACTGCTGCCCGGTGAAGAGATCCAGCACGGCTCGATCCGCTTCCGCACGCTCGGCTGCTTCCCGCTGACGGGCGCGATCCGCTCCGAAGCGGCGACGCTTCAGGAAGTCATCGCCGAGCTGGAAATCGCCACCGTTTCCGAACGGCAGGGCCGCGCCATCGACCGCGATCAATCCGGCTCGATGGAGAAGAAGAAGCGCGAGGGCTATTTCTGATGAGTGCCGCTGCCACCAACAACGCCTCCACGGCCACCATTCTGCCCTTTGCCGAACATTCGAAGGCGACGCGCGACACGCGCCCGCTTCGTCTCATCACCTGCGGCAGCGTGGATGACGGCAAATCGACCCTGATCGGCCGTCTCCTCTGGGACACCAAGGCCGTCAAGGAAGACCAGGCCGCCACCCTGCACCGCGACAGCGGCAAGCAGAACGATCTCGGCCTGCCCGATTTCGCGCTGCTGCTCGACGGTTTGCAGGCCGAGCGCGAACAGGGCATCACCATCGATGTCGCCTATCGTTATTTCGCCACCGACCGACGCGCCTTCATCGTGGCCGATACGCCCGGCCATGAGCAATATACCCGTAACATGGCGACCGGCGCTTCCACCGCCGATCTCGCTGTGCTTTTGGTCGATGCGCGCACCGGCATTCTGGAACAGACGCGCCGCCACGCCACCATCGCGGCGCTGATGGGCATCCGGCAATTCGTGCTCGCCATCAACAAGATCGACCTGACGAACTACGACAAGGCCGGTTTCGAACTGATCGCCCACGAGTTCCGCGATTTCGCGTCCAACCTCGGCATCAAGCAGATCACCGCCATTCCGATGTCGGCGCTGAAGGGCGAAAACGTCGTGCTGTCTGGCAAGGCCTCCATGCCCTGGTATGAAGGCCCGACGCTGGTGGAGACGCTGGAGCTTGCCACCGTCCGCTCCACGCAATCTGGCGGCTTCCGCCTGCCCGTACAGCGCGTGTCGCGGCCGGGTGAAAGCTTCCGCGGGTATCAGGGCACGGTTGCCGGCGGTTCGGTGAAGCCGGGCGACAGCGTCGTCGTCCTGCCATCCGGCATGGTCGCCAATGTCAAACAGATCGTCACCTTCGATCTGGTACGCAATGCTGCTGTGGCGGGTGATGCCGTCACCCTCGTGCTCGACCGGCAGGTGGATGTTTCGCGCGGCGACATGATCGTTTCTATCGAGGCGCAGCCGCTCACGGGGCTTGCCTTCGATGCACAGATCGTTGCCCTGCAGCCGGGCGGCATCGAGGCCGGAAAACGCTATTGGCTCAAAAGCGGCAGCCGCCGCCAGCGCGTCAGCGTCCAGCCCGTCAGCCAGCTCAACCTCAGGGAAGGTGAATGGCAGGCGCATGAAACGTCGCTGCCGATGAATGCCATCGGCAAGGTGCGCCTCTCCTTCGACGAGACGGCGATCTTCGATCCCTATGAACAGAACCGGGCGACCGGCTCCTTCATCCTGATCGACCCTGACACCAACAACACGGTGGCGGGCGGCATGATATCGGCCAAGCGCAGCACGGGTGCTGCGGAGGAACAGGGCGACCGCGTCATCCTCTCGCTGCCTGCCGCTCTTGCGGAAAAGCTGCTGGCCGGTGAATTGCTCGCCAGGCACCGCGACGAGATCGACATCCGCCGCACGGATGCGGCGACAGCCTCGCGGCTCATCGGCGATCTCGACTGAAAATGCCTGCATGAACGACAAAAGGCGACCACGATGTGGTCGCCTTTTTTTGTTTGGGCCTGTCGTCAGATGCGACTTAAAATACGAACATATAAAGCAGAATGATCACGAAGATCGGGACGCCCAGAGCCCACAGTGCAATACCCTTCAGCATGTTATCCTCCATCGTTGTTGTGGGTAGATAACGGCTGAGAAAGCTTTCCGATCCATCAACCCCTGATTTTTACTGGTTGTTTCTCGGCCTTGGGTGAAGCCGTTTGTTCATTGACGTTCATGCGCAAAAGGCGAATTTGCACGCGGTCGCTCCGCCAAGTGACCCAATAGAGGCTCGTTGTTCGAGAGAACGACGGGCCTCTTTTTTGATCGCGATAAATTGATCATCACGATGCCCCGGAAATTCGGGGCCAAGGGCGGTGACGGGTAACTTCTTGGATTGTGGATCGGAATTGACGCTTTTAAGACGTCGGATGTCGCGCGTCCCCTGAAACAAGGCCGCGACATTGAGGCCTGGCGCTTGGCGGAGCGACGGGCCTCTTTCCTTTGGTGAAGGGTGGCGGCGTGTAGAGCAGCCAAAACGGGCTTGTTCGCATGTATGGCCGGATTTCCAGCTGCGGACGCACACGCGATCCAATCGGAAACGATTTCAAACCGTCCGGTTTCGGTACAACATTTTTGTCTGATGGATTTTCGGGATAATTTGCAAGCCACTGTTTTCGTTGGCTTTAAGCTGGTCGGAGTGAGAGGATTCGAACCTCCGACCCCGTCGTCCCGAACGACGTGCGCTACCAGACTGCGCTACACTCCGTGACCAGCAGCGCGTCTATAGACCAGCCCCCGGCATTCGACAAGCGGCTTATTGCATTTTTTATGACAAGTTTTTGCCGCCCGGTGAAACAGTCCCATCCAGCACCCGCAGAGTGGGGCGGAAGAGCGGAAAACGTTACAAAAAAGCAATTGTGGCAGGAAATTTTCATCAAGCCGCACACCTCCCCTGCCCCCCGCCGCCAAATCTGCTAGGGGAACGGAATGACCGGCGGGAAGCCGGACACGGCACAAAGGACATTTCACCATGCTATTTCGCAGCGTAACGCTCGCAGCGTTTGCCATTGCGCTCTCCGCCTGCACCACCTCCACCGGCGGTTCCGCCCCCACATTTGCCCAGAAGAGCCCGGTCGAGACCCGCTGGGTCGGCCAGTCCGCCGGCATTTTCTTCGCAAAATTCGGCCCGCCGCTGAGCGATACGGAAACCGGCAGCTCCACCGTCTACAACTGGCGCGGCGGCTACAAGAAGGCCACCATTCCGGCCAAGTTCGAAGAAGGCAAGGATGGCAAGAAGGGTCGCCAGATTTCGCCGGCCCGCAGCGCTTCTCTCTCCTGCACCGTGCAGCTGGTTGTTTCCAGCGACTACAAGATCACTGCCGTGCGCACGGTCTCCGACCGCCCCGGCGTCAACGGCCCGAGCTATTGCGCGGAATTTCTCGCCGCAAACTGAGCTTTCGGCCCTCAGACCGAACACAAACAAGGCCTGCCCGAAACGGCGGGCCTTTCACTTTTTTGGGATTATCGTCATTTTTCTGAAAAAATTTAACCCGCAACAACGCCGTATCAACCATCAGGGCTGGCAAAGTGCGGCCGGGCGATCTTTCCGCCATATCCGGCTGATAGAACCCTTTCAACCGTTTGAAAACATCGGCTAATCTTCGCCGTGCTGAAAATGACGATCCGCAAATATCCAAAATCCCCCAGCGCGACCATATGTCCCGGCCAATCTCTGCAAAAACGCTTGAACTGGAGTGAATTTGTCCGGGTTGTGCCGCTTTGCGCTTTGCTATAACGGGGCGATCGGGAGGAATGTTTTTAACACAAAACAAGAATCAGGTATGGCCGTGACTCCCATCGATCAAGACAAATCCCAGCTCACTGATCTCTCTGAGGAAACCACCCTTTCCCATGCATTTCCGTTGAACCGCCGACAGGTTCTGGGCGGTGCGCTCGCCGGGCTTGCCGCAGCAGCGCTGCCCTCCTCTCCGCTTCTCGCCAGCACAACCGCCAAGAAGGTCGATGTGCTTTTGATCGGCGGCGGCATCATGAGCGCGACGCTCGGCGTGTGGCTGCGCGAACTGGAGCCCACCTGGTCTATGCAGATTCTGGAGCGGCTGGATGGCGTGGCGCTTGAAAGCTCCAACGGCTGGAACAATGCCGGCACCGGCCATTCCGCGCTTGCCGAACTGAACTACACGCCGGAAGACGACAACGGCAACATCAAGATCAGCCAGGCGATCAACATCAACGAATCCTTCCAGATTTCCCGGCAGTTCTGGGCATGGCAGGTGCGCAACGGCGTTTTGAAGAACCCGCGCTCCTTCATCAACCACACGCCGCATATGAGCTTCGTCTGGGGTGACGAGAACGTCGCCTATCTGGAAAAGCGTTATCAGGCGCTAAAGGCCAGCCCGCTTTTCGCCGGCATGGAATTCTCCACCGATCCGGAGCAGATCAAGAAGTGGGTGCCGCTGATGATGGAAGGCCGCGATCCTTCCCAGAAGATCGGCGCCACCTGGTCGCCGCTCGGCACCGACATGGAATTCGGCGAAATCACCCGCCAATTCGTATCGCATCTGCAGAGCGACCAGAATTTCGACCTGCAGGTCAATAGCGAGGTCTCCGACATCCAGCGTAATGCCGATGGCAGCTGGCGCGTGACCTATACCAACACCAAGACCGATGCCGAACAGGTGGTGGACGCGAAATTCGTGTTCATCGGCGCCGGCGGCGGCGCGCTGCATCTGTTGCAGATGTCCGGCGTTCCCGAAGCCGATGACTATGCCGGCTTCCCGGTGGGCGGCTCGTTCCTCATCAACGAGAACCCCGACGTGACGATGCAGCATCTGGCCAAGGCCTATGGCAAGGCCTCGGTCGGCTCACCGCCCATGTCGGTGCCGCATCTGGACACGCGCGTGCTGGGCGGCAAGCGCGTCATCCTGTTCGGACCTTTCGCCACCTTCTCCACCAAGTTCCTGAAGGAAGGCTCCTATTTCGATCTCGTCTCCTCCGTTACAACCAGCAATGCCTGGCCGATGGTGCGCGTGGGCATCGATGAATATCCGTTGGTGGAATATCTCGCCGGCCAGCTGATGATGTCGGATGACGACCGTTTTGCCGCGCTGAAGGAATATTTCCCCAATGCCAAGCAGGGCGAATGGCGCCTGTGGCAGGCCGGCCAGCGCGTGCAGATCATCAAGCGCGACGAAGAAAAGGGCGGCGTACTGCGGCTCGGCACCGAAGTCGTCGCCGCGGGTGATGGCAGCATCGCCGGCCTGCTCGGCGCTTCGCCGGGTGCCTCGACCGCGGCTCCGATCATGCTCAGCGTTCTCGAAAAGGTCTTCAAGGACAAGGTGGCAACGCCGGAATGGCAGGCGAAGCTGCGCCAGATCGTGCCGAGCTATGGCACGAAGCTCAATGACGACCCGGAGAAAGTTCAGCAGGAATGGGCCTATACCGCCGAACACCTGCAACTGCCGACCCCGCCGCAGATCGATCTTGATGCGCTGAAGGGTGCCGGTGCGGCCCCTGCGGGGGCACCGGTGAAGAAGGTGCCGGATATCGCGCTTTAAGGTTTAGTTGCGATTTTTAGGATTGGACGCCGCGTGTCTTTGGATGCGCGGCGTTTTTTGTTGGAGGCGACTTCTCTGCCCGCGCGTCGTCTTCTGTCACCGTGCAAATTTTGAATCGGTTTTTGGGTGCCTTGCATCCGACAGCCACAGCCATATCACATTAGCAGCTTAGCTGATTTGACTATCTGCAGATTTATCTGTACAGATAGTAAACCATCTGGAGGAAACGCTATGACATTGCGAATGACGGCTACCGGCGTGCAAAAGCTAGCAGAAGGCATCTGGCGACTAGATATGCCGCCTCATCAGGTGAGGTTGCTGGGCAATCCCCCTAGTGCCACTGGCGAGCGCAGCATTTTATTGCTTCGCGAGGGAAAGTACGAACCCGCAACAGGCACGTTAGACTTTGATATCGGCGACGCCTCTGCGTTGAATGTAGGGACGCAGCAAGAAACTATCGTTCTGTTATCGACCGCCGAGGTTTCTTTAGTACGCCGCGAAATCGAGAAGCCTACCGATGGATACTCGATATCAATGCCTGCAGGCGATCGCGAGTTTTTGAATTTGGTCCATAGCGAATTGCCCGATTCAATGCAGAGAGCTGCTGCGCAATTGCTTGAAGGCGTTCGGAGTCGCTATCCGGGAGAGCTAAAGCGAGGTCTATCCCGTAACTTCAGCGAAACCCCGGATAACTTCTGGTACGTCATTGTGCAGCCCCGTGCGGAGGAACTGTCTATTACCGTTCGCGGCACAGTTGACCACTTTTCTCGCGTATCGAAGTTGGAGATCAAAGACGATCGAGGAAATACACGTTTCAAAGTGCGCGGTCCTGATGACGTCGAAGCTGCGCTTGAGCTAATTTTCCACGCTCGGCGTCGATAGTTTCCGAGGTGAAGTCGGAATCCCCTATCTCTGATTTGGGGTGAAAAGCGCGAGTGGTGCAGACATTTCAGCCAGAGCGATGACAATCAAGCCCATCATGCATGAGGCGAGTTGGACGGTTACCTGCAAAATGAAGAGTTTGGCTGGGGCGCCAGGATTCGAACCTGGGAATGCCGGTACCAAAAACCGGTGCCTTACCGCTTGGCGACGCCCCAACAGGGCAGCGAGAGCGAAACGCCGCTGCCTGAACCGCGCCTGATTAGCAAAGCCTGCCCGGCGCGGCAATGACCCGGCGACCAATTTTTTCACAAAACCCAAGCTTTTTGGGTGCCGGGCCGCAGGTGGCATGATAGGGCTTGGCGATTGTGCGGCGGGCGCCGTCGGCACGGGCGGCATGGCATTCATTCAGGAGGTCTCGATGGCGGACCCGGCATTCGATCTCGATTTCAAGCCAGCCTATGGCGAGGCGGTTCCTGTCGCCCCGCTCATCCAGCGCCTCACCGTCAACAACCCTTCCGCCTTTACCTTCCATGGCACCAACTCCTATATCGTCGGCGACCGCTCCGTTGCCGTCATCGATCCCGGCCCGGAGGATGAGGCGCATTTTCAGGCGCTGATGGCGGCGCTCGATGGCCGTGAGGTAACCCATATCTTCGTCAGCCACACCCATCGCGATCACTCACCGCTGGCGCGGCGGCTGAAGGAAGCGACCGGGGCGCTGACGGTGGCAGAAGGCCCGCACCGTGCCGCCCGGCCACTGCATGTGGGCGAGACCAATCCCTTTGCCGAAAGCTCCGATATGGCTTTCGCGCCCGACATTGCGCTGGACGACGGGCAGAGCCTTGCCGGCGATGGCTGGACGTTGACCGCGCTGCATACGCCGGGGCACACCGCCAACCACGCCGCCTTTGCGCTCGAGGGCAGCGGCATCGTCTTTTCCGCCGATCATGTGATGGCCTGGGCCACCACCATCGTCGCACCGCCTGATGGAGCGATGAGCGACTACATGGCCTCACTGGAGCGGCTGCTCGCCCGCGACGACCGTCTGTTTCTGCCCGGCCATGGCGGGCCGGTCACCGATCCTGCCGCCTTCATGCGCGGGCTTCGCGCCCACCGCCGCATGCGGGAAAAGGCGGTTCTGAAGCGTATCCGGGACGGCGACAGACGGATCGCCGATATGGTGAAGGTCATCTATGCCAGCACCGACAGGCGCCTGCATGGGGCGGCCGCACTTTCCGTGCTGGCGCATATCGAGGATCTGATCGAAAAGGGCGAAGTGCGGACGGATGGCGCGCCTTCACTGCTGGGCGAGTATTTTCCGGCCTGAGGGGGTTTTGACGCGCGGGATTTCAAGCCTTGCTGCCGCATAGTCCATCGCTGCCTTATTGACGGAGTGAGCGTCTGCCGCTTGTTTCTTCTCCCCGAGGGGGAGAAGTCCGCGGCAGCGGGATGAGGGGGAACGGCCAGCGATATGCGGAGAGGGCGCCCCCTCATCCGGCCCTTCGGGCCACCTTCTCCCCCTCGGGGAGAAGAAACAAGCGGCGAAGTCGCAATCAAATCACCCCGAAGCGGAGCGCGCCGTCCAGCCTTCAGGCGTCAACGCCTCAATTGTCGTTCAGACCCTGCATTTCCGCATCCAGCGTATCGAGATAGGCCTCGGCAATCGCAGCACCCATGCCGAGATCATGCGGGCCGTAGCGGGAGGCGACGCGCACATCGACGATGGTGGTTTCCGCCTCTTCCTTCAGGCGGATGAGGATATCGAAACGCAGGCCCCAGATGCGGGTGCGGGTTTCGCCCTGCATCAGCACCACACCGCTGCCGTTGAAGAAAGTGGGCTGTGGCGCGTCGGACGGGCGGGCCATGGGCACGGGCACGATGGAGGGCAGGTCTTCCACCGGCGCATCTTCCGCGGGCTGCGTCCTGTCCTGTGGCGGCACGCCGATGGTTGGGGCATCTTCCGCGCCGATCACACCCTTCGTATGGGTAATGCGGATGGACTGGGCAGTCGCCATTTTTTTGGCGGCGGCATAGATGCGGTCGATCGCGCCCTCATAACGACGGCCGGCAAGGCTGGCATAGGCTTCCGCCTGCTCATCGCGATCCGCCTTGGTAAGGGTCGCGGGTCGCACCAGCCATTGCTGGTTGGCGGCGGGTGTCGCGAGCCATTCCGGCACGTCGGTCAGATCGGTGGAGATGTCGTAAATCTTCGGCTGCTGCCAATAAAGATATGCGCCGTAACCGACGACGCCGAGCGGCAGCGCCGAGAGAAGCAGCGCGGCCAGTGCCGAAAGCCCGCCACGCGCGCCCGTCGTCCACAGCCGCTCCAGGCCGATCAGCGCCAGAAGCACGGCCGCGAGAGCGATACCGGCGGCAATGATGAGCAGCCCGACGAGATCAGGCGTCGTCAACGGCCCGAAACGGTGGATGCCGGCGGCGATGAGAAAAAGCGCCAGCGCCGCAAGACCCAGATAACGGGAAAGATAGGCTGCAACCGAAAAAGGCCGGACGAAACGCACAGTCATGGAAGCGGATATCCGTTAGATCGCATTGGCTAAAAAGCGTTGCACCCGAATTCTGGCAGGGAATCACCTGCATATGATGTCATAGACCGGATTTGCGGCGAGGAAAACAAAGGAGGGGTTTGATCCTTGAATTCCGGCCGATCCCCACCGCCAACGCCATGCCGGATCAGGCCCACTCCTTTCTGGTTTTAAATGTCCAGACAGGCTGTCTCAGCACCATAACTCTCTCTGGATGAAACTGATCATCGAAAATGCGGAATATTTTTCCGCAAACCGAGCCCTCAATGGAATAATTCCGCCACAATGCAACAAATACGCAAGTCCATCCCTTAATTGCTGAGGAAATCGGCGTATCCTCGGCGATCTCCCTCGAGAATGCGTGTAAAAAGTGCAACATTCTCGTTTTCTTGCACAATAAAGAGACATGTCATGTCACAGGCAACGACGTCCGCCCGCCCTTCCGGGCCCAAACCCTTTTATCGCAATTTCGGCTTCCAGGTTCTAAGCGCCATGGTCATCGGCCTGCTGCTGGGCCTCCTTGCGCGCAACATCGGCCCCGATGCCGCCGGCAGCCCCAACTGGCTTTCGGTGACGCTGCAGACCATCGGCAGCATTTTCGTGCAGCTTTTGCGCGCGCTCGTGCCGCCGCTGATCTTTACGGCCATCGTCGCTTCCATCGCCAATCTCAAGAACCTTTCCAACGCGGCAAAGCTCGTCTGGCAGACACTTCTGTGGTTCGCCATCACCGCGCTGATCGCCGTTGTCATCGGCATCGTGCTCGGCCTCGTCATTCAGCCGGGCGTCAACACGGCGATTGCCAATACGGCAGCGGCAGCGCCTTCCTCCACCGGTTCGTGGCTGGATTTCCTGAAGGGTCTCGTCCCGGCCAACGTGTTTGGCCTTGAGGCGTCTACCAAAATCACCAACGGTTCCGGCAGCACCTCGCTGAACTTTAACGTTCTGCAGCTACTCGTCGTATCGATTGCCTTTGGTGTCGCGGCCCTGAAGGCCGGCAAGGCGGCGGAGCCATTCCTCGCCTTCAACCAGTCGCTGCTTACCATCGTGCGTAAAATCCTGTGGTGGGTCATCCGCCTCACCCCCATCGGCACCATCGGCCTGCTCGGCCGCGCGGTTGACCAATATGGCTGGACGACGCTGTCGCAGCTCGGCTGGTATGCGGCGGCGGTTTATATCGGTCTGGCGCTGGTGCTCTTCGTGGTCTATCCGGCGCTGCTTCTCGCCCATGGCCTGAAGCCGTCGCGGTTCTTCGCGGGCGCTTGGCCGGCCATCCAGCTCGCCTTCGTCTCGCGCTCCTCCATCGGCACGCTGCCCGTCACCGAAACCGTGACGGAAAAGAGCCTTGGCGTGCCGCGCGAATATGCCGCCTTCTCCGTGCCGCTCGGCGCCACCACCAAGATGGATGGCTGCGCCGCGATCTATCCGGCAATCTCGGCGATCTTCATCGCGCAGTTCTTCCAGGTGCCGCTCGGCATTCAGGAATATGTGCTGATCGTCTTCGTCTCCGTGCTCGGTTCCGCTGCGACCGCCGGCCTGACGGGTGCTGTGGTGATGCTGACGCTGACGCTCTCCACGCTCGGCCTGCCGCTTGAAGGCGTGGGACTGCTGCTCGCCATCGATCCGATCCTCGACATGGGCCGCACGGCGGTCAACGTCGCCGGCCAGGCGCTGGTGCCCACCATCGTCGCCAAGCGCGAAGGCATTCTCAATGAGGCCGTTTATAACAACGCCAAGGACATCGACGCGCTCGATGACCGGGAGGTAGCGGCGGCCTGACAGCGATAATCGTGGGGCGTTTCCAGTGAAAAGGAGACGCCCTAGCGAACATGACTTTCCACCGAGATGGGGTTTTCCCCGAACAAGAACCGACTTATCAATGGTGGTGACAACCGCTCGGCTGACTGGAACGCGCTTTGGTATTGCTTCGAATGCTTGTCAGTTCCGGTAAACGCGACCAAGCTCTTACCGTTCGGCGTATTCTCAAGGTCAATCACGCTGGTGAGTTTGGCGCTATTCGTATCTACGGAGCACAGATATGGGTGGCCCGCCGGCTGTTCCCGGACATCGTGCCCGCTCTTCAAGAGATGCGGGACGACGAGATCGATCATTGCCGCCTGTTCCGAGAAGCCATGCCAGCCAGAAACGCAAGACCTTGTCGCGTCATGGCGTTTTGGAGCCTCGGAGGTTTCCTGCTCGGGTTCCTGACCGCGCTCGGTGGACGCAACATGGTCTGGATTTGCACCGAAGCCGTGGAAAGCACCGTTCACCGCCATCTGGAAGATCAATTGGCCTTCCTGCAAACAAGAGATCCCGAGCTTCACAAGCTTATCGCCTCAATTCAGGAGCAGGAATTGGCGCATTTACAGGAAGCCGAGAAAAACCAGACGACACGCGGCTTGGGTCACAGGCTTCTTCTGCCGATTATCGGCTTTCTTACCGACCTGATGATCTGGCTCTCGACATGGGGGGATTCGAGCTGGATGCGCGCTGAAATGGCGAGTTCCCGGCTGGCTTGACGACGGATACCTTCTTGTACCAAACGCAACTTTCCATCCCGATGCGGCTTTTCCCCAGATGCAAACAGGCGTATCAATCGCGGCAATAAAAGTGCCGTACGGCTGTCATATCAGGGAGAAACAAGATGCGTGTTTCCATCGTCCTCGGCTCGCTTGCCGCCCTCATGGCGCTCACCGCCTGCCAGACGCTGACGCCGGAAGAGCGGCGGGCGCGGGATGAGGCGACATGCCGGGGGTATGGTTTCCGCCCCGGCACCGACCCGATGGCGGGCTGCCTTCTCGATCTGGAAATGGACCGCCGCGCCGACAACCGCGCCTGGCAGGCGCAGATGAACCGCGACATGTTCTATAGGCCCGTTGTCGTCGAGCGTCAGATCATCGTCCGACAGAACCCCTGACGGGAATGAAGGCGACGTTGCTTTGGGTTTCCCCCTGCTTTGCCTTTGCAGCCAGCGTCGCCTGCGCCGCCGCAAGCCGGGCGATGGGCACGCGGAACGGTGAGCAGGACACGTAATCGAGATCCGCATCCTCGCAGAAATGGATCGAGGCCGGATCGCCCCCATGTTCGCCGCAGATGCCGAGCTTCAGTTCCGGCCGTGTCTGGCGGCCGCGTTCGGCGGCGATGCGGATCAGTTCGCCCACACCATCGAAATCGAGGGAGATGAACGGGTCGCGTTCGATGATGCCCTTGCGCTGATAGGTATTGATGAAACGCGCCGCATCGTCACGCGAAATACCAAACGTCGTCTGCGTCAGGTCGTTGGTGCCGAAGGAGAAGAACTCCGCCGCTTCCGCGATGACATGAGCGCGCAGAGCCGCTCGCGGCAGCTCGATCATGGTGCCGGTGAGATATTCGATCTCCATGCCGGTTTCCTGCGCCACGGCTGCGGCGACACCATCGATGACCTCAGTGACGTAATCCAGCTCCGAGCGCAGGCCGACCAGCGGCACCATGATTTCAGGCACAACAGGTGCGCCGGTGATGCGGGCCGCCTCAACGGCGGCTTCAAAAATGGCGCGTGCCTGCATTTCGGCGATCTCGGGATAAGAAATGGCGAGACGGCAGCCGCGATGGCCGAGCATGGGGTTAAATTCGTGCAGCGCATCCAGCCGCTGGCGGAACACGGTCTGCGGCATGCCCATGGCGGCCGCCACCTCGACGATCTCGCCATCGGTCTTCGGCAGGAATTCGTGTAGTGGTGGATCGAGCAGGCGGATGGTTACCGGCAGGCCGTGCATGATCTGGAACAGTTCGGTGAAATCCGAACGCTGCATCGGCAAAAGCTCGTCCAGCGCGGCGCGCCTGCCCTTTTCGCTTTCGGCAAGGATCATCTCACGCATCACATGGATACGGTCGCCCTCGAAGAACATATGTTCGGTGCGGCAGAGGCCAATGCCTTCCGCACCGAAGGCGCGGGCGGCACGGGCATCGGCCGGCGTATCGGCATTGGTGCGCACGGTCATCCTGCGCAGACCGTCGGCCCACTCCATCAGCTTGCCGAAATCGCCTGACAGTTCCGGCTGCGTCATCGGCACCTCGCCCTTCAGCACCCGGCCGGAAGAGCCATCGATGGTGATGACATCGCCGCGCTTCAGCATACAGCCGACGCCGATCAGCACCTTGTTGCGCATGTCGACCCGCATGGAGCCGGCACCGGTGACGCAGGGAATGCCCATACCGCGCGCCACCACGGCGGCGTGGCTGGTCATGCCGCCGCGCGTCGTCAGAATGCCTTCTGCGGCATGCATGCCGTGAATATCTTCCGGGCTGGTTTCAATGCGCACCAGAATGACGCGACGCCCCTCGGCCTCGGCGGCGACAGCCTCTTCCGAGGTAAAGACGATCTCGCCCGTCGCCGCCCCCGGAGAGGCCGGCAGGCCGGAGCCGATGATGGGGCGGGAAATGCCGGGATCAATGGTCGGATGCAGCAGCTGGTCGAGTGATGAGGGCTCGATGCGGCAGACGGCTTCTTCCTGCGAAATCAGCCCGGCTTCCACCATATCGACGGCGATCTTCATCGCGGCGCGGGTGGTGCGCTTGCCGGAACGGGTCTGTAACATCCAGAGCTTGCCGCGCTCGATGGTGAATTCCAGATCCTGCATATCACGGTAATGCGTTTCCAGCCGTTTGCAGATCGCCAGAAATTCGGAAAACGCCTCCGGCATCAGCTTTTCCATCGAAGGCTTGTCGGAGCCGGACGCCAGCCTTGCGGCCTCGGTGATGGATTGCGGCGTGCGGATGCCCGCCACCACGTCTTCCCCTTGCGCATTGACGAGGAATTCGCCGTAAAGCTCCGCCTCACCGGTCGAGGGATTGCGGGTGAAGGCGACGCCGGTTGCCGAGGACGAGCCGAGATTGCCGAAGACCATGGCCTGCACATTGACCGCAGTACCCCAGTCACCCGGAATATTGTGCAGATGCCGGTAGGTCACGGCGCGATGATTGGTCCAGCTGGCGAAAACGGCGCCGATCGCGCCCCAGAGCTGGACATGACAATCCTGCGGGAAGGCTTCGCCGAGCTCGTCCTCGATCAGCTTCTTGTAAAGCGAAACGACGTGCTGCCATTCGACCGCCGACATGTCGGTATCGTATTCATGGCCGAGCCGGCCTTTCTCATCTTCGAGAATTTCCTCGAACATTTCATGATCGAGGCCCATGACGACATCGCCATACATTTGGATGAAACGGCGGTAGCTGTCCCAGGCAAAACGGGCATCACCCGCATCATGGCCCAGCGCCTCGACCGTGCGGTCGTTGAGACCGAGGTTGAGGACGGTGTCCATCATGCCGGGCATGGAGGCGCGGGCGCCGGAGCGGACGGAAAGAAGCAGCGGCGACTGGCTGCCGCCGAAGGTCTTGCCGGTGACGATCTCCATGCCGTGCAGGCCAGCCATGACCTGCAACTTCAGGTCTTCGGGAAGATCGCGGCCATTCTTGTGATAAAGCGCGCAGGCATCGGTAATGATGGTGAGGCCGGGGGGAACGGGTAGGCCGAGACTTGCCATTTCGGCAAGGTTCGCGCCCTTGCCGCCCAATATAGCAACGTCACCTGCCCTGCCTTCGGCAGCACCATTGCCGAAGGTATAAACCCACTTTTTCATTCCACGCTCTCCACCCAGAAGCGTTGTCATTTTTCTATCATCTACAGCATTGCCAGCATGTTGGGAACGCCGCAACGTGCAGTTTACATCGCAGTGCAGCATAATTGCGGCGAATTGCGCGCAAGAATTGCCGCAAAGGCCAAATACGGCATGATTGACGCATTCGTGTAGTGCGCTGAAACGGAGTGTTGCCTAAGCCATTCAAATCGCTGCAAAGAGATTATTCATGCAATTTACCCGCCGCCATACGTTGAAATTTGCCGGAATTTCCTGTGCCGCCACCGCTCTTGCCGGTGCGCTCAAAGCAGAAGGGGGTGCTGCCCCCGCAAATGCCGCCCTGCCCTTCGCCTTGACGACACCGATACATGTGGGTCAGGCGGCACTGCGTGTGCGCGAACTTGACCCGATGATCGAGTACTACCGTTCGGTGCTGGGCATGAACGAGGTGGAGCGCACGGCAAGGGGCGTGACGCTCGGTGTCGGAAGCGTGCCGCTGCTCGATCTCGTGCACAAGCCGGCGGCGGATTTCGAAAGCCCCACCTCTGCCGGCCTGTTCCACATCGCCTATCTGATGCCCTCCCGCAAGGATCTGGCACGCTGGCTGGTGCACGCGGCGCTGAAGCAGGTGCCTCTGTCAGGTTTTGCCGACCACAATGTCAGCGAGGCGATCTATCTCAACGATCCAGAGGGCAACGGCATCGAGGTTTACAGCGACCGGCCGAAGGACACATGGGTCTGGAGCGGTAACGTGGTGAAGATGGGCACGGAACCACTCGACGTCGATGATCTCGTGACGCTGACCGATACCAAAAAAAGCGACTATGAGACCGCCCCGGCCGGGATGCGCATTGGCCATATTCACCTGCGCGTCGGCGAAATCGCCACTGCCCGCGCCTTTTATGAATCGGCGGTCGGTCTGCGACCGACGCAGGATGCGCGTTCGGATGCGTCATTCCTCTCTTCCGGTGGTTATCATCACCATCTGGCCGTCAATACGTGGAACAGCCGGGGCGCGAAGGAACGCAATACCATGGAGACCGGTCTCGACTGGTTTTCACTCACTATTCGCGATGCGGCCGATCTCGAGGCGCAGAAGGAGCGGCTGCGGGCAGCTGCGTATGTGCTGGTGGAGATGGAGAATAATGTGGTGGAGGCGATCGACCCCTGGGGCACGCGGCTGCGGCTGGTGCCGGGGTAAGTGACGGTAGGCCTCCCTGCGGCATGCGCGGAGAACTCGCACACTGCGCGATTGGCGGTTGCAGCAGGCCAATGGTTTACAGGGATTCGCTGCGTCTCCTTCTTCCGTCATTCCGGCCCTGAGCCGGAATCCTGTGTATTGGCTTTGTGATATAAGGAGAGTGGGCGGAAGGCCGTCGGAATCCTGGTCGTTTGAGACCGCCTGCTGGCTTTTGGACCTCCGCCCACCTTTATTGATCCCAGCCTGAACAGTTGATTGAGGCCGTTGGCGCGGACCTCGTAGCACAGGATGAGGCTTGCCATGATACACCCTGTTTACATCGGATGCGATGTCTCAAAGGCACATCTCGATCTTTTCGATACCATAACCCAAAAGCACATCCGCATACCCAACACCGCCGTTGCCATCGACGAATGGCTCTCCACCCTTGAGGGACGTGAGGCGCGCGTCATTCTGGAAGCAACCGGACGCTACGACCGGCTCCTGTGCACGGCATTGGAAAGGTGGCAACGACCCTATTGCCGGGTCAATCCAGCCAAGGCCCGCAATTTTGCAAGAGCCACCGGCCAGCTTGCCAAAACCGATAGCATCGATGCACGACTGCTGGCGCGTATGGGCGAGGCGCTTTCGCCAGCCGTGACGCCGGTATCCGATCCGGCCAGACAGCGGCTGGAAAGCCTGCATACGCGCCGTGACCAGCTCGTGGCCATGCGCCAGCAGGAACGTGTACGTCTTCATACCGCAGATCCATCGGAGCGCGACAGCATCGAGCGCCACCTCGGCTGGCTCAATAGGGAGATTGCAGTGGTCGAAAAAGAGTGCCAGTCCCATGTCCGCGAGAATGCGATGCTGAGTGAACAAAGCGAAAGACTTCGCTCCATTCCCGGCATCGGCCAGGTCACGGCATTTACTCTGATGGCTCACATGCCGGAACTGGGTGACAGCTCTCCTGGTAGCATGGCAGCTCTTGCAGGACTTGCTCCCTTCAATGCCGATAGCGGCATCCATCGCGGCCAGCGTCATATCCGCGGTGGACGAAAACGTGTGCGTGACGCCCTCTACATGGCCGCACTGGTGGCCTATCGATTAAAGTCGTCCTTCGCATGCCTCATTCAAACCATGCAGGCCAGAGGCAAACCATTCAAGATCATGATCATCGCCATCGCCCGCAAATTGCTCGTCATCGCAAACGCAATTCTTAGGGATAAAACCACCTTCAAAACAGCCTGAAACAATATTCACCAATACAGTTGCCAGCCGACGCGTCTGCGCGACGGGAAGAGTCTTATCAGCCCAAGGACTTGGGCTGGCTGGATACCGGCTCAAGGCCGGTATGACGTAGGAAGTTCGCTCCCCGGAAACGACTACCAGCCATACAGCCACCTCTCTCTGTGAACGGAAAAAGAAAGCCTTGCGAGGCCACGGCAGCGGCCCCGCAAGGCATTCCATCCGGTACAGGAAACCGGATGGTGGGGTCCGGAGAGAGCCCTAAGCTTGTGACCAATACATAGCAAAATGCCGCGAGATGTCGCTCACCCGAATGGGTGAGACAGCGAGATAAATTGACAATGAGCAAAAGTCGGAACTGGTCCCGAACAGCCGCCTCAGACAGCTTCGCGCAACTGTTCGGCAGTCTGCAAATCCACGGAGACGAGTTGCGACACGCCCTGCTCTGCCATGGTGACACCGAAGAGGCGGTTCATGCGCGCCATGGTGATGGGATTGTGGGTGATGATGACGAAGCGGGTTTCGGTGGAGGCCACCATTTCATCCATCAGGTTGCAGTAGCGCTCGACGTTATGGTCATCAAGCGGCGCGTCCACCTCGTCCAGCACGCAGATCGGCGCGGGATTGGTGAGGAAGACCGCGAAGATCAGCGCCATGGCCGTCAGCGCCTGCTCGCCGCCTGACAGTAGCGTCATTGTCTGCGGTTTTTTGCCCGGCGGGCGGGCGAGGATTTCGAGGCCGGCTTCCAGAGGATCGTCGGATTCGATCAGCTGCAATTCCGCCGTGCCGCCACCGAAAAGATGGGTGAACAGCCGCTGGAACTGTGAATTGACCACATCGAAGGCGGCAATCAGCCGCTCACGGCCCTCGCGGTTGAGGTTCTGGATACCGGCGCGCAGCTTGCGCACGGCATCGATGATGTCATCCCGCTCCTTGATCAGCGCCTCGAGCTTGGCGGAAAGCTCGGCCTGCTCTTCCTCGGCACGCAGATTGACCGCGCCCAGCCTTTCGCGCTCGATTTTCAGCCGGTCGAGATCGCGCTCGACATCGCGCATGTCAGGCTTCGGCTGGTCCGGGCCAAGGCCGGTCAGGCGAAACGCCATATGCGGCTCGGTATTCAGCGTTTCGCGGATGCGTTGCTCGGCCTCCTGCCGTTTCTCACGGGCGGAAACAAGTCGTTCTTCGGCGCGGCCGCGCTTTTCGCGGGCTTCGGCTAATTCGGAAAGCGCCGTTGCCGCCACCCGGTCGGCGGCGCGCTGCAGGTTTTCGGCCTCTGCCAGCCGGTCGGCGGCGGCGCGGCGGGCGTCTTCGGTCTTCTGCAATTCGTTGAGGAGGTTGCGGCGTTTCTCGTCGAATTCCTCCGGCGCGATGTCCAGCTCGGCAATTTCCTCGCGCGCCTCTTCCTCGCGTTCACGGAGCGTGGCTATATGGTCGGAGGCGCTTGCCGCGCGCGACTGCCAGGTGGAACGCTCCTGCCCTATTGCCTGAATTCTGCGCTGGCGGCTTTCCGCCTCGCGGCTCACGCCCTCGTGACGCGCGCGGGCCTCCGCCAGCAGGCCGCGGTCGGTCGCGACTTCGAGCTGGCTTTCACGCAGCTTGAGATCAAGCACGGAAAGGTCAGGCGCATCTTCCATTTCGATGCGGGCATTGTCTTCCTGAATGGCGATCTCGTCGATCTGCGCGCCGATCTGGTTCAGCGCTTCGGAAACGATATCCCGGCGGCGCAGCAGATCGCCTGAGGCCCGTTCGGCTGATGTCAGCGCCTCGCGCGCCTCGGCAAGCTGACGGGTCGCGAGCCGGCTTCTGTCACGCACATCCGACAGCCGCAATTCGCTGCTTCTGATGTCTTCGGTTTTCGCGGCAAGCTGGTCTTCCGCCTCTTCCAGAATGGAGCGGGCCTCATCCAGTTCGCCTTCGATTTCGGCGAGGCGGTTCTTCTGCGACAGGCGCAGTGCGGCGGCACCCGGCGCATCGGCGCTGGCGATGTGGCCATCCCAACGGAACAGGGCGCCCTCGCGCGTTACCAGCCGCTGGCCAGCCTTGAGTGAAGGCAGAAGCCGACGAGCCTCCGCAACGTCTGCAACGACACCGATCTGTGCAAGGGCACGTCTAAGGGCATCCGGCGCCTGCGCATGATCCAGAAGCGGTTTTGCACCCTGCGGCAGGGCAGGATCTCCAGCGCCATCGCCATTGCCGCCCCAATAGGCGGGGGCGCTCGCATCGAGCGGGCTTTCGAGATCGTCGCCGAGTGCCGCGCCAAGCGCGGCCTCGTAACCGCGTTCCACCGTCATTTCTTCCGCCACGGGCGTGAAACTGCCATTGGCAGCGGCGCTGGAGGCAAGCATTTTCGTAATGGTGCGTGCTTCGGTATCCAGCGCATTCAGCCTGTTCTTCGCCGTTTCCAGCGGCCCGCGCGCCAGTGCTTCGGCGGAACGCGCCTCGGCAACGGCGGCCTCGGCCTCTTCCACGACGATCAAAGCGTCCTCAACGGCAATCTCCGCCGCCTCCACCGCTTCACGTCGCTCGGCGGGGTCGGGAAGACCGGAAAGTTTTTCGTCGATGGCGTCGATCTCGGTGGATGCTTCCTGCGATTGCCGCTCCAGCCTCAGCTTGCGATCGGAAAGATCGCGGATCGCCCGCTCCAGTTGCTGGCGGCCGGCAGCGGCTTCCGCGCGTTCGGCGGTGATGGTGGTGAAGATGGCTTCGCTTTCCGCCAGCTTGACGGCAGCGGCTTCGAAGGCTTCGCGCATCTCCTCGGCGTGGCGACCGGAATCGGAGAGGATTTCGAGGAGTTCGGCCTCCTCCTCATCCAGCCGTGCGAGTATCTGGGCATTATCAGAGACAAGCCGTTCCTCGCGGACGATATCCTCACCAAGCTGCGAGAGACGGCGCGCCAGTTCGTCACGGCGGCGTAGCAGCCGGTTTGCCTCGTCATCCAGCTGGGTGCGGGCGATTTGCAGGCGTTGCAGGGCGGCGGCCACGCGGGCCTCGTCCTCGCGCAGTTCCGGCAGTTTCAGGCTGGCGATGCCCTGCTGCTTGGCCGCTTCCATCTGGCCTTGAGCCTTTTCGGCGACGATGTTTGTGGCCTGGTTGAGCGCGCTTTCCGCCTCGCCTTCGGCTTCCTTCGCTTCCACCCAGCGGATGTGCAGAAGGGTGGCCTCACGGGCGCGGATATCGGCGGACAACATCTTGAAACGGTTGGCCTGCCGCGCCTGACGCTTCAGGCTTTCGATCTGGCTTTCAAGCTGGGCGGTCACATCTTCCAACCGCTCCAGATTGGTCTCGGCGGCGCGCAGGCGAAGCTCGGCCTCGTGGCGGCGCGAATGCAGGCCGGAAATGCCGGCCGCCTCTTCCAGCAGCTGACGGCGGGCCTGCGGCTTCGCATTGATGAGTTCGCCGATACGCCCCTGCCCGACCATGGAGGGCGAACGCGCGCCGGTGGAGGCATCCGCAAACAGCAGCTGCACATCCTTGGCGCGGGCTTCCTTGCCATTGATGCGGTAAACGGAGCCGTTTTCGCGCTCGATGCGGCGCGTCACCTGAATTTCATCGGCATCGTTGAAAGCGGCGGGCGCGGTGCGGTCGGAATTGTCGAGATAAAGGCCGACTTCGGCGGTGTTTCTGGCCGGGCGGTTGCCGGAGCCGGAAAAGATGACGTCATCCATACCGGATGCGCGCATGTTCTTGTAGGAATTCTCACCCATCACCCAGCGCAGCGCTTCGACCAGATTGGACTTGCCGCAGCCATTCGGGCCGACGACGCCGGTCAGACCGGGCTCGATGATGAATTCCGAGGGTTCAACGAAGGATTTAAAACCGACGACGCGGAGCTTGTTGAACTTCATGCCGTCACATCCCGGCAAGAAGATAGGCAATAAAAAACGGGCGCGCGGAAATTTCCGCCGCCCGTCTCTTTCAGGCTTCGGTGATCAGAGCAGCTTGTCGATGACAGCCGACATGGTTTCAACCGACATGTCTCCTGCGTATTTCTTGCCGTTGATGATGAAAGTCGGCGTAGAGTTGACGCCGAATTCCGTCGCACCGCGTTGCATGGTTGCGTTCACATCATCCAGAAGTTTCTGGTTCGTCAAGCAGGCCTCGAAAGACTCCTGTGAGAAACCGGCCATTTTCGACATTTGCAGCAGGGCGGCACGCGCATCCTGGGCGACAGCCCAGCTCTGCTGCTGCTTGAACAGCATGGAAACGAAGGGGAAATACTGACCTTCCGGTGCGCAGCGCGCCAGCATGAAGGCGGCAGCGGCGCGCGGATCGAACGGGAATTCGCGCAGCACGAAATAGACCTTGCCGGTATCGATGTACTTCTTCTTGATTTCTTCGAAGGTCTTGTTGTGGAAGTTGGCGCAGTGCGGGCAGGTCATCGACATATATTCGACGATCTTGACGGGTGCGTTGGCATCGCCGAGCGCTGCTTCCGGCAGCGGGCCGGGCTTCATCACCGCAGCCATGTCCACATCACCGGTGGATTCAGGCAATTCCTGCGCCTGGGCAATACCGGGCGTGAAGGCAAACGGCAGGGCCGTGGCAAGGGCGGCAAGGGCAACACCGCCGAGAAGGCTGCGACGGGAAATGGTCAGTTCGGGAAAATGCATGAAAGCACCTGTTGGTAATAGACTCTATTGTCCGTTGATTCCGATATAGCGACGGCCTGTTCATCACAAGCGGAGTTCTGGACTCTTCTTGTCAAAGAATTGTGACCAGTCAAGGACAACCGCCCCGATCAAATGCTTCGGCCAGGCGGCTTCTTCTGCAAGACCGCCGTGCCAAGCCGTCCCACCGCCTTGCGCAATGCCTCGCTTTCAATACCGTTCATCATGTCATCGAGACGTTTTGCCGCATCACCGCGCAAGGGCTGCGGTTTGCGCCGGCGGGTGATGGCCTGCGACACCGGCTTCTGCACGATCCTGATCTGGCGCACGGCCGGGAAGCCAAAAAAACCGTTGATGCGGGCGATGAGTTCGCCCTGCGCATGGGTGAGAAACAAAGCGCGCGCGCCTTCGCAGGCGATCGTCAGCACGCCGGGCTGATAACCGCCGCGATCCGGCCCTTCGTCGCGGCGCGGCCAGGTGATCTTTTCCGGCCGCGTGCAATCGGCAAAATCGTCGCCGGCGATCTCGTCCCAGGAGCCGAGCAGCGCCGTATTGATGCCCGCCCGTTTCGAGAGCACCGGGTCCATGATGCCATTGGCGACTTCGGCGATCTGCACGACGCCTTTGCGGAATGAATCTGCGGGTTTCTTCATGCTCTCCTCGACAAAGGCCAAGCGGCCTCAAGCGGTCGCGCCATCGTCATCTTCTTCTCCGCGCAACAATGCGCGGAATCGTCGCCAGTCGCGGCAGGCGCCCAAGCGTATCATTCTCACCGCCAAACATCCAAAGAGGAAATAGGCCACGGCCAAAAACTTCAGATGCGATATTCCCGGCTTATCCGAGATAAGGGCGATCGCCAACATGAGTGTCAGCACAACGCAGAGATATATCCACAGGCCATGGCAGAAAATCGCCCAGAAACCGGTTTCGACAATTCGAAAGCGGCGCGAGGGCCTGCCTCTCATCCTCTCGAGTTCACGGATTTCGCCGATGAGGCGAGACACCACAAACGCCACGCTGTTTTGCCGTCCGAAATACAGCCGGCCAATATGGTTCAACAGGCCTCCAATCAGGCACAGGGCCAACAGAATCCCGATAACATAAAGCAGCGGTTGGGGTATATTATCCAGCAGCGCGTTCAGCATGGGCTCTTCCTCCAAAATCGGATCATGGGTTTCGATGTCGTGGCGTTCGTTTCCAAATGCGGTTTTCCACGCCGCCGCGGCAGGCTGCTGTTGCAGATTGCCGTGCCGTGTCTATGTTCAGCGGCAATGAACACACATACGCGGCAACCCATATCACATCCGACAGCGGAACAACTTCTCGCATGGTACGACCGGCACCATCGCGAACTGCCATGGCGCACGTCTCCCGCCATGGCAGCACGGGGAAAACGCGCCGATCCCTATCACGTCTGGCTGTCGGAGGTCATGCTGCAGCAGACGACGGTGCAGGCGGTTAAACCCTATTTCCTGAAGTTTCTCGCCGCATGGCCAAGCGTCAGCGATCTGGCGGCGGCGCCGGTCGAGGATGTGATGGCGGCCTGGGCGGGGCTCGGTTATTATGCACGCGCACGCAACCTAAAAAAATGCGCCGAAGCCGTGGCGCGCGACCATGGCGGCATCTTTCCAGACAGCGAAGAGGGCCTGAAGGAATTGCCCGGCATCGGCGACTACACCGCCGCCGCCGTGGCGGCCATCGCATTCAACCGGCAGGCGGCGGTGATGGACGGCAATGTGGAACGCGTCATTTCCCGCCTCTTTACCATCGACGCCCCCCTGCCCGGCTCAAAACCGGTGATGAAGGCGAAGGTGGCCGCGCTGACACCTGCCGACCGGCCGGGCGATTTTGCGCAGGCGATGATGGATCTCGGTGCAACGATCTGCACGCCGAAACGGCCGGCCTGCGCGCTCTGTCCGTTCAATGCCGGCTGTCTTGCGCTTGCCCATGACGAGCCGGAGCGTTTTCCGGTCAAGGCCGCGAAGAAGGCCAAGCCTGTGCGGCTCGGGGCCGCCTTTGTGGCGGTGAATACAGAGGGTGAGATTCTGCTGCGGCGGCGCATCGACAGCGGGCTTCTCGGCGGCATGACCGAGGTGCCGACAACGGCGTGGACCGCACGGATGGATGGCGGCACGGAGGTGAGCCACGCGCCCTTTGCCGCCGGCTGGCAGGTGGCGGGTGTCATCGTGCATGTCTTCACCCATTTCGAACTGCGTCTGACAGTCTATCGCGCACAGGTTTCGGATAACCTTCAAACCGGACCGGATGACGGATGGTGGGAGCCGGTTACAAATCTTGACGCGCAGGCGCTGCCAACGGTGATGAAAAAAGTCATTGCAGAGGCTATTCCATCCGCATTCGATGAACGCAGGAAAGTTCGATGACCAAGATTGAGCATATCGTATTCGACATCGGCAAGGTGCTGATCCACTACGATCCGCATATTCCCTATAGCCGCCTCATTCCCGATGCCGACGAGCGCCAATGGTTCTTCGACAATATCTGCACCCATGACTGGAACCTCGAACAGGATCGCGGCCGCCGCTGGGAAGACGCCGAGGCGCTGCTGGTGGAAAAATTCCCGGAGCGCGAGGAGCATATCCGCTCCTTCCGCAAATTCTGGCACGAAATGGTCTCGCATTCCTATGACGATAGCGTCGCAATCATGGTTGGCCTGATCGACAGCGGCCATGATGTAACGATGCTGACCAACTTCGCCTCAGACACTTTTCGCGAGGCACATAGGATGTTCCCGTTCCTCACCTTGCCGCGCGGCGTGACGGTTTCCGGCGACGTGAAGCTTTTGAAGCCGGATGTGGCGATCTACGATCTGCACGCAAAGGAATTCGACCTCAATCCGGCCACCAGCCTCTTCATCGACGATACGCTCGCCAATGTCGAAGGCGCCAAGGCCGCCGGCTGGCAGGCCGTGCATTTTACCGGCGCGGAAAAGCTGAAGCAGGATCTGCGGGCCTATGGGGTGGCGGTGTAGGACACCGGCCCTGATATTGCTTGAGGCCATGGATCAGGGTTCATTCACCCAGTCCTCATGCCCATGGCGCACGCGGACGATGAACACTTCGTCGTCCGCGTCCACGCTATAGACAACCAGATGCGACCTGAAGCGATGGATGCGCAACGGCGGTGATAATTCGTGCCGTTCGCGCGCCATGCGCGGATTGAGGGAGAGCAGATGGAATACCGCATAAAGTTCCCGGTGATATTTTCGCGCCTGCGCGGGTCCGAATATCAGGATGCCTTCTTCAGCTATGCGAATGACGTCCTCTTCCGCGAGCAGCGACAGGCGAAAACCCATGATTAGCCGATATCGCGTTTCGCTGAACGGGCCTCAGCCTCGGCGAACAAGGCGTCCTGCGATCGATCACCAGTGCCGCTCTGCAATCCTTCGTCCACCAGGCGCTGCATGGCGGTGATCTTCTCGCCTCGCTCCTGATCCCTGCGGATGAGATCACGCACATAGTCGCTGGCGTTGGAGTAACGGCCCGTTTTAGACTGCGCCTCGACCCAATCCTTCATCTGGCCGGGCAGCGATATATTCATGGTCGCCATCTTCATCTCCTTCGATGATAAGATGGCGAGTTTGGCAAAGTTTGTCAAAATCGATCGGAAAAGAAATTGGCGCAGGCGGCAATGGCGGTCGCCGGCCTGCGCCAGTCCTGCCGCAAGCGGCATCGGACGCAATGTTTTTGTGAGCTTTCCGAACCGGATTTTCACAACCACTGCTCTGATTTGAGACAATATTGCTCGTCTCTTGCGCGAAACTTGTCTGACTAAAGTTTTATATTCGAAAATACCAACGCCCGACACCAGGGTGCCGGGCGTTGGTCGTTCTCTATCCGGGACTGAAGGTACTAAACCGGACAGAGACGTATTCTGACAAGGGCGGGCGGTGGATCGTCCGTCTTCAGCCTTTCGGGCTTTCGACTATTCGGCCTTTGCCATTTCACTGCGAATGATGGTTCTGAGATCATCGATTGGCTTCAGTTCGTCGCCGTCCTCGAAATGCCAGAACGTCCATCCGTTGCATGCGTCGAGACCCTGCACCTTCGCGCCGAGGCGGTGAATGGAGCCGGCGGTTCCGCCGGATGCAAGCGTACCATCGGCACGAATAATGGCGCTATAACGGCGTCGTGCATCCGTCAGCACCTGGCCGGGGCGGACGAGGCCGCTTTCCACCAGCGTGTTAAAAGCAACGCGCGGCTCGGCCTTTTTGCCGGTCATGACGGTCAGTTCCGCCTTGCCGAGCGGCTCGACGGCGGCGATGCGGGCGGAGGCCGCATCGATGTATTCCTGTTCACGCTCGATGCCGACGAAGTGGCGGCCGAGGCGTTTTGCAACTGCACCGGTGGTGCCGGAACCGAAGAACGGGTCGAGCACGATATCGCCCGGCTTGGTCGATGCCATGATGATGCGCGCCAGCAAGGCTTCCGGCTTCTGGGTGGGATGCACCTTCTTGCCGTCGTCGCCTTTCAGCCGCTCATTGCCGCTGCAGATCGGGAACAGCCAGTCCGAGCGCATCTGCACATCGTCATTGGAGGCCTTCAGTGCATCGTAGTTGAAGGTGTAGCTTTTGGCTTTCGGATCACGGCTTGCCCAGATCATGGTCTCATGGGCGTTCTGGAAACGACGGCCCTTGAAATTGGGCATGGGGTTGGTCTTGCGCCAGACGATATCGTTGAGGATCCAGAAATCGAGGTTCTGGAGCATGGCGCCGACGCGGAAGATATTGTGATAGGAGCCGATGACCCAAATGGTCCCGTTCGGTTTCAGCACGCGGCGGCAGGCGAGCAGCCAGGCACGGGTGAAGGCGTCATAGGCCTCGAAGGAAGCGAACTGGTCCCATTCGTCATCGACAGCATCGACCAGCGACTGATCGGGCCGGTGCAGCGTGCCGCCAAGCTGGAGATTATAGGGCGGGTCGGCGAAAATCGCATCCACCGACTGGCTCGGGAGGGCATCCAAGGCAGCGACACAATCACCTTTGATGATGCTGTCTTTCCAGGCGTCACTCTCGCCCGCACGATCAAAACCGGCACGCCGAAAATCGGCCAGCGGAAAAACTGCTGCCATTGGTACTCGCTCCATACGCTTACTCTCTACTGATGCTTATGGTTACCGAAGATGGTTATCAAAGCCTGAACAAGTCACGGAAAATGCGAAATAAATGGCTGTCGCAGCGAGCCGGTCGGATTTACGGCGGCAGGCGGGGAACCCGAAGCGCGGCAAAAACGTTGTGCACAACGGGTTCTCCTGTCCCGCGCATGGCGGGCTGCAGGAAAACCGGTTCTGGCAGGGGGTAATCCGCAATGGGGTCCGTGATGAAAATGGCTTCTTTTTCGATGAACGTCGTTTGCGCCGCGCTTTTCGCAACCGCGCTGCCGGCGTCCTTGCAGGCGCAGGAACCGACCCCGCAATATAACGTCGTCACCGACGCGGTGCTGTTTGACGGCGGCCCCTCGCTTGGCAACAGCGGCAGGGTGCGGTGGGATTTCTACAAGGCCGACCGGACCGGCGCGCGTACCGACACCAATGCCGGCGGCTCTTATGACGCCACCTTCGAGGCGAAACTGCCGGCAGGCAGATATGTCGGCGTGGCGGCGCTCGGCAATGTGACTCGCGACGTACCTTTCGAGGTGAAGGATGGAAACATCGCGCGGCCGAAGGTGAATTTCGATGCGGCGGAACTGACTGTCGTGCCGAAACGCAGCGCGGGCGGAGATGTGGAAACGCAGGCGAAAACCGAAATAACCAAGGGCGATTTCAAGGACAGCGTCTATGGGCAGAATACGGTCTTCGTACCGGCTGGCGAGATTGTCATCACCGGCAGCATAGGCCCGGCGCGGGCGCAGGAGACCCTTGCCATCAAGGCTGGCGATAAGATCAGCCATGAGTTGGTCATTCCGAGCGGCGTTGTCGTCGCCAAGGCGGTTTATGCGCAGGGCGGCAGGGCCGTCGAAACGGACGACATCCGTTTCGAGGCTATGTCGGCAAAGGAAACACTCGATGGCACGCGCCAGACCATCAACGGCATTTACGGCACCGGCAAGATGATGGAAATGCCGGCAGGCGATTTCGTCATGCGCGCCCGTCTCGGCAAGGTGACGGTGGAACAGCCCTTCACCGTGACGGCCGGAAAACGCACGGAAATCACCATCGATCTGGATGCGGGTGTTCTCGCCATCACCGCCCCTGGTGCTGAACGGATCGATATCGTCGAAACGACCAAGGACCTTCAGGGCACGCAGAAGGAGATTTCCGGCCGTTACGGAACGAAACATCAGGAAACCCTGCATCCCGGCGATTATTCGGTGAAGGTGAGCTACGACAAGAAGTCCGGCCGCGACCCGAAGGAAATCAGGGCGACGGTCAAGGCCGCCGAGAGAACCGAGACGAATGTGCCTGAGTAGGCCTCGACCGCTGCCCGGCAGGAGGCTCTGGTCGCTCGCCGATTTTCACGCCAGCAAATCCCGAGGCCGCGATGCGGTTGCAAAGCCTGATCCACTGGCAGCCGCGACAGGCCTGCCGGATGTCTCCGGCAGCGAAAGCCGCGCGCATTTTCGCGAGAAAATCCGGCGTTACTTTCAGCCTTCTGCCGGCGATCAGTGTTTCGCCGAGAAGCGCCGAAACCGACAGACGGGCCGTCTCGTCCCGCTGCACAATACCTTCGTTGAAACAGTGAGCATGGCTTTCGCAGAGCAGGCCTTCGCAGATATCGTCCGCCCCTTCCACCAGTTCGATATCCTCGCCCGCATTCAGCCGAGCGGCGACGCGGTCGTAATTTTCCACGAAGCCTGATGTGTAGCCCTTGCCGATATAGGTCAGCATACAGAGAAGATGGTGGGGGCGGAGGCGGACAGTCAAAGGTCCGGCCTATCCGACGATGGCGAAGGCGTCGCGCACCGAGCCGGACGAGGTGCGGATCGCCTTGCGGCCGATCCATTGCACATGTCCGTCGAGAATGCGTACCGCCTCCTCGGCGCGGCCGCCGCGCAGCGCATCGATGATGGCGCGGTGGTCGGTATCGGTGCGGCGTTCCCAGCCCGCCCGCCAGGCGGAAAACAGGAAGCGGGCGCTCGCCGCATGCAACCCGTCGATCGCCTCCATCAGGCGCGGCATGTTGCAGGGCGCCGTGATCAGGCGATGGAAACGACGATTGGCCTCCTCCCAATGCTGCACATCGACGGCGCTGTCACCTTCGAGCGTCGCAGCCTCCGCCTGATCGAGAATGGCTGAAGTCATGTTGGGAACGGCGTGGCGCAGCGCCAGCACCTCGAGGGCCGCGCGCATTTCCGCGACTTCCCGCACATCGTCGAGACCGAAATCCGCGACCCTAACACCCCGGCGCGGAATGCTGGCGGCCAAACCCTGCGCTTCCAGACGGCGGAAGGCCTCGCGCACCGGCACATGCGAAGCGCCGAATTCGGCGGCGATATGATCCTGCCGCAGACGTTCGCCCGGCGACAGCTCACCGCGGACGATGCGCTCGGCCAGAGTGCGGCTGATGCGCGCGGCGATGGTGTCTTCGGGCGTGATTTTTTCTGTCTTGGGCATACTATCCCTTAACGCATATGGCGCGGCCCTGTGTAGCGGTTTTTAGGTGCGTCAAACCGAATATTCGAAGCCCGGTGCCCGCTTACCCATTCCTCGCCAAGCTATGAGCCTGATGGGACCGACCCTTGCGGGCGAACCGGTTGAGCTTGGCGCGGACATGGTCTAAAAGCCCGGCATCATTTTCTTCCGAGCAAATCCGATACAGGGAGCGCCCATGAGCGGCTTCGACCTCATTATTTTCGACTGTGACGGCGTTCTGGTCGATTCCGAAATCATCGCGGCGCAGGTGGAATCCCGCCTTTTGACCGAGGCCGGTTATCCGATCTCCGTCGAGGAAATGGGCGAGCGCTTCGCCGGCATGACCTGGAAGAACATTCTGCTGCAGGTGGAAAGCGAAGCCAGCATTCCGCTGTCGGCGTCGCTGCTCGACAAATCGGAAAAGCTGCTCGATGCGCGGCTGGAACGCGATGTGAAGATCATCGAGGGCGTCAAATTCGCGCTGTCGCGCCTGACGACGCCGCGGTGCATCTGCTCGAACTCATCCAGCCACCGGCTCGACATGATGCTGACGAAGGTGGGCCTGAAACCCTATTTCGCGCCGCATATCTATTCCGCCAAGGACCTCGGCGCCGACCGCGTGAAGCCGAAGCCGGATATCTTCCTGCATGGCGCAGCCCAATTCGGCGTCTCCCCCGACCGCGTGGTCGTGGTCGAGGATTCCGTGCACGGCATTCACGGCGCGAGAGCCGCCGGCATGCGCGTCATCGGCTTTACCGGCGCATCCCACACCTATCCAAGCCACGCCGACCGGCTGACGGATGCCGGCGCTGAAACGGTGATTTCCCGCATGCAGGACCTGCCGGCCGTGATTGCGGCGATGGCGGAATGGGAAGGCGCGTTTTAAGCGGGGTTGCAGTGGCACAAACCACTCCTCCGTCATGCTCGGGCTTGTCCCGAGCATCTGCAACGCATTGATTTTACGATACGTGATTGGATCCTCGGGACAGGCCCGAGGATGACGCTGCGAATGGTGGGATGGTTTGTCAGCAATCTGAACCGGAGCCTGCAAAAGCAGCCTCCGATTTTTCTATATCCCGTTCGCAGGACTACCGGCGCTTGGTCTTCGCCTTCGCGCCCTGCTCGGCAAAACCGACATAGACGCTGACCGACTTCGGGGCGCCGCCCGGTGCGTTGGGGATGGCGACGTGGTCATTGTTGAAAATGAACTGCGTGCCGGCCCCGCCTGCAGGAAGGTCGATGGCGAAATTGGTCGTTTCGCCGTAAATCTCGCCATCGCCGTCCTTCACCGTCACGCGGATCGGCACGTTGACGCGGCCGGGCTTGGCCATCGGGCCGGGAACGAGGCGGCCCTGGGCCAGCACGTTTACGGTGAGCGTCGATTCATTGGCGGTGCAGGAGCGCGTCGTATCCGACAGCGAGACCTGATAGACGAGCTTCTGCGGATCGTCCTTGGCGCCACCGGCGTAAAGGCGGTGAACGGCATTGGCGTCGAGAACCGTCACGGCCGGGCAGTTGGCCTGAACCACGGCAGCCGTCGGCGCGGCCTGTGCCGTTGGCGGATTGACGGCAAGCGAGTCCGCCGGGTTGGAGGAATTACATCCTGCAACAACGGCCAGAAGCGACATCGCGGCGGACAAACGCAAGAAATTCCCTGACACTCTTCTAATTCCCTCTCCATTGTCCCGGAACAGAACCGGAGACGCTGTTTATTGACCTTTCACCCAGGTTGGCGATGGTCTATAGCAGCGACGCCGGAAAAAATCGATTGGCATGTTCGGTTTTGCTTGAATTTTCAAAAAAGCCCTTCATTACCTCGCCAATCGCCTCATTTCGGTGAGACGCTGCTGAAAAGACGCCGAAGACCGGCACCGGACATACCGGTTAGGGACAAGGCTGGTTAAGGACAAGGGACACTCTCGTGAAATATGTATCGACCAGGGGTGCGGCCCCTTCGCTTGGTTTCTGCGACGCGCTTCTGGCGGGCCTTGGCCGTGACGGCGGGCTTTACGTGCCACGCGAATGGCCTTCCATGTCGAAGAAGGAAATCCGCAACCTGCGCGGAAAATCCTATCAGGACATCGCCTTCGAGGTTCTCTACCGTTTCACCGGCGGCGAAATTCCGGCCGACAAGTTCAAGGCGATGATCGATGACGCCTATTCGACCTTCCGTCACCCTGCCGTCGTGCCGTTGACTCAGACCGGCCCGAACACCTTCGTGCTCGAGCTTTTCCACGGCACCACGCTCGCCTTCAAGGATGTGGCGATGCAGCTCCTCGCCCGTCTGATGGATTATACGCTGACGGAGCGCGGCGAGCGCGCCACCATCGTCGGCGCCACCTCGGGCGATACCGGCGGCGCGGCGATCGACGCCTTTGCCGGCCGCGAGCGCACCGATATCTTCATCCTTTTCCCGAACGGCAAGGTTTCGCCGGTGCAGCAGCGCCAGATGACGACCTCCACCGCTTCCAACGTGCATGCGCTGGCGATCAACGGCAATTTCGACGATTGCCAGACGCTGGTCAAAGACATGTTCAACGATGTGAAATTTCGCGACGGCGTGAAGCTTTCCGGTGTGAACTCCATCAACTGGGCGCGCATCATGGCGCAGGTGGTCTATTATTTTACGGCCTCGCTGTCGCTCGGCGGCCCTGACCGGAAGGTGTCGTTCACCGTTCCGACCGGCAATTTCGGCGATATCTTTGCGGGTTACGTCGCCAAGAAGATGGGCCTGCCGATCGACAAGCTGGTCATCGCCACCAATGACAACGACATTCTGGCGCGCACCCTGAAGACCGGCCGTTACGAGATGCGCGGCGTCAAGCCCACCACCTCGCCTTCGATGGACATCCAGATTTCGTCCAACTTCGAACGCCTGCTGTTTGAAGCCTATGACCGCGATTCCGCTGCGGTGAAGGCATCGATGGACGGCTTGAAGCAGTCCGGTGCGTTTGAAATTCCGCCGAAGGCACTGAAATTCATCAAAAAGGATTTCCGCGCCGGCCGCGCCACCGAAAAGCAGGTGGCAGCGACCATTCGCGACACGCTTGCAAAGACCGGCTACCTGATCGACCCGCATACGGCGACGGGTGTTTTCGTGGCTGAAAAGCACGAAAAAGCATCCAGCCCGATGGTTGTTCTGTCGACTGCCCACCCGGCTAAATTCCCGGCCGCTGTAAAATCCGCTTGCGCAATCGACCCGGCGCTTCCAGTATGGCTAGCTGACATTATGAACCGGGAGGAGCGTTTCGACATTCTGGACGCAGAGCTGAAAGCCGTGGAAACCTTCATCGGCCAACATGCACGCGCCGGCAAATAGAGACGCGGAAAGACGTTGAGTATGAGAGTTAATGTGACCCGGCTTTCGTCCGGGTTGACCGTTGTTACGGAAAGAATGCCACATCTCGAAAGCGTTGCTCTTGGGGTGTGGATCAAATCCGGGTCCCGCAACGAGACGACTGCCGAACACGGCATCGCCCATCTACTCGAACATATGGCGTTCAAGGGCACGGCGCGCCGCACCGCCCGGCAGATCGCCGAAGAGATCGAAAATGTCGGCGGCGAAGTCAACGCCGCGACATCGACGGAAACGACCTCCTATTATGCCCGCGTCCTGAAAGACCACGTCCCGCTCGCGGTCGATATTCTTGCAGATATTCTGACGGAATCGCTGTTCGACGAAGACGAGCTGGAGCGCGAGAAAAACGTCATTCTCCAGGAAATCGGCGCTGCTACCGACACACCTGACGACGTGATCTTCGACAATTTCTCCGGCGTCGCCTATCGCGACCAGACCATCGGCCGGCCGATCCTCGGCACACCGGACACCGTGCAATCGTTCACCAGCGGAGAGATCCGGCATTATCTCGCCCGCAATTATACGACGGACCGCATCTTCGTCGTCGCGGCCGGCGCGGTCGATCATGAAAGCTTCGTGAAGCAGGTGGAAGAGCGTTTTGCCTCGCTGCCGCTCGTTCCGGCGGCAACGCCCGTCATGGAAAAGGCGATCTATACAGGCGGAGAAATCCGCGAGACGCGCGACCTCATGGACGCGCAGGTGCTGCTCGGCTTCGAGGGCAAGGCCTATCACGCCCGCGATTTCTATTGTTCGCAGATTCTCGCCAATATTCTCGGCGGCGGCATGTCATCGCGCCTCTTCCAGGAAGTGCGCGAGGCGCGTGGACTGTGTTATTCCGTCTATGCCTTCCATTGGGGTTTTTCCGATACCGGCATCTTCGGCGTTCATGCGGCCACCGGCGGCAACGACCTGCCCGAACTGATGCCCGTCATAGTCGATGAATTGCGCAAGTCTTCCCAGATTATCCATCAGGAGGAAATCAACCGCGCCCGCGCGCAGATCCGTGCGCAATTGCTGATGGGGCAGGAAAGCCCAGCGGCCCGCGCCGGCCAGATGGCCCGGCAGATGATGCTTTACGGCCGTCCCATCCCCAATGAGGAGATGATGGAGCGCCTGGAACACATCACGCGGGAACGCCTGACCGATCTTGCAGGACGGCTGTTTTTCGATACAGTTCCGACATTGTCTGCAATTGGCCCGCTTGAACATCTGCCGCCGCTTTCAGACATCACTGCCGCGCTTTCCGCGCAGCAGCCCGCAAGGATAAAGGCTAACGGATAAACCGATATGAGGGCGGGATTTAAAGGCGAAGACCGCTCACCTTTTTCGCCATCCCGTTCGCGGATGGCGATGTCTGCCGCACAGGGATCGTGAATGCTGCGTTTTCTTTCCCGACATAGCGACACGCCCGAACTGCGCAGCGCCGATCATCTCCTCAGACTGCCGCGCTACAGCGATTTCAAGCAATGGCATGTGTTGCGCTCGGAAAGCCGGCAGTTTCTTCAGCCCTGGGAGCCGACCTGGCGCCCGGACGAGCTGACTGAAGGCGCCTTCCGCATGCGCGTGGTGCGCAACGGCCAGGAGTTTTCCTCCGGCACCGCCGTCTCGTTTCTGCTGTTTCAGAAGGAGACGCTGCTCGTCGGTGGCATCACCATCGGTTACATCCGGCGCGGGGCCGCACAAAGCTGCATGATCGGATATTGGACCGGCGAGCGCCACGCCGCGCAAGGCCATATGTCCGCCGCATTAAAATTGGTAATACCCTACATCTTTAACGGACTTCAGTTGCACCGTATCGAGGCAGCCTGTATTCCGGAAAACTTCAAAAGCATCCGGCTTCTCGAAAATGCCGGGTTCCAGCGGGAAGGCCTCCTGCGGGAATATCTGAAAATCAATGGCCAATGGCGGGATCATATGATGTTTTCCCTTCTTGCCGACAAGCAAAGCTCCGGCGGAACGAAGTACGATACATGACCTACAATCACTCTGCGCCGTGCCTGTCGAAACGTCTGGCGGCAATCGCACTGGCTGTGCCGTTTTTCCTGCTTTTCGTGCTTTTTGCCTCTCATTCCTACGCTTTCGAACCAGTGAAGATTTCCCGTGACGACACGGCTCTCGACCTCACCGCGACGACCGATATCTATGCCAACCAGGGCGAAGCCTTCCAGGTCTCGACCGCGCCCGGCCCTGACGGCATCCGCCGCCGTATCGAAGTGCGCGCCAGCTCCGAAGATCATCAGGGCGACTGGGCGGTCTTTGCGCTCGCCAACGTCTCCGAAGAGCAGCTGGAGCGCGTGATCGTCGCGCCGCATTTCCGTCTCGTCAATTCCAAGCTGTTCTGGCCCGACCTCGGTTCGCAGCGCATCATCGCCATCACGCCGAGCGAGGGCTTTGCGCTCGACCGGCAGCCGAGCCCTGATGCTGACGTCTTCCGCATCACGCTCAATCCGGGCTCCGTCATCACCTTTGTGGCCGAGCTTTCCACGCCGCAGCTGCCGCAGATCTATCTGTGGGAACCGGAAGCCTACAAGGATACGATCAACGCGTTCACGCTCTATCGCGGCATCGTGCTCGGCATTGCCGGCCTGCTGGCCGTGCTCCTGACCATCCTTTTCGTGGTCAAGGGAACATCGGTCCTGCCGGCGTCGGCAGCACTTGCCTGGGCGGTACTCGCCTATATCTGCGTCGATTTCGGCTTTCTCGAAAAGCTCATCACGGTCACTTCAAGCGATCAGCGAATATGGAGGGCGGGCGCCGAAGTGGCTCTCGCCTCCAGCTTCGTGGTCTTCCTGTTCACCTATCTCAATCTCAACCGATGGCACGCGCATCTGGGTTATGCGACCTTTGCCTGGGTGGTGGGTCTGGCGCTGCTGTTCGGCGTTGCGATTTACGATCCTTCGGTTGCGTCAGGTATTGCCCGCGTCTCCTTCGCGCTGACGGCGACCGCCGGTATCGCGCTCATCATCTATCTCGGCTTCAACCGTTACGACCGGGCGATCCTGCTCGTTCCCTCCTGGGCGCTCATCCTCGTCTGGCTGTTCGGCAGCTGGCTGACGGTAACGGGGCAGCTGGACAACGACATCGTGCAACCTGCGCTCGGCGGCGGGCTGGTGCTGATCGTGCTTCTGATCGGCTTCACCGTCATCCAGCATGCCTTTGCCGGCAGCGCGTACCAGCAGGGTTTGTTCTCCGATCTCGAACGCCAATCGCTGGCGTTGACGGGCAGCGGCGATACCGTCTGGGACTGGGATGTGACACGCGACCGCATCGTCACCACGCCAGACATTTCCAACCGTCTGGGGCTGGAGCCCGGCACCATGCATGGTGCTGCGCGTAACTGGCTGCCGCGCCTGCATCCTGACGACCGCGACCGGTTCAAGGCAACGCTCGACGTGCTGCTCGACCATCGCAAGGGCCGTCTCAACCACGAATTCCGCATTCGCGCCGAGGATGGTCATTTCCACTGGTTGCAAATCCGCGCCCGTCCGGTTCTCGGCTCCAACGGCGAAATCATCCGCTGCGTCGGCACCATCACCGATATTACCGAGCAGAAGAATTCGGTCGAGCGGCTGTTGCAGGATGCGATGAACGACAATCTGACCGGGCTTCCGAACCGGCAGGTCTTCCTTGACCGCCTGCAATCGATCCTCAATCTCTCGCCCGATAGCGAGGGCGTGCGCCCGACCGTGATGGCGATCGACATCGACCGTTACAAGCTGGTCAATGACACGCTCGGCATTGCTGCCGGCGACAATATCCTCATTGCTCTCACCCGCCGCCTGCGCCGCCTGCTAAAGCCGCAGGATACGCTGGCGCGTCTCGGCGGCGATGAGTTCGGCCTGATCCTGACGTCGGAGCGCGATCCGCAGCGTGTGGCCGATTTTGCCGATGCGGTGAACAAGGCGATCATGGTGCCGATCAATTTCGCCAACCGCGAGATCATCCTCACCGCCTCCATCGGCCTCGTTTCTTGGATCGACCAGCAGGAAAGTGCGGCCGGGCTTTTGAGCGACGCGGAACTGGCCATGTACCGCGCCAAGCGCGCCGGCGGCAACCGCGTCGAGCCGTTCCGCCCCGCCTTCCGCACGTCAGGCACCGACCGGCTGCAGATGGAAAGCGACCTTCGCCGCGCCATCGAGCGCAAGGAACTGTCGCTGGCCTATCAGCCGATTGTCAAGCTTGACGATGGCGAGCTTGCCGGTTTTGAAGCCCTGATGCGCTGGGAACACCCGAAGCGCGGCAATATTCCGCCGAGCGAGTTCATTCCCATCGCGGAGGCTTCCGGTCTGATCGAGCCGCTCGGCATGTTCGCACTGGAGCGTGCGGCGACGGACCTGATGGACTGGCAACATGCCATCGAGAAGATGCCGATCTTCATTTCCGTCAATATTTCCAGCGCGCAATTGCTGAACAATGAATTGTACAACGATGTGCGTGGCATGCTGACCCGCACGCGCTGCAATCCGCAGCAGCTGAAGCTGGAACTGACGGAATCCGTCGTCATGGAAAACCCTGAACAGGCGCGGCTTGTGCTTTCCAAGCTCAAGGAAACCGGCCTCAGCCTCGCAATGGACGATTTCGGCACCGGTTATTCGTCGCTTGCCTATCTCACCCGTTTCCCGTTCGATACGATCAAGCTCGACAAGGCGCTGGTGGCCAATACCAGTGACAAGCGCAACGTGCTCCTACGCTCGGTCATCGCCATGGCGCGCGCGCTCGACATGCAGGTGGTCGCGGAAGGCATTGAAACACCCGAGGATGCGGCGGAACTGGCCCGCATGAACTGCCATTTCGGCCAGAGCTTCCTTTTCGGCACCCCGGTTTCTGGGGATGCAGCGCTGAAGCTTCTGCGGGAACGGTTCCAGCCGACGAAGCGGGCTTCTTGATTGGAGGGTGCGATCGTGCGCCTCCCTCGCCCCAAACGCGACGTCATCCTCGGCCCTGTGCCGAGGATCTAATCACGTCGAATAAAATCAATCGGTTGCAGATCCTCGGGACAGGCCCGAGGATGACGAAGGAGGGGGTAATTGGCCCCCAAAAAGTTTCAGGTTTTCAACCCTGATATCCATGTTCACCGACCCATCGCCGCCTGCGGCGCATCCACCGCCACCTTCCCATGCAGCAGGTCGTGAACGAACTCCATCTTCGCCACCACCGGCGGCGTCAGCACGAAGGGATAAAGGTCCGCCTCCCCCATGCTGCGCTGAATGGAATTGATGGCGACGCTGAGTGGGATCCACGCCTTGACCAGCTGCGCGGCACTGCGGGCATTGTAAGGGTCGAAAGTTACCTCCGCCGCCATTTCCTCGTGCCCATCCGGATCGATCGCCACGCCGAAGGCGCGCGCCGTCTCCAGCGTATCGACGATATGCAGATAATGGGCGAAACATTCGGCGAAATCCTCCCATGGGTGGACCGACGCATAGGAGCTGATGAAATTCTCCTGCCAGTCGGGGCTTGGCCCGCCATCGTAATTACGTTGCAGGGCAGCGCCGTAATCCTCGCGCTCGTCGCCAAAGACGGCGCGGCACGCTTCCAGCCGGTTCGCGTCGCGCACCAGCTTGTTCCAGATGAAGTGCCCGACCTCGTGGCGGAAATGGCCGAGCATGGTACGGTAGGGCTCATTCATATTGGCGCGCACCTGTTCGCGCGTCGCATCATCAGCCTCGGCGGCGCGGATGGCGATCAGGCCTTCATCGTGACCGGTCATGGCGGGAATGACGGAACCGTCAGGTGCGACCTCATCCACCAGAAAGTCGAAAACGAGACCGCCGGCGGGATCAGCATCGCGGTTGGGATGCGGCAGGCCAAGCTTCAGGATCGAATAAAACAGATGCCGCTGCGCCTGGCTGATGCGGCGCCACTGCTCAATCCCCTGCTCCGTCGCGATGTCGGGCACAAGACGATTGTGGCTGCAGGCCGGGCAAAAGGCGCTGGCGCTTTCCGCCGGCACCGACCAGTTGCAGATATCATTCACCTCATTGGCGCAAAACCGCACCTGTCTTTCCGGCTCCGCGACGATCTGCCAGTTGGGTTCACCCGCAGGCGCCAGCGCTTCCATGGAAAGCCGTTCCGGCACGAAGGCCAGCCGATGGCCGCAGGAGACACAAAAGCGATTGTCGAAATGAACGGGCTGGCCGCAGGCTGCGCAGGAGAAAAGCTTCATGGGTGAAACCCTTGCGATGGAACGGGTGGAGGAAAGGCAGACATAAAATGCGGAAGTGACGGCGTGACGCCCGGTCACCTTGGCCCATACACGACAAGAGCGCATGTGCGAGAACACATGCGCTCCACGCGCCCTGCTGTGGGAGGGGCGCATCACTTCATGCAATATTACATGCGGTCAACGGCGCCTTTGACGGCATCCTTCGCCTTGCCAACAGAGGTCTGCACCTTGCCCTTCGTTTCCTGGGCGGCACCCTTGGCTCGCAATTCATTGTTACCGGTCGCTTCGCCGACGTTCTTCTTCACCTTACCAGCAACTTCATTGGCCTTACCGGCGATCTTGTCAGATGTGCTACCCATATTACTGCTCCCTAGTTGAGCCGTACTGTCTGTCCGGCTTTCCGGGTGAGTAACGTCAGTGATCAGGATTTGGTTCCAGCAAAAAACCGCCGCGAACAAGAGGGGCTCAGGCGTGCCCGGCATCCGTGGAGAGCATGCGGGCATCCACACCCATCAGAGCCAGCGCCCGCTCATATTTATTGTCCAGGCCCCGGTCAAAGATCAGCTCTTCTGCGGCCGGGCAATTCAGCCAGCCATTATTGGCGATTTCGTTTTCCAGCTGGCCCGGACCCCAGCCGGCATAACCGAGCATCATGGTCGCCTTTTGCGGGCCGCGACCATTGGAGATGGCACGGACGATATCGAGCGTAGCCGTCAGCGAAATATCATCGCTGACCGGAATGCTGGATTCGCTTAAGTAATCATCCGAATGCAGCACGAAACCGCGGCCGGATTCGACCGGGCCGCCGCACTGGATCGGAAATTCGCGGGTGCGGTTGGGCAGCATGATGGCGTCGTTGCTGTCCACCAGTTTCAGATGCAGCAGAATGTCCGTGAAGGTGATCTGTTGCGGGCGGTTGATGATGAAACCCATGGCGCCGGCATCCGAATGGGCGCAGATATAGATCACCGCACGGGCAAAATTGCCGTCGTCCAGCCCCGGCATCGCCATGAGGAACTGACCATCGAGAAAGCCACGTTCGCGTTTATCCATCAGGGTTGAAAAGCTCACCGGCGCCTCCAGCAGACCGAATTTCGTCATTGAACGAAAAACGGTGTTCGCACTTCGACAAGGTACAGGATGCGGCATAGCGCCCGATCAATCAACCGAAAATGATGAACCCCACGAATTCGTAACTGGTCCGCCGGGCCATGTTGGGTTAGACGGGAAGCATGAGCGTCAGGATATTCTTTCGATTTTCACATCTTCGCCTTGCGGCCGCATTTGCCGTCCTCCTCGGCGGCGCACAAGCCGCCCGGGCCGAAATTACCGACTGGGCGAGAAGCGAAGGCGGCCAGATGCGGGTGGCGAGCCTTGCCATGGATGCGGACGGCGTGGTGCGCGGCGTGTTGCAGATCGAGCCGAAGGACGGCTGGATAACCTATTGGCGCGAACCGGGCGAAGCGGGCATCCCGCCGCAGATCACGCCCGATCCGGCGAGCGGCGTCAGCCTGATCACCATGGCCTATCCGGTCCCGAAACTGATCGAAAACGGTGACATCACCGATATCGGTTATGACCACGCCGTCAGCCTTCCCTTCCAGCTGAAGGCCGCCGATCCGGCGGCGAGCGGGACGATCGATTTCACCGCCTTCATCGGCGTGTGCCAGAATATCTGCATTCCCTTCGAGGCGAAATTTTCCATCAGCCGCGGCAATGCCGCTGCTGATGATGACAGCGAGGAACGCCGCCTTCTCGAAGAGGCACGCGAGACCCTGCCCGAAGCGGCCTCCGACGATTTCAAGGTCATCGATTTCCACATCACGCCCGACAAGACCATGCTCGGCGTGCAGCTGCAGCTTCCGGAAAATGCGCCCAAGGAGACCGAGATCTTCATCGCCGGCCCTTCCGGTTTTGCCTATTACGAGCCGCAGAACCTGGTGCGCGACAAGCGCAAGCTCTCCTTCTACATGAACATCAAGGGCCTGCCGAAAACCTATCAGGTGCAGGGTAACAGCTGGCCCATCCTGGTCAAATCCGGCGACCGGGCGATGGAAACGGTGCTGAATTTTCCAAAGCCCTGAGCGTTTGTTCGGTCGTCGCGGAGCGGGTGTTCCACCTCTGGAATTTACCTCGAAAACCGCATGACAGATTTCATTTCCGTGCTCTATAGTTCGCGCGAACCGAACGGCCACAGGAGCACGGATATGACCATCAAGATCGGCGAAAAACTGCCTTCCGCAACCTTCAAGGAAAAGACGGCCGATGGCCCGGTGGAAACCACCACGGACGCGCTTTTCGGCGGCAAGAAGGTGGTTCTCTTTGCCGTTCCCGGCGCATTCACCCCCACCTGCTCGCTGAACCATCTGCCGGGCTATCTCGAAAACCGCGACGCCATTCTTTCCAAGGGCGTGGATGACATCGCCGTCATCTCCGTCAATGACTGGCATGTGATGGGCGCCTGGGCGCAATCGTCAGGCGGCCAGGGCAAAATCCACTTCCTCGCCGACTGGGACGCCTCCTTCACCAAGGCGCTCGGCCTTGATGCCGACCTTTCCGGCGGCGGTCTCGGCGTCCGTTCCAAGCGTTATTCCATGCTGGTTGAAGACGGCGTGGTGAAGTCGCTCAACGTCGAAGAAAACCCCGGCCAGGCGACGGTTTCGGCCGCGGCGGCGATGATTGAGCAGCTTTAAGAAGCTTATTCTTAGATACACAACTTCATACATCAAATATTAAGCAGGCCCGCGAACTTATCCTTCGCGGGCCTTGACGAATCGTGCGCTACGCATAAAAATTATACTTGGAAAAAGCAAATATTTACATGCGTAATTTTAGTTTATACGAATATTCTGCTTTTATTATATTCAAATATCTGAGCTGATGCGCATTACAATTGCTCCAATATCCACCTGCATCACGTAGATAAAAATCCCCAGGGGTGTTGATGCGAAGGATTACTGCACCGGTGGCGCGGAACAACCATGCCTGAGAAACGGCACAGGCCGACCCCTTTTTTCAGCCCTAGACCTGGCGACCTGACCCGGAGAAATCGTTTTTTTGCACATCAATGCATATTTGCGCGCAAAAATAACTGTCGTGGTGATGCCGACTTGAGGGCATTTGCACAAAGTGTTGCCCAATCTCTTCCGGCCAGTGCTATCGCTCTTTCGGGATATTTTTCCGGTCTGATCGCAATATTGATGACAGCCGGATGGAGCGAGACGGCAAATGCCGGCGATCCGCAAGATTATCCCTATGTACGACGGCTGGGTGAGACGGGAAGTTTCGTCGTCAACGACATCAGCGCCAACGGTTCTGTCGCCGTCGGATATTCAAGCACCAACAGTGGACCACGATCCTTCCGTTGGGATGTTGCGACGGGCGGCCTTTTTTATGTCGATGACATGACCGGTGCAGGCCGAGGCCGCGCCGAGAAAGTGAATTCCGATGGCTCGGTCTTTGTCGGGACCCTGAGCAGCGGTCAGGCTTTTCGCTGGAGCGCGTCAACGGGGGTATGGAATCTCGGCACACTCAGTGGCGACCGCCAATCCACGGCGAAGGACGTCAGTGACGATGGTTCCGTCGTTGTCGGCGGGTCGGGGGCAATCGAGACGCAGAAAGCGTTTCGCTGGTCGGCAACGACAGGCATCATGACGGCGCTCGACATGCCCTCCGATTCAAAATCCTCCATCGCCAATGGCGTCAATGCCGATGGTTCGGTCGTCGTCGGTGAATATCATACGACAACCAATATCAATGCTTTCCGCTGGACCGCAACGACCGGCGCTACACAGAACATCGGAACACTTCCCGGTTCATCCGATGCGCGTGCCGTCGCCGTCAGCGCCGATGGCTCCATTGTCGCAGCAGAGTCTAGATTCCTCGTTTTTATCCCTTTCGAGGAACTGGAGGACAGGATGGGCGATGGCGACACCTCATCGTCTTTCCCGTCTTTCATAGACGATATTTCGTTCGGAGGCGATGCGATGTTTGCCGTGGACGAATGGCACGGCTTTCGCTGGAACGCAACCACCGGCGTGATGCAGCCACTCGGCTCGATTGGCGGCAGTGGCGGGTCCAGCCCGTATGCCATGAACGCCGACGGTTCGGTGATCGTCGGCGCTTCGCAGGCCGGCAGCAGGCAGCGCGGCTTCCGCTGGACGGAGACGACGGGCATGGTTTCCGTCGAGGACTGGCTGCGCAGCAACGGCGTCACCGTCGCCGCCGATTTCACCCACAACGCCACCGGCGTCAGTGCCGACGGCAATATCATTGTCGGCCAAACGAAAAACAACACGCCTTACATCGCCCGTATCGTGCTTGCGGACCCCGGCACATCGCAGCCGCGCACCACATTGGACGACGTGGATGCGGTGACATCCGGAAATCCGGGTAACGGCGGCAGACAGCCGCGAGGGATCGACCTCACCAGTGGGTCAGGCACCTCGACCACTCCTTCGACATCTTCCGGCACTTCAGCGTCTTCTTCATCGTCTGCGTCATCTACATCCTCAACGTCCGCCCCGCCCTCCGGCTCTTCCGCTGCCTCCACATCTCCCGCAACCACGGCACCTCCTGCATCTAACGCATCTTCTGTTTCCCCACCCGGTTCGGCCCCCACGACTGGCCATTCCGTCCTTCCCGCGCGTTCCGGCATCATCGATCTCGATCAATATGCCCGGACGCTGGCAGCCAAGCCGCATACCGGTATCGGCCTCACCATTGCCAATACTGTTCTTGACGGCGCCCATGGCGCGCCCATGCACAGCCTGCTGGAGCCGGGCCGGCAATCTTTCTCCGTCGTCAGCGATATCGGCTATAATGATGGATATGGCACAGCCGGCGGTTTCGGCATTGCCGATATCGGTTATGGCATCGGGCTCGAAGGTGGAACGACGGCGCGTATCGCCTTCGGCGGCCTTTACGACCAACGCGATATCGATACCGGCGGCGACTTCATTCACAGGGGCTTCTACATCGCGCCCGAGATCAGCCTGCCGCTCACCGGCGGGCTTCATGCCACCATTGGCGGCTATTATGCAACCGGCAGGATGTCGATCGAGCGTGGATTATTCGCGGGGGGAAACCGATCTCAATGTCTGGGCGGCGAAACTGCGGTTCGACTGGCTGGACGCGCTCTCAATCAGCGGATGGAACCTGACGCCTTATGCAGGGGTGACCTATGCCAAAGCCGAGATGGGCGCTTATGCGGAGACCGGCGGCGCGTTTCCGGCCATTTTCGATGCGAGCGGCGAGCAATCCACCATCATTCGCGCCGGTCTCGATGGCGTTACCGATCTCAGCGACTCCATCCGCCTCATGGCACGAGCCGAGGCGGCCTATCGGCTGGAAAAGAAGACGGCAGCGACGACGGGCGCCATTGACGGGCTGATGGGATTTTCTTTCGCCGGGCAAGATATTGACCGCTTCTGGCTGCGTGCAGGCCTTGGCGCGGAATTCGATATGGCGGGCGGGACGGCGTCGCTGAACCTCAATGTCACCACAGAGGGTGACGATCCCAACCTATGGGTTCGGACCGGCTGGAAGATCACCTTCTGACCGGTTGCTTCCCTTTATACATTCATGTCGAACACCAGAAGCCCGGCAAGGCCGCCATCGGTCAGCGAGACGAGGCGTTCCCCGACTTCCATGTGCTTGGGATGGGCAAGGTAGTCATCGCGGGCTTCGGGGCTTTCCAGCGTGACGATAAAACCGTCAACGAAACCGCCATTCAGGCCTTCGGGCGAGATGTTCTGGCCGTATTTCACGTCCACGATCCCCGGTATCTCGTCCTTCAGGGCCGCAATCGCCTCGAAAACAGCGTGTTTTTCAGAGGATGCCGTCGCAGCCTTGAAGCGTAGAAATACACAATGCAGGATCATCCGAATGTCTCCTCCGCTGGAACGCCGTCCAAGCTGTTTGACGACAAGATAAGTCGGGTTTCCGTTTTCACAACCCCCAATCGGGCCCAATCGGCCCCAAATCGGGATTGAGCGTCGGCCCACTTGGGGCCAGTCATACCCGGAATAAAGCAGGCTTGCGTTACCGGCGTTTGAAGGGCTCCATGCCCTTGCGCGCCAGTTCGTCGGCGCGCTCGTTTTCGGGGTGGCCGGCATGGCCCTTCACCCAATGCAGGGTGACCTTGTGGCGCTCCTGCGCCGCCTCCAGCGCCTGCCACAGCTCGACATTCTTGACCGGCTTGTTATCGGCGGTTTTCCAGCCCTTCTTTTTCCAGCCGAAAATCCACTTGGTGATGCCGTCCTTCACATAGGCGCTGTCGGTATAAAGATCGACCTCGCAGGGGCTTTTCAACGCGTTGAGCGCCGAGATCGCCGCCAGCAGTTCCATGCGGTTATTGGTGGTCTCGGCCTCGCCGCCGGAGAGTTCCTTCTCCACCTCGCCATAACGCAGCACGGCGCCCCAGCCACCCGGCCCGGGATTGCCGGAGCAGGCGCCATCGGTGAAAATGTCGACATGCTTCATTCGCCCGCCAACCCATATTCGGCGACATTGGCGATCGTGCGGTGGAACCGCAGCTTGCGCAGATATTCCAGCGGGTCTTTCTTGACGACCAGCGCGCCGGCCGGCGTCGTCAGCCAGTCGTAAAGCCGGGTCAGGAAGAAACGCAGCGCCGAACCGCGCGCCAGAAGCGGCAGCACTTCCAGCTCCGCTCCGCTCAGCGGCCGTACGGACTGATAGCCTTCCAGCAGCGCCTTGCCCTTGGTGACGTTATAAGCGCCATCCTTTTCGAAGCACCAGGCATTGAGGCAGATCGACACGTCATAAGCTAGCAGGTCGTTGCAGGCGAAATAAAAATCGATCAGGCCGGACAGTTCATCGCCAAGGAAGAACACGTTGTCCTGGAACAGATCGGCATGGATGACGCCGGCCGGCAAATCTTTCGGCCAATGGGCGGCGAGATAATCGATCTCCGGGCGAATCTCGTCTTTCAGGCCCTTCTCCACCTCGTCGGCGCGGGCTTCGGACTTGTCCCACAACACCTTCCAGCCCTCGACGGAAAGCGCATTCGGCCGTTTGATTTCGAACCCCTCGCCCGCCAGATGCATGGCGGCCAGCGCCTTGCCGACTTCCCGGCAATGTTTCGCTTCCGGCTTTCTCAGCCACATGCCTTCAAGGAAGGAAATGAGCGCCGCCGGCCGACCCGACAATTCGCCCAGCAATTCGCCATCCTTGCGCGGCAGCGGCAAGGGGCAGGACAGGCCCTTGGCGGCCAGATGCTGCATGAGGCCGAGGAAAAAAGGCAGATCGTTTTTTTCCACACGCTTTTCATAAAGCGTCAGGATCAGCGGGTCCTTGGTGGTGTGCAGCAGGAAATTGGAGTTTTCGACGCCTTCGGCAATACCCTTATAGGAAGTGAGGTTGCCGACGTCATATTGCGTGAGGAAATTCCTCAGATCATCTTCGGTGATATCCGTATAAACTGCCAACTTTAAATCTCTTGATGAAGGATGGAATGAAAATCTCGGGGGAGGATGACGCGTGGGAATGCCCCACACCCGGCCTCATCCCGCTTCAGATACCGACGACAGCTTTGGGCGGCAGCGCATTGCTGGCATTGCCGTTCACGAAAGCCATATCATCCGTCGTCAGTTCGATGCTGCGCAGTTCGCGGTTGACGAGGAAATGTTCCGTTTCCTCAACCGTCACGGCGAGATCGAGCGTGGTATCGAAACGCGCCTTGAAGGCCTCGATGATCTCATCAACGATGACTTCCGGCGCCGAAGCACCGGCTGAAAGGCCGACCGTGCGGATATCGCCGATTTCGTCCCAGTCGATTTCCGAGGCCCGCTGCACCAGCACCGAGTGCTTGGCGCCGGCCCGCAGCGCCACTTCCACCAGCCGCTTGGAATTGGAAGAATTGGGGGCGCCAACGACGATGAAGAGGTCGCAGCCGGGGGCCGCCTGCTTCACCGCATCCTGACGGTTTGTGGTTGCGTAACAGATGCTGTCGGCGGCGGGCGCCTGAATGGCCGGGAAACGTTCCTGAAGCCTGGCGATGACGCCGGCGGTATCATCGACCGAAAGCGTCGTCTGGGTGACGAAACCGAGATTTTCACGGTCGACCGGTTCATAAACGCCCGCATCTTCCACCGTCTCGACCAGCGAGACCGTGCCTTCGGGCAGCTGGCCCATGGTGCCGATGACCTCGGGGTGACCGGCATGGCCGATCAGCACCACATGGCGGCCGAGGCGCTGGTGGCGCATGGCCTGCTTATGGACCTTGGAAACCAGCGGGCAAGTCGCGTCGAGATAAAACAGGTTACGCGCCTGCGCATCTTCAGGCACGGATTTCGGCACGCCATGGGCGGAAAAGACCACCGGCTGCTCGCGATGCTCGGCCGGGATTTCATGCAATTCCTCGACGAAAATCGCGCCTTTGGCTTCCAGCCCTTCAACGACATACCGATTATGCACGATTTCATGGCGGACATAGACCGGCGCGCCATAGGCCTTCAACGCCAGCACGACGATCTGAATCGCCCGGTCCACGCCCGCACAAAAGCCGCGCGGTCCGCACAGCCTTATCGTCAAAGGGGGTTTGGAAACGGCGATGTTCATTCCAGCTCCTTGGCGTGCTCCTTGGCCAGCACCGTAGTCTTGCCCGATAAACCGCCCTACTGGACGGCGCGCTCTTCAGTCACCCTGCGCCTTACCGTTCCGGAAATAGGCAAAACCGACGACGATGACAAGGGCCGCCGCCAGACCATACCACGTTATCGCATATTGCAGGTGATTGTTGGGCAAATCTATCAGCGTCACACCGCCCTGCGGCCAGCCGCCGGGATTGGGCGCATTGTCGGCATCCACGAAGAGTTTGACCAGCCGGTCGGACGGGACTTCGGCGCTGGACGCCATCGCCGCCAGATCCTTCCAATAGAAGATATTCTTGGCGATATCATTGTCCGGCAACAGCGAGGACGGCTTTGCAACCAGCGGCGCACGCGCCAGCCCGGTTATCGTCACCTCACCGCTCACCTGGCCATCGGGCCGTTTGGCCGGGTCCTTCATCTCGAAGGGCACGAAGCCGCGATTGACGAAAAGGATGCGGCCATCGGCGAGCGTCAGGGGCGTATAGATATAATAACCGGTCTGGCCCTTATGGGTGGCGAAGAAATGCCGCTCGCGCGTGTGATCGAAAGTGCCTGATAGCCTGACCTTGCGGTATTCTATCTCGCCGCCGCTTTTCGCGATGGCCTCGATATCGGAGAGTGTGACCGGGCTTGCGTTCCGCCGCTCCTCGATGTCGGCCATCAGGGCCTCTTTCCAGTAGAGCCGTTTCACCTGCCAGGTGCCGAGTCCGAGAAGGATGGCAAGCGCCAGCAGCACCAGCGGCGCGGCGAACCAGACCCGCCGTTCCGCCGCCTTCATGTGGGAAACGTCATTCACGATCAAGCCTGCCTTCGCTTGCATTGTTGCGGTATTGCAGCGCAATCATGATCCCTTTCAGCTTGCGCAGCAGCACGAGGGAGACAATCACCGTAAACGGCAACCAGAGCATGACATGCACCCAGACGGGCGGGGCAAAACGCTGATCAACCCAGAGCGCCAGCCCGACGACCAGAAAACCGACGATCAGCATGACGAAAACGGCCGGGCCATCACCCGCATCGGCAAAGCCGTAATCCAGCCCGCAGGCGCTGCAGGCGGGTTTCGGTGTCAAAAAACCATCGAACAGCCGGCCATTGCCGCAACGGGGGCAGCAGCCTTTCAAGCCCACCTTGATGGGATCGACAGGAGCGAAATTGCCGTTTGGTGTTTCAGACATGAGGACCTCCCGCTCCCGCTGGCAAAAACCTCAAAGAGTACGTAGAGCTTCGGGCAGTCGCATATGCTCTCGTGATTGCACCTTGTTTCTTCTCCCCGGGCGGGGAGAAGAAATACGTGGCGCTCGCTCGACTGAGAAGCAATGTGGTGGCTACACGGCGTAAGTTAACCGTGCAGCGGTGCGCCCCAGCCACCCCAGATATAGATGGCGAAGAACAGGAACAGCCAGACGACGTCAACGAAGTGCCAGTACCAGGCCGCCGCCTCGAAACCGAAATGCTGCTTTGGCGTGAAACCGCCGGCGATGGCGCGGAACAGGCAGACCAGCAGGAAGACCGTGCCGACGAAGACATGGAAACCGTGGAAACCGGTGGCCATGAAGAAGGTCGCGCCGTAGATCGAATTCTTGAAGTCGAATGGTGCGTGAATGTACTCGTAGACCTGCACGGTGGAGAACAGGACGCCGAGCGCGACGGTCAGTGCCAGACCCGAGATCAGGCCCTTGCGGTCATTATGCAGCAGGGCGTGGTGCGCCCAGGTGACGCAGGTGCCCGAGAGAAGCAGGATGACAGTATTGTAGAGCGGCAGATGCCAGGGATCGATGACCTCGATGCCCTTCGGTGGCCATTGACCGCCGGTATATTCAAGGCGCGACGCCTGGATGGCCTCATGCGGGAAGAGGCTGGCATCGAAATAGGCCCAGAACCAGGCGACAAAGAACATCACCTCGGAGGCGATGAACATGATCATGCCGTAACGCAGATGCAGCGAAACCACGCGGGTATGGCTGCCCTCATTGGCTTCCTTAATCGTGTCCGCCCACCACGCGTACATGACGTAGAGCACGATAACGAGACCGATATAGAACAGCCAGGGATTGGCCATTTCGGCACCGAACAGCTTGAAGGAGCCGCCCGACAGGTAACGCATGTAGCAGACGCCGCCGAAGGTCATGACGAAGGCGCCGATCGAGGCCAGAAGCGGCCACGGGCTCGGGTCTATGATGTGGTAGTCGTGGTTCTTCTGATGCGTATCTGCCATTACGACAATCCCCTGCTATCTCTTCCCTGATCCGGCCCCCTCAAAGACCCGGATCTCCTCTTACAATTTGCTGTCGCCAGATTCTGTCTTTACCGGCAAGGACGCAACCGGTTTTTCGGTTTTGGCCGGATAAAACGTATAGGACAGCGTTAAAGTATGAACGCTTTTGGTTTCGCGCGCCGTGGCGATGTCGGGATCGACGAAAAACACCACCGGCATTTCCAGCGTTTCGCCCGGTTGCAGCGTCGTTTCGGTGAAGCAGAAACACTCCACCTTGTTGAAATAGGCGCCCGCTTCCATCGGCGTGACGTTGAACACCGCCGTACCGGTGGTTGCGACGGGTGAACGGTTCGTAGCCTTGAAAGTGACCTTCACCGTTTCGCCGATCTTCGGCGTGACCTTCTTGTCGACCGGGCGGAAATCCCAGTTGAGGCCATTCGATGTATTAGCGTCGAAAGTGACGTTGATGGTCTTGTCGAGGATGACGTCGGAATATTGCTCCACGCGCTGCGTCGTGCCGTTGTAACCGGTGACGCGGCAGAACAGGCTGTATAACGGCACGGCGGCATAGGCCATGCCGATCATGGCGCAGAAAAATACGAGACAGAGCACGAGGATCGACCGGTTGCTCACCCGCTGCGAGCCGGTCCGCGCTGTTTCTGCTTCCATATTCGCCATCTCCTCCCCTCCTCTCCTATACTCAGACCGTCAATGCGAGCCGATCTTGATGATGGTGATGACGTAGAACAGCACCACCAGACCGGCGAGCAGGACGCCAAGCGCAATATTGCGCCCGCGTCTCGATTTTTTCTGCGCCGCGCTCAGTTCCACCGTTTCCATTAAAGGACTCCCGAAATCACGGCCTTCATGGCCGGCGCGAAATGATCGGCCAGAAGGCCAGAGAAAATCGCGAAGAGATAAAGCACCGAATAGGCGAACATCTTCTTGGCGGGCAACATCTTCTCGTCGCCTTCAGGCATGCGCCGGACATCGAACGAACAGTAGACGAAGATTGCGCTGAGCACGGCGGCGAAAATACCGTAACCGACACTCGCCAGACCCGTGAAATAAGGCGCAACAGCCGCCGCCGCGGTCAGTACCGCATAAACGATCATCTGGTTCTTGGTGGAACGCTCGCCCGCCACATTCGGCATCATCGGAATGCCGACAGAGCCGTAATCGCGCATCTTGAACAGCGCCAGCGCCCAGAAATGCGCCGGTGTCCACAGAAAGATGATGAGGAACAGGATGATGCTATCAAGCGAAACGCCGCCTGTAACGCAGGCCCAGCCGAGCATGGGCGGGAAAGCGCCGGCAGCACCGCCAATGACGATGTTCTGCGGCGTCGAACGCTTCAGCCACATCGTATAAACGACGGCGTAAAAGAAGATGGTGAAGGCAAGCAGGCCGGCCGAGAACCAGTTGACCGCAAGCCCGAGGATGACCACCGAGAAGGCCGACAGCGTCAGGCCGAAGGCCAGCGCCTCGCGCGGCGCGATGCGGCCCGACGGGATCGGCCGCTTGGCGGTGCGGCTCATCACGGCATCAATATCGGCATCGTACCACATGTTGAGCGCACCCGACGCACCGGCGCCGACGGCGATACAGAGAATGGCAATAAGCCCGAGAATAGGGTTGATTTCACCCGGCGCCAGCACGAGGCCGGCAAAGGCTATGAAGACGACGAGCGACATGACGCGCGGCTTCAGCAACTCGAAATAATCGCGTGCGCCGGCTTCCGAAAGTTCGGAGCTTTCTGCGCCCATCATGTCGCGATCGTCGATAACGGTCATGTCCTGTCCTGTTTCCTTCAGATGCCGCCTGCTACGACACCCCTTGCACCGGCCCGAAAAACGAATGGGATTTCCGGCATGCGCGATGCGTCAATTCATCGGTCCCGAACGTCCTCGCAGGCGCGACACCGGCCTAAACCGATGTCATCATGTGCCGGCCAATCGCCGCGCCCTGCCGCCATTCGTCTGCGCTTGCTTTTCATAAAGGCCAGATTTGGCATTTATCATGTCCGGGCATGTATCACGTCGGACGGAAAGCATCGCTTGGACAAAATGTCACGCAGCAGGAGAAGCTGCCCGTTCGGGAAACGGCACGGACCCAACCGCGCCGTCCCTCTTTTTCAGCAGCTGGAATGCGCAGGCCGAGCCTGCGCCTTCCAGCCCGCGCATCAGCGAATGCGCGGAAGCTGTTCCCACTGGTGGTAAGGCGGCGGCGAAGACAGCTGCCATTCGAGCGTCGTCGCGCCCTCACCCCAGGGATTGTTGCCGGCGATCCGCTTCTTGGCGAAGGCTTCCCAGACGCCGAAGAGGAAGATGCCCACGGCAACCGCCGAGATATAGGAACCGTAGGACGATACCAGGTTCCAGCCGGCATAGGCATCGGGATAATCGATGTAGCGGCGCGGCATGCCGGCGAGACCGAGGAAGTGCTGCGGGAAGAAGATCAGGTTCACGCCGATGAACATGACCCAGAAATGCAGCTTGCCGATGAACTCGTTGTACATGTAGCCGGTGATCTTCGGGAACCAATAGTACCAGCCGGCGAAGATCGCAAAGACGGCGCCGAGCGACAGCACGTAGTGGAAGTGGGCCACGACGTAATAGGTATCGTGCAGCGAACGGTCGAGACCGGCATTGGCGAGCTGTACGCCGGTGACGCCACCGACCGTGAACAGGAAGATGAAGCCGATTGCCCAGACCATCGGGGTCGAGAAGGTCAGCGAACCGCCCCACATCGTCGCGATCCATGAGAAGATCTTGATCCCCGTCGGCACCGCGATGACCATGGTGGCGAAAACGAAGTAGCGCTGTGCCTCGAGCGACAGGCCGACCGTATACATGTGGTGGGCCCAGACGATGAAGCCGACGGCGCCGATGGCGACCATGGCGTAAGCCATGCCGAGATAACCGAAGACCGGCTTCTTGGAGAAGGTGGACACGATGTGGCTGATGATGCCGAATCCGGGCAGGATCAGGATGTACACTTCCGGGTGGCCGAAGAACCAGAACAGGTGCTGGTAGAGGATCGGATCGCCGCCGCCTTCCGGCGAGAAGAACGCGGTGCCGAAGTTACGGTCGGTCAGAAGCATGGTGATGCCACCCGCCAGAACCGGCAGGGACAGCAGCAGCAGAAATGCGGTGACCAGAACCGACCAGGCAAACAGCGGCATCTTGTGCAGCGTCATGCCAGGAGCGCGCATGTTGAGAATGGTGGTGATGAAGTTGATGGCGCCGAGGATCGAGGATGCGCCGGCGACGTGCAGCGAGAAGATCGCCAGATCCACCGCAGGTCCGGGCATGCCGCTGGTCGACAGAGGCGGATACATGGTCCAGCCGCCGCCCACGCCGTAAGCACCCGCCGGACCTTCGACGAAGAGCGACAGGAGCAGCAGGATGAAGGCCGGAACGATCAGCCAGAAGGAGATATTGTTGAGGCGCGGGAAAGCCATGTCAGGCGCGCCGATCATGATCGGGATCATCCAGTTGGCAAAACCGCCGATCATCGCCGGCATGACCATGAAGAAGATCATGATGAGCGCGTGCGCTGTCGTGAACACGTTGAACATGTGCTTGCCGCCGTCGATGGCGGCATCGCCCTCGAAGCCGTAGACCATGGAAGCCAGACCGTGGAAGATCTGGATGCCCGGCTCCTGCAACTCCATGCGCATGACGACCGACAGGCCGCCGCCGATGATGCCCGCCATGATGGCGAAGATCAAATAGAGCGTGCCGATGTCCTTGTGGTTGGTGGACAGGAACCAGCGGGCGAAAAAGCCCGGCGTATGGGAATGATGCGCATCATGCGAATGATCGTCATGCGCGTGCGCTTCATGTGCGGATTGACCATGCGAGTGATGATCGTCGTGTGCGGAAGGTCCAGCCATTGTCGTCACTCCAGTCGTCAGTTGGTTTCGTTGGCGGCAACGTCAACCGTGCGCGGAGCGCCGTCGACGGAGGCCATCAGCGCCCGGTTCGCGCCGTTCAGGTCAGAAGCGGCGGCGGCGTGCCAGGTGTTGTACTGCTGTTCGGAAACCACCCGAATGGCGATCGGCATGAAGGCGTGGTCCTTGCCGCAAAGCTCGGAACATTGACCGTAATACAGGCCTTCCTTCTCCGGCTTGAACCATGTTTCGTTGAGACGGCCCGGAACGGCATCGATCTTGACGCCGAAAGCGGGCATGGCGAAGGCGTGGATGACGTCGGTCGGGGCCGCCGTCACCAGAAGGCGAACGGTCTTGCCGACGGGAACGACCATTTCATTGTCGACCGCGAGAAGACGCGGATAGCGGGCCTTGTCCTCTTTGCCGGCGGCAGCGCGGTCCTGATCCTTCAGCAGATAGCTGTCGAAGGAGAGCGGCTCGGCGCCCTCGGCGGCCTTGTATTCATAGCTCCACAGCCATTGCGTGGCGGTCGCCTTCAGCGTCAGATCAGGGTTTTCCGGCTGCGTCAGCTGTGCGTTCAGAAGATTGAACGAGGGGAAAGCGAGGAACAGGAGAATGAGCACCGGCGCCAGCGTCCACACCACCTCGATCGCCGTATTATGGCTGGTCTTGGAAGCAACGGGGTTTTTCGCGGCGTGGAATTTCACGGCAACGATGATGAGCAGCGCAAGAACGAAAAGCGTGACCGGAACAATGAACCACAATGTATATTGTTCGAACCAGCGTATTTCGTGCATGATCGGCGTGGCGGCCTCCTGCATGCCCATTTGCCAATGCACCGGCTGATCGGCGTGGGCGCCGACAGCCGTGAGCAGACAGGTCATCCCCGCCAGTGCTGCGTAAATCCTATTCCTCACGGTACCCTCTCCCTCACGCGTCTGATCTAGATCAATCACAGACGCAGAATCCATGCTAATGGTACTAACTTCAAACCACAGTTTGCCCTCTGCCGCAATATGCGTCGGGACACGGATGCGCCCCAATTTTGCCATTGATCAATCCACGGCCGACTTTCCCGCACCCTGTGTCCGAGCTGACCCACTGAGCGCGATTTCGAACAGCCCAAATGCGACAAAGCCCCATCTTCCAGCCGGTTTGATCGGCGAATAACGAACGACGCGCCGGGCAAATCGGACGCCCATGCGGGCCGACAGGTCCTATTTCCGCCCAACTCGGCTGGAATTGAAAGCTCTAGGCTTTTTTTTCCGGATTATGGCGTCAAAATAGCCGCACTGATTCGAATCCCAGAGGTATCCATGCGTCTTTCCCCGCTCGCGCGCACTTTTCTTGCCGCCGCCGGTCTTGCCATCATCGCCCCCGCCGCTGCGGCGCTGGCGCAACAGCAGCCGCCCGGCACGCCGAAGTCGACGCATGGCGCATGGTCGGTCATCTGCGACAAGCCGGCAGGCGCAACCGAAGAACAATGCGCGCTGATGCAGAACGTGATCGCCGACGACCGCCCGGAAGTGGGACTTTCGGTGGTCATCCTGAAAACCGCCGACCGCAAGTCGCGTATCCTGCGCATCCTCGCGCCGCTCGGCGTGCTTTTGAAGGATGGCATGGAACTTTACATCGACAATAACAATATCGGCCGCGCCTATTTCACCCGCTGCTTCTCCGAAGGCTGCTATGTGGAAGTCGATATTGATGACGAGCTGCTGAAAGTGCTGCGCGCCGGCAAGAACGCCGTCTTTGCGCTGCGCGAATCCGTCGATCAGGACCGGGTGGGCATTCCGATCGAGCTTTCGGGCTTTGCTGAAGGTTATGATGCGCTTCCTTGAGCAGAGAGCCTTGCTTTTTGGCGAGAAAACTATACTATAAAAGTATAGTTTTAGCAATTACTGAAAAGCATGAGAGAAAACAAGCTCGCCAGCTTTCGCTTCATATGCGGCGTTGCCTTTTTTTACGTCGCACTTGCCTTTATTGCGGGTTACGCTCGCAAAGTCGGGATTTTGTTTGATTCTCCCAAGGACTGGCAGATGATTGAGCTTGCGCTGTCGGTTACATCCGGCACCCAGCTTGCTTACCTTCATTGGCAACGCATCGTGCCGGATTCGAGCAAACATTGGTCACGGCTGACGTTCCCGATGATCCTGCATCAACTGGTGGTTTGCGTCGCTGCTTTCATCGTGGTTCATTTCATTTTCAAGCTGACTTGATGATGACGCTTTGGCTTGCCACCGGCGGCGCACGATCCTACATGCTTGCCAGACACTATTCAGTTTGGAGCCTCCCATGACCGACGACCTTGTAAAACTCTTCGATTGCGATGAAACGCAATTGCGCAAGCTCGTTGGCGAGGCGCTTGCCGGGGCCGATGATGGCGAGCTTTTCATTGAACATGCCCAGGCAGAATCGCTGACCTTCGACAATGGCCGCCTGAAAGGCGGGTCCTTCAACACCGACCAGGGTTTTGGCCTGCGCGCCGTTGCCGGCGAGACGGTGGGTTATGCCCATGCCGGCGAGCTTTCTGAAGGTGCGCTGAAGCGCGCTTCGGATGCTGTCGGCGCTGTCACCAGAGGTTATTCCGGCTCCTATGCCGCCGCCCCGCAACGCACCAACAAGAAGCTTTACGGCGATGAGAACCCGATCGGCAGCCCGAGCTTTGAGGAAAAGGTGAAACTTCTCACCGATATCGACGCCTATCTGCGTGATAAGGACCCAAACGTCCGGCAGGTGACGGCGACGATTTCCGCAAGCTGGCAGGTGGTGGATATTCTGCGCGCCGATGGCCATCGGGTGAGTGACATCCGCCCCATGACCCGCATCAACATCTCCGTGGTGGCGGGCGAAGGCGACCGGCAGGAAAGCGGCTCCTATGGCATTGGCGGCCGCGTCGGTTTCGGCGATTTCATTACCACGGAAAACTGGCAGCGCGGCGCAGATGAAGCGCTGCGGCAGGCGCTCGTCAACCTCACCGCCATCGATGCGCCGGCCGGTACCATGGATGTCGTGCTCGGCTCCGGCTGGCCAGGTGTGATGCTGCATGAGGCAGTCGGCCACGGTCTGGAAGGCGATTTCAACCGCAAGAAGACATCCGCCTTTGCCGGCCTGATGGGCGAGATGGTGGCCGCCCCCGGCGTGACCGTCGTGGATGACGGCACCATCGACAGCCGCCGCGGTTCGCTGACCATCGATGACGAGGGCACGCCCTCGGCCTATAATGTGCTGATCGAGAATGGCAGGCTGGTGGGCTATATGCAGGACCGCCAGAACGCCCGGCTGATGGGCGCGAAAGCGACCGGCAACGGTCGCCGCCAGGGTTATGCCTATGTGCCGATGCCGCGCATGACCAATACCTACATGCTCTCAGGCGACAAGACGCCGGAAGAGATCATCGCTTCCGTAAAGAAGGGCATCTACGCCGTTTCCTTCGGCGGCGGCCAGGTGGACATCACCTCAGGCAAATTCGTATTCGGCTGCACCGAGGCCTACCTCATCGAGAACGGCAAGATCGGTGCGCCGGTGAAGGGCGCGATGCTGATCGGCAACGGGCCGGATGCGATGAAGCGCGTCTCGATGATCGGTAATGATTCCAAGCTGGATACCGGCATCGGCAATTGCGGCAAGGCCGGGCAATGGGTGCCGGTCGGGGTCGGCCAGCCGCATCTGCGCATGGACCAGATCACCGTGGGTGGTACGAAGGCGTAGTTCAGTGTCGCAGGCGCGGCGACAATCCTCCCCGCAGCGTCCCACCCCACAACCTCACACATGGCTGCCATGATGAGGTTTCCTCTGGCGTGCCGCGGGGAAGACGATAATATCATCGCTTATGGCGGGCCACCCATCCCATCGCCGGGCCTGCGTGACAAAGGAGACCCTGGCCATCATACGAAATGCCCTCGTTCCCGAGCTTGCCGTCAGCGACTGGCAGAAGAGCCGCGCATTTTATTGCGATCTGATCGGTTTTCATGTGGTTTATGAGCGCCCCGAAGAGGGTTTCGCCTATCTGGCGCTGGGTGATGCGCAGCTGATGATCGACCAGATCGGCGCGACCCGGACCTTCGTGGCGGGCCATGCTTCGCTCGACACACCGTTTGGCCGCGGCATGAACCTGCAGCTCGCCGTTCCTTCCCTGCAACCCGTTCTTTACCGGCTGGAGCGATCTTCGATCGGTCTCGTGCTGGCGCCGGAGGAAAAATGGTACAGGCGCGGTACGGTCGAAGTGGGCAACCGGCAATTCATCGTCGCCGATCCGGATGGGTATCTGATCCGCCCGTTCGAAAGCCTCGGTGAACGCCCTTTCCGGTTCGGTTGAGCGACCATGCTGCCTTTTCTGCCGCACGCGGTTGTTTTCGACATGGACGGATTGCTGATCGAAAGCGAGGCGCTTTATCGCGATTCATTTCTGGCGGCTTCTGAGGAAGGGGGCCATGGCATGAAGGTCGAGACCTATCAGAAGGTTTGCGGTAGTCCGTGGGATGTCATTACCGGCACCATCTTTGCCGATTACGGCGCGGATTTTCCGATGGAGGCCTTTCGGGATGCCTGGCTCCGGCATCTTGGCCTGATGATGGCTGATGGAGTGGCGCTGAAACCCGGCGTCGTCGAAATCCTCGATCTCCTTGACCGGCTTCATATCCGCCGTGCCATCGCCACCTCATCGCGGCACGATTCGGTCACACGCCATCTCGGCCCTTACGATCTTCTCAAGCGCTTTGACACCATCGTCGCACGCGGCGATTACACCGAGCCGAAGCCTGCGCCGATGCCCTATCTCACCGCCGCAAAACGCCTTGGCCTTGAGCCGCAACGCTGCCTTGCGCTGGAGGATTCCTATTCCGGCGTCCGCTCGGCAACGTCGGCTGGCATGATGACCATCATGGTGCCGGATGTCGCACCGCCGACCGAGGAAATGCGGGAGAAGTGCATCGCCGTCTCGAGCGATCTGCATGCGGTGGCGGGCCTGCTGCAGGTCGCACAGCCTTTTCGGGAGACCGTCAGACCGCCGCCTTGAAATGCCATTTTCGCTCGATGGCTCCCTGGATATCGAGACCGTTATAATGCGCCAGCAGCAGCACATGGCCGAGAAGATCGGCAGTTTCGTCGGCCAGATCCCGCTTCATCTCCTCTTTGCTCCTGTCTTTGTTGCGCCCCCGACCCGTCAATCGGTTCCAGGCCTGCGTGACCTCGCCAACTTCCTCCTGAAGCTTCAGCATGTACCAGTCCGGGTCGCGGATGATCCCGTTTTCACCGGCATATTTTTGCGAGGCCTCTTCGAACTGGTTCATCATGGCAGCAAGCATTTGTTCATCCTTTGTTCGTGCACTACAACTCTAACCACGATTCTCCGTCCGCGTCGATCCGAAAGGATGTTTTGCGACCTTGAACGGAAACTTATGCGCCAGACGCCTGCGGGCGCGATAGGAACAGGTATTCGAAACCGTGCTGTCACCCATGTCCCATCTCGATTTCTTCTCTGCGCTCATCACCGCGCATAGTCCCATGCTGCTTGCCATGTTTGCGGGGGCCGCGTGCCTTGCCGGCCTTGCCCGTGGTTTTTCCGGTTTTGGTGCAGCGCTCATCTTCATTCCGCTTGCGAGCGCCATTGTCGGCCCGCGTATCGCCTCGGCGGTGCTGCTTGTCGTGGACGGCGTCCTGACGCTCGGCATGATTCCGCCCGCCTTTCGCATGGCGGACCGGCGCGAGGTCTTCACCATGGCGGCCGGCGCTTTTGTCGGCGTACCGCTTGGAACCCTGCTGCTTTCAAAGGGCGATCCCTTGACCCTGCGCTGGATCATCTCTGCGGTGGTCGTCGTGCTGTTGTTGTTTCTGCTGTCCGGCTGGCGTTACAGCGGCCGGCCGAAAACACCGCTCACCCTCTTTACCGGGCTTCTGGCCGGATTGTTTTCGGGGGCTGCGCAACTGGGCGGCCCGCCCGTTGTCGCCTATTGGCTGGGCGGGGCGTTGAAAGGCGCTTTCGTGCGCGCCAATGTCATTCTTTATTTCGCGGTTTCGACGGTGTTTTCCATCGCCAGCTATTTTGTCAGCGGCCTGTTCACCGTCGATGTCTTTGTGTTTTTCCTGCTGGCCTTGCCCTTTTACGCGGTGGGCCTTTATGCCGGCGCGCGATTGCATGGGCTTGCCGACGAAGCGGCGTTCCGGCGCATCTGCTACGGGTTGATCGCCATTTCCGCCGTGATCGGCCTGCCGCTGTTTGATTCGCTGCTGAAATAGGCAGGCCACGATGGCCTGCCCTGAAGGCCTTTAAGGGTACATGCGGACCTTGGACCACGCTTCATCCGGCGTCTCGCGGCGGAATTCGACGCGGTCGTGCAGGCGGAACTTGCGGTCGTGCCAGAATTCGATGCTGACGGGGCGGATGCGGAAACCGGACCAGTAGGACGGGCGTGGAATTTCGCCGATCGCATATCTGGCGGTATATTCGGCCACCGCTTTTTCCAGCGCGAAACGGCCTTCCAGCGGCCGTGACTGTTTGGAAGCCCAGGCGCCAATGCGGCTGCCGCGCGGGCGCGAGGCGTAATAGGCATCCGCCTCCTCGTCGCTGACGATCTCGACCTCGCCGCGCAGGCGCACCTGCCTGCGCAGGCTCTTCCAGTGGAAACACATGGCCGCTTTTTTCTGGCCGAGGATCTCCTGACCCTTCTGGCTTTCGAAATTCGTGTAGAAAACGAAGCCGCGGTCATCGACACCTTTCAGCAGCACCATGCGCACATTCGGCAGGCCGTTTTCGTCCACGGTTGCAAGCGCAACCGCGTTAGGATCGTTGATTTCGGAAGCCGTCGCATCCTTCAGCCATTCGGCAAAAAGCGTGAACGGTTCATTTTCTTCCGTGAAGTCACTGGATGTTAACCCCGTTTCCGACATATTGACTAAAATGCTCCCGAGCTGATTTGGACCCCAGAGATGATCTCTGGCGAAAGATGGTGACCGTCATAGCAAAGTCGAACAGTCGAACAAAGAGCCTCCTTTCGTCGGTAGCGGAAGTTTCCGCCGTCGTGTCAATGCTTGTGGTGCTGAGCGGTTGCGTCAGCCTCGACCTGTTCGGCGGCGACAAGGTCGATCGCTCGCTTTCAACGGCTTCCGTTCCCAACCAGCAGAACAACGGCTCCCAGACCGATGATGCGACCATTCGCAACGCGGTAACCTCAGCCGATCTCGCCAAGCTTGCCGACCAGCCCCTGCCCTGGGCCAATGCCGCAACCGGCAGCGCCGGCGTGGTCACCGCCATTCATGAAGACAAGTCCAGCGGTTTCGTCTGCCGCGATTTCAAGACGACACGCCACTCCTTCGAGGGTGTTGCGAGCTATGCCGGACAGGCCTGCCTGTCGGAAACCGGCGAATGGTTGATGACCCGCTTCGAGCAGAAATAATCTGTTTACCCTGCCATATGGAATAGAACCGGCCCGGGCTCGGCACGCTCCCTCCGTAAAGGAGTGATTAGCAACTTATTGCAACAGTCGGCGTTGATTAAACCGAGGGCGTGCAGGCGAATGATCGCGGGCATCCCTTTTCGGAGGGGTTAGTTTCAGGATTGCGCCATGAGCGGCGGCAGACTGAGCCAACGTAACTGGTGTTTCGCATGCGCGATCCTTATTCTATCCTCGGTGTGAAACGTGACGCCCGCCACGAGGACATCAAGGCCGCCTGGCGCACGAAGGCGAAAACCGTCCATCCGGACGCCAATCGCGACGACCCCGATGCTTCGGCGCGATTCGCCGAGATCGGGCAGGCCTACGATCTTCTGAAAGACCCGAAAAAGCGCGATCTTTACGATCAGGCCCGCAGAGCGGCGGAGAAGAAGCAGCGTGGCGAAACCATCATGCAGCAGCGGGAAGCCGCGCGTGAGGCCGCCGAACGTGCTAAAGCCGCGGAAAAGCTGATGGAGGAACTGGCCCGCGCGGATGCCCGCAACCGGGCGCAGACTGGCCAGAAAACCGACGCCAAGGCGGAAACCGCCGAAGATATCGTCGAGCGGATTTTTGGTGCGGACGCCCAGAACGATCCCAAGGTGCAGCAGGCTGCGGACGCGGTGAAGGCTGCGGCAAGCACCGCAAAAGGCGATATACCCGCCGCCGGTGACGCTGCCCAGCCCGGCGCCGGCGATGACAGGAACGCACCCGCCTCGCTGGCCGTCAATCTGTTCAACGCCCTCGTACGCCGTTTCCGCCCCGCGCAACCGGCCACGGAAAAAGTGCCTGATATAACGGCGGAAGCTACCGTCACGGTCGCCGATCTTCTGGAACACAAGTGGGTCACCCTGCAGCTTGCCGACGAACGCGAAATCCGCTTCCAGCTCGAAGCCGGCATGGCGGACGGGCACGTTGTGCGGCTGAAGGGACAGGGGCTGAAGCTTCCCAACCTGGCGCGCGGTGATCTTGCCGTGACCTTGCTGGCCGCCCGGGATGACGCCTTTTCCCTTCGTGGCTTCGATATCCACACGACCTTGCCGATCTCGCTCAGCGACGCGGTTCTCGGCTGCGAAGCGAAAGTCGCGACACCGCTCGGCGAAGAAAATATCACCATTCCGGCATGGTCCGGCTCGGACCGCGTGCTGCGGCTTGCCGGCAAAGGCCTTGCAGATGGCAAGGGCGGTTCAGGCGATCTCGTCATCGAATTGCGCATCGTCCTGCTCGAAAAGCCGGATGAGAAGGTAACCGACCTGATGCGGCACATGCGTGAAGGCCTGTATTTGTGAAAGTTTTGCGAATAGCCGGGACAAAGCACCCTTTGTTACGGTCCCTAACAGTTGATGATCTTTGGCAATCTTGAACAGGATTGCAGCCTATGCCATAGGCAGGGCCGATCAAAAGTATTAGGGAGCACAAAATGGCTCAGGCATCCGGTCTCATGGCTGGCAAACGCGGCCTCATCATGGGCGTCGCCAATAACCGTTCAATCGCTTGGGGCATTGCCAAGGCCTGCGCGGATGCAGGCGCGGAACTCGCACTCACCTGGCAGGGCGATGCGCTGAAGAAGCGCGTCGAGCCCTTGGCGCAGGAACTCGGCGCCTTCATGGCCGGCCATTGCGATGTGACCGATCTCGAAACGATCGACGCCGTTTTTGCCTCGCTGGAAAAGCACTGGGGCAAAATCGACTTCGTCGTGCACGCCATTGCTTTCTCCGACAAGGATGAGCTGACCGGCCGTTATCTCGATACCAGCCGCGACAACTTCAACCGCACCATGGATATTTCCGTGTTCTCGCTGGCTGCTGTGGCCAAGCGTGCGGAGCCGATCATGAATGACGGTGGCTCGATCATCACGCTCACCTATTACGGTGCAGAAAAGGTCATGCCGAATTACAACGTCATGGGCGTGGCCAAGGCCGCTCTTGAAGCCAGCGTGCGTTATCTCGCCGTCGACCTCGGCAATCGCGGCATCCGCGTCAATGCTGTTTCCGCCGGCCCGATCAAGACGCTTGCCGCTTCCGGTATCGGCGACTTCCGTTACATTCTGAAGTGGAACGAATATAATGCGCCGCTGAAGCGCACCGTTACCATCGAGGAAGTCGGCAAGTCGGCGCTTTACCTGCTGTCCGACCTTTCGACCGCCGTGACCGGCGAAATCCACCATGTCGATTCCGGTTATCACACCATCGGCATGAAAGCGGTGGATGCGCCTGATATTTCGGTGGTCAAGGACTGACTGCGCCGAACATCTGAAACAGGGGTATCGCCTTGCTCGTCTATGTGATCCGGCACGGACAAACGGACTGGAATGCGATACGCCGGCTTCAGGGCCAGAAAGATATTCCGCTCAATGATTTCGGCCGCCAGCAGGCGGTCGGCAATGGCAGGCTTCTCGCCCGTCTTCTGGGCGAACGGGCCACGGACTTCGATTACGTGGCAAGCCCGCTCGGGCGCACGCGCGAGACCATGGAACTGATGCGCGACGCGATGGGCCTCGACCCCCTTGCCTACCGCACCGACGACCGCCTGATCGAAGTGTCCTTCGGCGACTGGGAGGGGCAGACCCTGCCGGAACTCAAAAAAGAGTTTCCCGACCGGGTGAAGGCGCGCAAGGCCAACAAGTGGGACTTCATTCCCCCCGGCCAGGACGCTGAAAGCTATGAAATCCTCTCCTGGCGCATCGGCGCATGGCTTTCCTCCGTGGAAAGACCAACCGTCTGCGTGTGCCACGGCGGCGTCATCCGCTCGATCTTCCGTCTGGTATCCGGCATGGACAAGGATGAGGCGTCGAGGACGCAGATTCCGCAGGACCAGATATTGAAGGTCGAAATCGATGGGAATAGCGCGGAGTGGATTTCATGAGGCGCATCGGTCGCCCCCTCTCCCGTCATTCCGGCCTTGAGCCAGAATCCAGCCAGCCCAAGTCCTTGGACTGAAAAGACTCATCCCGCCGCGCAGACACGCGTCGGCTGGATGCCGGATCAAGCAACCGTGGATGCTCAGTTAAACGCGGGGTCTGTTCTGGCGATGGCGTTGAGGATCGTGACGAGTTTTCGGATTGTTGCGACTATGGCCAGCTTGAAGGGTTTTCCTTTGCTGCGCAGGCGCTGGTAGAAAGCGCCGAGGACCGGGTCTTTTATCTTGATGGCACTGAGGGCGGCCATGTAGGCGATGTCGCGCAGATGCTTGCGGCCGCCGGAGCATTTGCCCTGGCGGTTGGAGGATCCGGATTGGCGCGCATGCGGTGCGACGCCGACCAGGGCAGCGATGACCTTTGACGAAACGGTGCCAAGTTCGGGCAGATCGGCAAGGAGCGCGGTGGCTAGCATCGGGCCGACACCGGTGACCTCACACATCCTGTCGTGACGTTTTCGCAGGGCGGGTGTCGCCTTCAGCAGGTCGCGCATGGCGCGGTCGAGGGTGGCGATATCAGTGGCGATGGTACGCAGACGCACCTCCAGCATCTCACGCACCAGCGGCTCTTCGATGGTATCGAGCTGGCTCGTCAGGCCGCTCTTTTCGGCGACCAGCCTGCGTCTATGAGCCGCCAGAGCGCTGAGGCTGCTGCGGGCAGCGTCTGGCTCATAGGGCGTGAGACTATTGTGTACCGTCGCCAGATAGCGGGCGATCACGGCGGCGTCGATCCTATCGGTCTTTGCCAGCTGGCCCATGGCCCTGGCAAAGTTGCGAACCCTTGCGGGCGGCAGGATATAAACCTTCAGGCCTGCCGCATGCAGACTGTCAGCCAGCCTGCGCTCGTAACCGCCAGATGCCTCCAGCCCAACGATGACCTGTCCAAGCGCCTGAAGGCGCTCAATGAGAGCCGCGATCTGTGCAGGTGAACTGCCTATACTCCAGCACTTGCCGGAAGGATGCACAACGATATCGAAGCGGGCTTTGGAAACATCGATGCCGACGAAGAGAAGTTCCTGTATCATGGCCTTGCTCCCAGGCTTGTGGTGCGGGCGAAAGCCCGAGCAACCGTTCGGGGTCAAAGGGAGCAGGCAGGGCCTTGCTTGATCTCGGCTGTTTCAACCAGTCCGGAAATACGGCCTCCTGCCTGCATTGGCCGGGATGCGCATCCCGGCCAATGCTCCAGTAAACCATATTACGTCCACACAAGTCCGGCATGACGGAAATATTGGTGCTTCCCGAACAAGATTACAGGGGTTCACCCCGTCACAGGCAAAGCCGCAATCGCAGCCTCACTCAACGACCTGAAGATCGTCGACCACGCGTTTCCCATCCACTTCCGTGTAGAAAACCACGACCTTCACGCCCGTTTTCAAACCTTCGAAATTGAACTCTTCCGGCACGCGATAGGTCTTGCCGTCATTGAGGGTAATGCTCAGCCCATTCGCATCGATCTTGCTGATCGTGCCTTCCACGTCGACGCTCTGGGCGAAGCCGTTGATGGGCATCAGGAGGTTGGCGGCGGCCAGAAGGGCGGCAATCATCATACGCATCGATCTAGCTTTCGTTAATTTGCGTGAAAACCTTACATGCATGAAGAATTGCCTTTCGAATGTGGCGGAAATTGCCCGCAACCATGACATTTTCGGCCCAATTGATGAACGGATTTCAAATCCTGTTCAAGCCGTTAGTGATTTTTACACTGCATTTCCCGGCAATATTGGAAAACTCCGGTTTAAGGTGGAAAACCTCGGCTCTTTTACAATTTCGTCACCTCGGAAAACCCGTCGATACCGTCGAATCACTTTCCACTGCCCACGGCTGGGACTGTCGTTTTTCATCCTTTCCCAAGTCGTGAACGGTACGTCACCTTCTTATCCCGTTTGCGATGAAAGAAAGGCTTTTGCCTTGCCCGGATTTTCCACTAAGACAAATCCGCTTGTTTTAAACGGCGCCGTCCACAGGCGCCCTGTTTCCGGTCTTGAGAACTATGTCGCATAACAGTTTCGGTCATCTTTTTCGCGTTACCACCTGGGGTGAAAGCCACGGGCCGGCACTTGGCTGTGTGGTGGATGGTTGCCCGCCCGGCATCCGGTTTACCCTTGCCGAGGTGCAGCACTGGATGGACAAGCGCAAGCCCGGCCAGAGCCGCTTCGTGACCCAGCGGCGCGAGGATGACATCGTGAAGGTTCTTTCCGGCGTGATGCTGGATCAGGACGGCGAGACGATGACGACGACCGGCACGCCGATTTCCATGCTGATCGAAAATACCGACCAGCGCTCCAAGGATTACGGTGAGATCGCCAAAAGTTTCCGTCCCGGCCATGCGGACTTCACCTATGACCTAAAATACGGCATTCGCGATTATCGCGGCGGTGGACGCTCCTCTGCACGCGAAACGGCAGCCCGCGTCGCCGCCGGAGCAATCGCCCGCAAGGTGGTGCCCAGCCTCAATGTGCGCGGCGCGCTGGTGCAGATCGGCAAACACAAGATCAACCGCGACAACTGGGATTGGGATCAGGTCGACCAGAACCCGTTCTTCTGCCCCGATCCGGCCATGGTGCCCGTCTGGGAAGAATATCTCGATGGCATCCGCAAGTCGGGATCGTCGATCGGCGCAGTGGTCGAAGTGGTGGCGGAAGGGGTTCCGGCCGGCATCGGCGCGCCCATCTATGCCAAGCTCGATCAGGATATCGCCTCCAGCCTGATGTCGATCAACGCCGTCAAGGGTGTGGAAATCGGCGAAGGTTTTGCCTCGGCCGAGCTTTCCGGCGAAGAAAATGCCGACCAGATGCGCATGGGCAATGACGGCAAGCCGATTTTCCTCTCCAATCATGCCGGCGGCATTCTGGGCGGCATCGCAACCGGCGAGCCAGTTATCGCCCGCTTCGCCATCAAGCCGACCTCCTCCATTCTGACGGAACGCCTGTCCATCGATACCGACGGCAATAATGTCGATGTGCGCACCAAGGGCCGCCACGACCCCTGCGTCGGCATCCGCGCCGTTCCGATCGGTGAAGCGATGATCGCCTGCACCGTTGCCGACCATTATCTGAGGGACCGCGGCCAGACCGGCCGGCTTTAGCGGACCGAAAAGTGTGAAGCGGTTTTCGGACAATCCGCTAAAGAAACAAAAAGAGCAACGAACCGTTGCTCTGAAGTGAGGGGATATCGCCATGGCCTATGACCAGAAACGCGTTGTCGACGCCATCCGCGCTTTCGAAGCCGGCGAAATCGTCGTCGTGACCGATGATGACGACCGCGAGAACGAAGGCGACCTGATCATTTCGGCGGTTCACTGCACGCCGGAAAAAATGGCGCTGATCGTGCGCCACACGTCAGGCATCGTCTGCGCCCCCATGCCACGCGAGGAAGCCAAGCGGCTGAACCTCAATGCCATGGTGGCGGAAAATGATAGCGCGCACACGACGGCCTTTACTGTCAGCGTCGATTTCAAGCACGGCACCACGACAGGCATTTCCGCCGACGACCGTACATTGACGGTGCGCAATCTCGCCAATCCCAATGTCGGCGCGTCCGATTTTACCCGGCCGGGCCATATTTTCCCGCTGATTTCCCGTGAGGGTGGCGTATTGATGCGCTCCGGCCATACCGAAGCGGCGGTCGATCTCTGCAAGCTCGCCGGACTGCCGCCCATCGGCGTCATCAGCGAGCTGGTGAATGACGACGGCAGCGTGATGCGCGGCCCGCAGGTTCTGGACTTCGCCGAAAAGCACAGCATGAAGCATGTTTCGGTCGCCGATCTGATCGCTTATCGCCAGCGCAAGGAAACGCTGGTGGAGATGGAATCTTCCTTCACCATCGAAACGCCGTTCGGACCGGCCAAGGCGCAGACCTATTCCCTGCCCTGGGATCCGATGCAGCATATGGCGGTGATTTTCGGTGACATCAGGGACGGCGTCGATATTCCCGTCCGCCTGCATCCGGAAAACGTCGCCGATGACGTGTTCGGAGACCGCCAGCCGGTACAGCATTATATGCAGAAGATTGCTGAGGAAGGCCGCGGTGTCATCGTCTATCTGCGCGAAGGCTCCGTCGGCGTCGGCCAGGTCTCCGGACGGCGCAAGGCGCGCGAACCCGATGAGGCGCATGCGCAGGCTCGTTCGCGCGAGAATGAGTGGCTGGAAATCGGTCTCGGCGCACAGATTCTGAAAGACCTTGGCATCAGCTCGATCAAGCTGATGACGACACGCGAGCGGCATTATGTCGGGCTGGAAGGGTTCGGCATCAAGATTTCCGCGACGGATATCGGGTGATTTTGAGGCGAGCAGGTTCCGCTTGTTTCTTCTCCCCGAGGGGGAGAAGTCCGCGGTAGCGGGATAAGGGAGCAAGCTCTCCGCATATCTCTGCCGCCCCCCTCATCCGACCCTTCGGGCCACCTTCTCCCCGGCGGGGAGAAGAAATATGCCGCAATGCCGTGCGACAATGCGGTATCCCGGATCGGCAAACGTCGTGTCTGGAGGTATCTGTCTCGCAATCATCCGTGCGAAAAACTCCCTACTCTTCCCGCCAGCCCTCCAGATAATTCACGCTCTCCACCCCCGTGAATTTCGCAAGCCGCGACAATTCCGCGTCGAGCTTCTCCAGCCGACCGGCGGAGGCGCGTACGCCGGGCTCCAGCCAGAGGCGACGAACATCCAGCGTACTGCGCTTGCGATCCGCCTTCATGTCGATGCGACCGATCACGCGGTCGCCCTCCAGAAGCGGGAAGACATAATAGCCATATTGCCGTTTCGGCTCCGGCACAAAGACCTCGATGCGGTAATAAAAACCGAACAGCCGCTCCGTGCGGTTGCGATCGCGTAACAGCGGATCGAAGGGGCTGAGGACGCGGACGCGGGATGAGGGTTCCGGAACGTCGGTTAGGTCGGCGGTGAAATCGGCAAAGGCATAGGACGGGCGAGCAGTGTCGCCATCGCTTGCAAGAAGCGAGACCTCGCAGAGTTCATCACGATGGTTTTTGACCCAGTCCCTCGCCTCCTGCGGGGTGACGAGATCGAAAAATGCGGCGATTTCGCCGTGGGTGGCGAAACCCAGCCGCTTCAGCGCTTCGCGGCAGGCCCAGTCGACGAATTCGGCGTGTTCCACCTCGGTCTCGTGATGCTCACCGGGAATGACCCGTTCGGCCAGATCATAGACCTTCTGGAAATTCACGCGGCCGGCGATGGCAAGCTTGCCCGTGTGCCAGAGATATTCGAGTGCCGTCTTGGACGGATGCCAGTTCCACCAGCCGCCGGACTGGTGCCCTTCCTCCTTCAGCTCCCGCGCCAGAACAGGGCCGGTGGCGGCGATGCGCTCCAGCGTTTCGCCGAAGGCCGCGTCGAAACCCTCGCCATGCCATTTGCGCCAGCGCTCCTGAATGATCGGCTCGCGGCGGCGGAAGCGGTGCTTCCAATAGGGATAAAATTCCGTCGGCACGATGGAAGCGTCATGTGTCCAGTGCTCGAACAAAGCCCGGTCCTTTTCCAAAAGCGTGGTCAGATGGTCACGCCTGTAGGTCTGGTTGCGGGAAAAAATAATCTGGTGGTGGGCGCGCTCCACCGTGCCTATGCTGTCCACCTGCACAAAACCGATATCGGTGATGAGTTGCAGCAGGTCGCTCTTGGAAAGCGCCTTGCCGGGCGGAGAGGAAAGCCCCTGCCGTGCCAGAAAAATCCGCCTTGCCGCTTCGTTCGAAACCTTGATCGCCATGGTCGCGAAGGTAGAACGGCTTTTTCGCGATTGCAATGTTCTTTTTTTGTTCCTTGTTTTACTTCTGTTGATGACGGGGTATAGAACCGGAAACGAGCGCGAGGATAAAAGCTTGGAAATCCGTTTCGACGCCGCCGGTGTCGCTTTCGAAGGTCGGCAGGCCTTGCAGCCGCTGTCTTTGTCATTGACCGAGCGGCGCATCGGTGTGATCGGCCTCAACGGCTCCGGCAAGACCACCTTCGCGAGGCTGATCAACGGACTGACCAAGCCGAGCAAGGGCAAGGTGACGGTCAACGGGCTCGACACCGTGGCGGATGCCAAGGCGGTGTTGCAGGCGGTCGGCTTCATTTTCCAGAATCCACAGAACCAGATCATCCTGCCGATCGTGCGCGACGACGTCGCCTTCGGTCTCAAGCGGCTCGGCCTCGGCAGGGCAGAAACCGACGCGAGGGTCAAAGCAGTCCTTGCCCGGCTCGGCATTGCTCACCTGGAAGACCGGCGCGCGCATGAGCTTTCCGGCGGCGAATTACAGCTTGCGGCGCTTGCGGCGCTTCTGGTCACCGAACCGCAAATCCTCATTCTCGACGAGCCGACCAACCAACTCGATCTCAGGAATCGCGCGACGGTGGAAAGAACCATGGCGGTGCTGTCGCAGTTGCTGATCGTCATCACCCACGACCTGCCGCTGCTTCAAGATTTCGATCGCGTTCTGGTTTTCCACGGTGGCGCGCTGGTTGCCGATGCAGCCCCCGAAGAGGCGGTGGCGCGCTATCTGGAGGTGGCATCGCGATGAAGTCGTTGCATGTCGAAGGCACCGGCTGGCTCTACCGCGTTTCGCCACGCATCAAGCTCCTGACCCTCATGGGCTTCAGCATTGCGCTGTTCCTCACCCGCGACCTGCTGCTTTTGGGAAGCGCCGTGGGTCTGGCCGCCATCATTCTGCGTGAGACACGGCTTCCCCTCCGCGAAACCGGCCTGCGGCTGCGGCCGGTGATGCTGACCATCTTCCTCGTCGCCGCCTTCAGCTACCTCCTGCTTCCGGCCCAGGATGCGAGCGTCAATCTTCTGCGGCTGACGGCGCTTGCGTTTCTCGCCACCGCCGTCACCATCACCGTCAGCATTTCGCAGTTCATGGATGAGATCACCCTTGCCGCCGCCCCGCTGGAAAGGCTGGGGCTGGTGAAGGCCGCCGATATCGGGCTTGCGGTCGGGCTCGTCGTGCGTTTCGTGCCGGAGATCGTCAACCGCTACCATGCGGTGGGTGATGCGCACCGGGCGCGCGGCCTGCCCGTGGGGATGGCCACCATCATCGTGCCGCTCGTCATTATGACGTTGAAGGATGCCGATGCCATTGCCGACGCCATTGACGCGCGCGGTTTCAGAGGCCAAAGCTTGGCTCCAGATAACCATCCGGAGTTTTGAGCGCCATGACGACCCGCGACCTTGTGCTGATTTCGCTATTTTCCGCCATCATCATCGCACTCGGGCTGCTGCCGCCGATCACGCTCGGTTTCATTCCGGTGCCCATCACCGCGCAGTCGCTCGGCGTCATGCTGGCCGGCGTGGTGCTGGGGGCAAAACGCGGCACGCTCGCGGTTCTGCTGACCATCCTGATTGCCGCCATCGGCCTTCCTGTGCTTTCTGGTGGACGCGGCGGTCTTTCCATCTTCACCACGCCGACGACGGGCTTCCTCATCGGCTGGATCGCAGCCGTTTTCGTCACCGGCACGCTTTCGGAAAAATTCGTCCATCGCGGCCAGTCGGCACTGGCGCAGGGCGTCGGTTTCTTCATCGCCAGCCTGATCGGCGGCGTTGTCGTGCTTTATGCTTTCGGCATCACCTATCTGGCGCTGGTCGTCGGGCTTGGCTTTGAGAAGGCTTTCATGGGCTCGCTCCTGTTCATTCCGGGCGATGCGCTAAAGGCCGTACTGGCAGCCCTTGCCGGCCGCGCCGTCATGGCCGGTTATCCGCTTCTGCCGCAGCGCGCCTGATCAAGCTTTCTCCAGGAGGAAAGAATGGCGACCCGTCTTTACGAACATCCGATCTTCCTTGAGCATATCACGCCTTCCGGCCACCCCGAGCGGCCGGACCGCCTGCGGTCATTGAATATCGCGCTTGAACACCCGAATTTCGCGCGGCTGGAACGGAAGGAAGCGCCGCAGGCCAATGAGGATGCGGTGCTTCTGGCGCATCCGGAAGAGCATCTCCTTGCCGTCATGCGCCAGATCCCCGAAGAGGATGGCGAGATCAACCGGATCGAGTCCGACACTTACGTTTCGCCGAAAAGCCTGCAAGCTGCGCTGACCGGCATCGGTGCTGCCATGGTAGCGGTGGATGACGTGTTTACCGGCGCTGCCGACAATGTCTTCGTCGCCGCCCGTCCGCCCGGCCACCATGCCGAAATCGCCAAGGCCATGGGCTTCTGTCTCTTCAACAATGTGGCAATCGCCGCCCGCCATGCGCAGAAGGCGCATGGTGCAGAGCGCATCGCCATCATCGACTGGGACGTACATCACGGCAACGGCACGCAGGATATCTTCTGGAACGATACGTCAGTGCTGTTCTGTTCCACCCACCAGATGCCGCTTTACCCGTGGAGCGGCGATAAAAACGAAACCGGTGTGAAGAACAACATCGTCAACGCCCCGCTTTCGCCCAATACCGGCAGCGAATATTTCCGCGAAGCGTTCAAATCCCGCGTGCTGCCGGCCATTGCCGATTTTTCGCCTGACCTCATCCTCATCTCCGCCGGTTTCGATGCGCATCACCGCGATCCGCTGGCGCAGATCAACCTTGTCGGCGAGGATTTCGACTGGGCAACGGGCCGGCTTCTGGAAATGGCCGATAAATACGCATCCAACCGGGTCGTCAGCCTGCTGGAAGGCGGTTATGATCTGGAAGGGCTGGCGGAATCGGCAGCCATGCATATTTTGAGAATGATGAAGGGTTGAACATGACGGAAAATGCCAACACAGCCGATGTCAGCGGTTATTCTTTCGAAAAAGCCGTCGCCGAGCTGGAAAGCATTGTCGCACGCCTGGAACGCGGAGACGTGGCGCTGGATGAATCCATCGCCATCTACGAGCGCGGCGAAGCCCTGAAGAAGCATTGCGAGACGCTGCTGAACGCCGCCGAGAAGCGGATCGAGAAGATTCGCCTCGACCGTGCGGGCAAGCCGCAGGGTGTGGAGCCGCTGGACGGGGAATAAACACGTCCTGTTGAACGGTGTGACGCTACGTTCACCATTCCGGCGCTCCCACCACATTCCGTTCGTGGTAAGCTTTCGTGTAACGCTACGAGGAGCAAGCCATGTCCTTCTTTCCCGGTAACGATCCCGTCGCGGGTGACGCCTTTGCCTGCGATGCCATCGAGAACCTGATCATTCCCCGAACCAGCGATATTGGCGGCTTTGCCGTGCGCCGCGCGCTGCCGACACGGCAGCGGCGGCTTGTCGGGCCGTTCATCTTTTTCGACCGTATGGGCCCGGCGATCCTGAAGGCGGGCGAGGCGCTGGATGTGAAGCCGCATCCGCATATCGGGCTTTCCACCGTCACCTATCTGTTCGACGGCGAAATCAAGCATCGCGACAGTCTCGGCACCGAGCTCGTCATCCGCCCCGGCGATATCAACCTGATGACGGCCGGGCGCGGCATCGTGCATTCGGAGCGCACGCCGGAAAACCTGCGTGGCCATCCGCTTTCCATGTCCGGCCTGCAGACCTGGCTTGCCCTGCCCGACCATATGGAAGAAATCGCCCCGGCCTTTGCCCACACGGCGAAGGAAGACATGCCGTTGATCGACCTCAAGGGCGCGACCGGCCGGGTGGTGATCGGCGAATTCGAAGGCCTCACCTCCCCGGTTTCGGCCTTTACCGATACGCTTTATGTCGATCTCTCACTGGAACCCGGCGTAAAATTTCCCTTCTCCGCCGATCATGAGGAGCGGGCGATCTATATTCTGTCCGGGTCGCTCGATGTGGCCGGCGATATTTTCGCCGCCGACCAGCTGCTCGTCTTCCGGCCGGGTGACGACATCACGCTGCAGGCCGGCAGCAACGGCTGTCACATCATGATTTTTGGCGGGGCAGCCCTCAATCAGCGCCGTTACATCTGGTGGAACTTCGTTTCGTCATCAAAAGAACGCATAGAACAGGCCAAACAGGAGTGGAGAACCGGACGCTTCGATATCGTTCCCGGCGACGAAGAAGAGTTTGTCCCTTTGCCGGAAGGTTGAAATTCTATAGAAGTATACGACATGCAGGGCTGACCCGCCGCTTTCACGATGAAGACGCTCTCGCATGCCCCTCGGGGACCACCAGAAAAGGCCGAACGATTGACCGGAATGCCACAGACACCATTGCTCGACCGGGTGAATTTTCCCTCCGATCTCAAGGAGATCGATGATCGCGACCTGCCGGAACTGGCACGGGAACTGCGCGACGAGATGATTGACGCCGTGTCGAAGACCGGTGGCCATCTGGGTGCCGGCCTCGGCGTGGTGGAACTGACGATTGCCATTCACAAGGTTTTCAATACGCCGGAAGACCGGCTGATCTTCGATGTCGGCCACCAATGTTATCCGCACAAGATCCTGACCGGCCGCCGCGAGCGCATCCGCACGCTACGGCAGGAAAACGGGCTTTCCGGTTTCACCCGGCGGGCCGAAAGCGACTATGACGATTTTGGCGCCGGCCATTCCTCCACCTCCATTTCCGCCGGCCTCGGCATGGCCGTGGCAGCGGGACTTGACGGCAGCGACCGCAAGGTGATCGCCGTCATCGGTGACGGCTCGATGTCAGCGGGCATGGCTTTCGAGGCGCTGAACAACGCCGGTGCGCTCGATGCACGGCTGATCGTCATCCTCAACGACAACGACATGTCGATTGCGCCGCCGACGGGCGCAATGAGCGCTTATCTGGCGCGTCTTGCCTCCGGCCGCACCTATATGGGCTTCCGTGATTTCGGCAAGAAACTCACCGCCTATCTCGGCAAGACCATCGACCGCGCCATTACCCGCGCCGTGACCCATGCGCGCGGTTACGTAACCGGCGGCACGCTGTTCGAGGAGCTTGGCTTTTATCACATCGGCCCGATCGACGGCCATTCCTTCGATCACCTGCTGCCCGTGCTGCGCAATGTGCGCGACAATCAGAAGGGCCCCGTCCTCATCCATGTGGTGACGCAGAAGGGCAAGGGTTACGCGCCGGCGGAAGCCGCAGCCGACAAATATCACGGCGTCAATAAATTCGACGTCATCACCGGTGCGCAGGCGAAAGCCAAGCCGAACGCGCCGAGCTATACCAGCGTGTTTGCCGAAGCGCTGATCCAGGAAGCCACGCTCGACGACAAGATCATCGGCGTCACCGCCGCCATGCCGAACGGCACAGGCCTCGACAAGATGGCCGAGCTTTTCCCGGCCCGCACTTTCGATGTCGGCATTGCCGAGCAGCATGCCGTCACCTTTGCGGCGGGGCTCGCGGCTGACGGTTATAAGCCGTTCTGCGCGCTTTATTCCACCTTCCTGCAACGCGGTTACGACCAGCTGGTGCATGATGTGGCCATCCAGAGCCTGCCCGTGCGCTTCCCGATCGACCGCGCCGGCTTTGTCGGGGCCGATGGACCGACCCATGCCGGTTCGTTCGACACGACTTTCCTTGCCACCCTGCCCGGCATGGTGGTGATGGCTGCATCGGACGAGGCGGAACTGAAACATATGGTCCGCACGGCAGCGGCTTACGACGAAGGCCCGATCTCCTTCCGTTATCCGCGCGGCGAAGGTGTCGGCGTCGAGATGCCCGCGCGCGGCGAGATTCTTGCAATCGGCAAAGGCCGTATCATCAAGGAAGGTACCAAGGTTGCCCTCCTCTCCTTCGGCACCCGGTTGGCGGAATGCCTTGCGGCCGCCGAAGATCTCGATGCCGCAGGCCTTTCCACCACGGTTGCCGATGCGCGCTTCGCCAAGCCGCTCGATCTCGACCTCATCCGCCAGCTCGCCGCCCATCATGAGGTGCTGGTGACGATCGAGGAAGGTTCTGTTGGCGGTTTCGGCGCGCATGTGCTGCATTTCATGGCCAGCGCCGGCCTGCTCGACCATGGCCCGAAGGTCCGGACGCTGACCCTGCCCGACCAGTGGGTGGAGCAGGCCAAGCCCGAGACCATGTATGCCAATGCCGGCCTTGACCGGGCCGGCATCGTTTCCACCGTGTTCAATGCGCTCGGCCAACGTCAGGCCGGTGTGGGATTTGCCGGCTGAAGCTCGCTTCCTGAGGTGAAGGAGGCGGGTAGATGGTCCCGCCTCTCGTCACCGTTTTTATCCCGCCGCGCCATCAAGAAAACCGACGACATTGTCGATCCTTCCCTCGGCATCGCGGCTGACGACATCGGTGCCGCCGGCGACATCGTCGCCGTCAGGCGAAATCAGACGCCATGAGAAACGGGTGAAATCGCCGTGTCCATCCGGGGTGCCGGCCAGCACGAAGCGATATCCCGGAAATTTCTGCCGCGCCGCCTCGATCATCGCGGCTATTCCGTTCTGGCCCTCACCCTGCATCAGGGGGTCGATATAACGGGCGGTTTCGGCCCATGCCTTGTTCACCATCTGCTTGCGGCGTTCGCCGTCCTCCTCGTTCCAGACCGCGAGATAGGTTTCGGCGATTGCGAGATGCTGTGTCATGATTGCGCTCCTTTGGGTTGACGGCCTGAGCATGCCGAGGGTCGGGAAGCGGAACAATTACCTCTGACGTAATCGTATTAGCGATATCTTCTGCTAGGCTGCTGGGCATGACACATCATCGAGAACATGTCGGCCAGGTGCTGAAAGAATGGCGAGCCCGCCGCAGATTGAGCCAGCTCGATCTGGCGCTAGAGGCGGAAATATCCACGCGCCATCTGAGTTTTGTGGAAAGCGGGCGATCCTCTCCCAGTCGCGAAATGCTGGTGAGGCTGGCGGATCAGCTTTCCATGCCGGCCCGCGCCGCCAACCGGCTGATGCTGGCGGCGGGTTATGCACCTGTTCATTCCGAACGGTCGCTGGATGCACCTGACATGGCGGCCGCCCGGCAAGCCGTCGAAAACGTGGTGCATGGCCACATGCCCTTCCCCGCCCTTGCCGTTGACCGGCACTGGAACGTGGTTCTCGCCAATGATGCGATCACATCGCTGCTTGCCGGTGTTTCCGCAGAGCTGCTTCAACCGCCGCTGAACGCGCTGCGGCTGAGCCTGCATCCGCAGGGCCTGAGCTCCCGCATCGTCAATTTTGCCGAATGGCGACACCACCTGCTGGAACGGCTGAGACGCCAGGTGGAAGAGACGGGAGACGACGTGCTTTCCCGCCTGCATGCGGAGCTTGCGACCTATCCCGCACCGAAGCTTTCTGCCCATACCGCCGGAGCCGATCCATTGGCGATACCGCTCCAGCTTCGTGATCCGTCTTCGGGCGCTATTCTGAGCTTCATTTCAACCACCACCGTTTTCGGCACCGCCACGGATGTGACGCTGTCGGAGCTGGTGCTGGAGTGTTTCTATCCCGCCGATGCGGCAACCCGCGCGGCACTGATGCAAGGCACCAAGGAGTAAGCCCCGTGCATACCACCTATCTCATCGGCTTTCAGGTGCGCCCCGGCCAGCGCGAGCGTTTTCTCGAATTGCTGAACGCGCTGCTCGACGCCATGCGACACGAAGAGACCTTCGTGAACGCGACCCTGCACCGCGATGGTGAAAACGAGAACCGCTTCCTGCTGCACGAAACCTGGAGCGACCATCAGGACGTTATCGACGTTCAAATCCACCGCCCCTATCGGCAGGCATGGCACGATGCCCTGCCCGATCTTCTGGATGCGCCGCGGGATATTTCCGTCTGGCATCCCATGCGGGCGGATCATGCCGCGTGACAAAATAGATCGTGAAGAAGCCGCGCACGCGAGGCGCGGGCCCTCTGCGCACGCTAGGATTTTTGCGACACTATCCGCGGCTCGCCTATTTTGAACCACGCCTTGGCGATCTTGCCGTTTTCGACTTCATAGATGCAGGCAACGTCGATCTCTCCCTTTCCTTCCGGAAAGTTCCGCGTGACCGTTTCGTGGTCGATGACGACATTTCCGACAGTAACGCGCGTCAGCAGTTTCCCATGGAGATCCGGCTCCTTGAAGCGCTCGATGTGGCGTTCTCTTATCTCGGCCGCGTTTCCTGCCAGAAGCGTCGCCGGGAACGCGTAGTACTGACAATCATCCGCCCACCAGGCCATAAATGCATCGATGTCGCGGGCATTATAAGCCTCTAGCTGCTTTTGCACCGGGAGTTCGATTTCACTGTTCAAAACGCACCTCTTCAGAAAAGCCCTCGTGGCGAAATGGATTTTTAAAGGAGTGAATGCCCTGCATTTGCCAGCAGGTCGACCGTTTTCTTCAGATCATTCGATTTCACCAGCAGGTGGTCGCCATCGAAAGTCGAAACCACGAATATTCCGATATCGTTGGTCGATAGCGGTCCAATCACCGAAAGCACGATGCCCGTCTCATCAAAGGCGAACGGGCCCTGAAGTTTGAGGCAGTTCCAGCCGGTATCGGCCCGAACATCATCAGGGATCCGTTCCTGACGGCAGACGATGGAAAGCTCGTCGTCAGTCCGGCTGATGCTGAGAAAACCTGCGCCATCGGCCCAGGCTGGAATGGATGCATCCGCACCGAGCCGGGCCACCCCATAGGCGCCATCCAGAAGTCTTAACTTAACACGAGAGGCCATCTGAAAACTGCCTTTCCGAAAGCCCGATGCGGCTTTCCTTGGGTTTAAGGAGACGGTCAAACGCTTCCCCTGATGAAATGCCATCAGTTTCAAAGCCTGATGGCCGTTTCCTCTTTCGCCGTCTTGATGACAACCATGGTGAAGAAGCGCGCGACATTGTGCTGGTCGCGGAAAAGCCGGTCGCACAGGGCGTCGAATTCCTCCATGTCGCGCAGCCGCAGCATCAGCACGACATCGGTTGCGCCGGTGACCGCATAAGCGTGGGATACGGCCTCTTCGGCGCTCGCAATGTCCAGAAAGCGGCGCATATGCTGCTCTCCATGCAGTTTCAGCTCCACCGTCACCAGCGCCTTGAGAACGCGTCCCGCCTTGGCGGGGTTGAGGATCGCGACAATGCGGTCGATCACGCCAGATGCACGCAGGCGCTGCAGACGGCGCAGGCAGCTGGAAGGCGACAGCCCCACCTCATCGGCCATGTCCACATTGGTGCGCGAGGCGTCACCCTGCAGAATATTCAGTAGTTTCCGGTCGATCCGATCCATGCCGGCAGCATAACTCCCTTCAGTGTATTTGCAATAAAATTGCAAGATAATGCAATCTCTGACCACAAATGCGAAAGGCTTCAGCCTAGAGAAGAGGGACAAGTTTCAGGGAGCCTCACATGCCATTTTTCGCAACCATCAGGCAGAAAACGCGGGAAACGCTCGCAATTTACTGGGTGCTGGTGCGGATCACGGTTCCGATCGCCATATTGACCGAAGTTTTTTCGAGAATGGGGGCAATCGAGGCGGTGGCGCCTGCCTTTGCGCCCGTCATGAGCCTCATCGGGCTTCCCCCGGAACTCGGTCTTGCCTGGCTGACGGCGATGCTGGTCGGCATATGGGGCGCGGTGCCGCTCATCTTCACGCTCGTGCCCGCATCGTCATTGAGCGTTGCGGATATCACCGTTTTTTCCGCACTCATCCTCTTTGCCCATGCCCTGCCCATCGAGCAGAAGATCATCGCCAGGGCGGGACCGGGCATACTCGTTTCCACGGTACTGCGCATCGGCGGCGGGCTGCTTTATGCGTTTCTCCTGCACCAGCTTCTGGAAGCGACGGGATGGTTGTCGGCACCGGTGAACCCTGCCTGGATTGCAATGAGCGCCACGCCTGATTGGGCCGGCTATTTCCTCGGTCTCGGGGAAACCATGGTCTGGATGCTGGTCATCCTTCTCGCTTTGTCGTTCGGACTTGAAATCCTTCGCGTGACCGGCCTGCTGGCGCTGATGATGAAGGCGCTTTCACCGCTCCTGCGTCTTGCCGGCATTCGCGGCGAGGCGGAACATCTCACCGCCATCGGTCTATTTCTGGGGATTTCCTATGGCGCGGGTTTCCTGATCCGCGAGGCGCAATCGGGGGCGATCTCCCCACGCCAGGTGTTTCTGTCCTGCGTGTTCATGGGTTTTGCCCATAGCGTGATTGAAGACACGCTCGTGGTGATGTCGCTGGGCGCCGATGTCTATGGTGTTCTCATCGGGCGGCTTGTTTTCGCCATTGCCGCGACCACCGTCATTGCCGCCCTGCTTCATCGCCTGTCTGACGAGCAGTTTTTCGCACGGATGTTCCGGCTGCAGGGAACATAGGCGATGTTACCCGTCTCAAGAGACGACGCAAAAGCGGGGCCTTGCGGCCCCGTTTTCTATTGCTCAGTCTAAAAACCGGTCTCAGAATTCCGTCCAGTCCTGATCCTTGGCAGCCGGTGCTTCGGCAGCGCCGCCGAAGGCGCGGGCGAGGCTCTGGCCAAGTGCGCGGGCGGGAGAAGCGACCGGCCGTGCGGTTGCGGAAGCCGACTTGACCGGAGCCTTGCGGACCGGCCCAGCGGGCGCAGGCTGGAAGGCGGGCCTGGCGGAAGACTGGCGCGGCGCGGAATATCCGCCGGCACCGGCGACGGCGGCGCGCGTGCCGCCCATCCGGAACTGGCCAAGCAGGCCGTTCAGCGCTTCGGCTTCGCGGGCCAGCGAATGGCTGGCGGCGGTCTGCTGTTCCACCATGGCGGCATTCTGCTGCGTGCCCTGATCCATGGTGTTCACGGCGGTGTTGATTTCCTGCAGGCCGGTCGCCTGTTCGCGGGCGGCAACGACGATGGCGCTGACATGGGCGTTGATCTCTTCGACTTCCGACACGATGAGTTCCAGAGCCTTGCCGGTCTCATCGACCAGATTGACGCCGTTTTCCACCTGCTGGCTGGAAGCGCCGATCAGCGTCTTGATTTCCTTGGCGGCATTGGCGGAGCGCTGGGCAAGTTCGCGAACTTCCTGTGCGACAACGGCAAAACCCTTGCCGGCATCACCGGCGCGGGCGGCTTCCACACCGGCATTCAGCGCCAGAAGGTTGGTCTGGAAGGCGATATCGTCGATGACGCCGATGATATTGCCGATTTCACCCGAGGATTTCTCGATTTCGCGCATGGCGGCAACCGCCTTGCGAACCACAACACCGGACTTCTCCGCACCGGCGCGGGCGCGCTGGACCAGATTGCCGGCATCTTCCGCACCGCGGGCACTATCGCGCACGGTGGTGGTGACTTCTTCCAGAGCCGCGGCGGTTTCCTCGATGGAGGCCGCCTGCTGTTCGGTCCGGCGCGACAGGTCGTCGGCGGCAGAGAGCATTTCCGAAGCCCCGGCATTGATGGCGGCAGCGTTTTCACCAACCGTGCGCAGCGCCTGCTGCAGCTTTTCGACTGCGCTGTTGAAATTGACGCGAACCGGATCAATGGCAGGCACAAAAGGCGTTTCAATGCGATAGGAAAGATCGCCATCCGCAAGTGCGGCGAGGCCCTTGCCAAGCTCGGCGCTGGCAAAAGCGCTGGCGGCTTCGTCACGCGCCTTTTCTTCCTCGTTGCGGCGGCGTTCGGCCTCCGTCGCGGAGCGCATGCGGTCAGTCTCGCCGGCAAGGCGGGATTTTTCGAGACCGGCTTCCTTGAAGACCAGAACGGCCTTCGCCATCTTGCCGACTTCGTCGCCACGATCCGTGGCGGGCACTTCCGTCGTCAGATCGCCATCGGCAAGCCGGCTCATGGCCGCCGTCATGCCGACGATCGGCGTGACGATGGAGCGCGACAGAGCCCAGATCAGGATAACGGCGAGCAGGCCGGCGACGGCACCGCCGCCGAGAAGCGCGTATTCCAGATTGCGGGCAGCAGCCTGCTGTTCAGCGGCGTAGATGGTGGACAGGCCGTTCAGCTGTTCCTTGATCTTGGCGGCGGAAGCGCGGAAGCCATCAAGCTGTCCCTTCGCCTGGTTACGGCCGATCTCGATGATTTCGGAAATCGGCGCTTCCGTCGTCTTGCGGGCGGCGATCTGCGGCTCGGCCAGTTCCTTGAAGAAGACGGTCGCGGATTTTTCCATATCGTCGATGGACTTCAGGATATCAGGCTGGCCGGCCGCCAGGGCGCGGGCGTCACTGAGCTTCTTCAGCATCAGGTCGCGCTGGGCGAAGACATCATTATAGGTGCTGTCGCTGCGGAATAGCAGGAAACCGCGCTGGTTGACGGCCTGTTCCAGCATGGCGGCCGTCGCACCATCCACAGCCTGAATGATGTCCTTGGTGCGGTTGTTTTCGATCGTGACAAGCTCGCTCCCCCGCGTCTGCCAGAACACGACCGCAGACGCAAGCAGACACACGCCCATCAAGGCACAGAAGGTGGCTATGAGCTTCAGGTTAATGGGGAGATTTTTCAGCGACATCGCAAACTCTCTCGGCGACCCGATGCCACGGAGCAAACGTCTGCGCTGCAACGGCCGCAATTTCTGGAAAATGGGGGAGACGCCGTCATGGCAGGTTCCGACCGGCCGCACGGGCCTTGCGGACAAAGTGCATTAGAAGACTTTATATTGGATTAATCTCATATGTCGTTTTCCTGATACCCGAGGCTATTTCTTTTCTCTCCCGGAGGGCTTGTGGGGCGGTTCCAGCGATAAATCGCTTGCATCTGCGGGGTTTGGCGGTCATTGACACGGGATCATGTCCAAAACATCTGAAAATGAACGGCTAGACCAGCTTCTTGTGTCGCGTGGCCACTTTGCCAGCCGCTCGCGTGCGCGCGATGCGGTTTCGCGCGGCACCGTGAGCGTGAACGGCAAGATCGTCACCAAACCGAGCCAGACAGTCGCTGCAAACGTCAAGATCGCCATTACCGATCCGGCGCAGGCTTACGTCTCGCGCGCCGCCCTCAAGCTCACGGCCGCGCTCGATCATTTCAAGCTCGATCCGAGGGGCCTTGACTGCCTTGACGTCGGCGCATCCACCGGCGGCTTCACCGAGGTGCTGTTGCATCGCGGCGCGAAACACGTCGTCGCCATCGATGTCGGCCACGGGCAAATCCATCCAAGGATCGAGAACGATCCGCGCGTCACCAGTCTGGAAGGGCTGAATGCCCGCTTCCTCACCGCTGACGATATCGATGAGCGACCCATCGGCTTTATCGTTTCCGACGTGTCCTTTATTTCGCTGAAGCTTGCGCTTGCTCCGGCGCTCGAGCTTGCGGAACCAGGTGCTCTGGCGGTTCTGCTAGTCAAGCCGCAATTCGAGGCGGGACGCGATGCCATCAGCAAGGCCGGGCTTCTGAAGGAGCCGGAAACTGCGCCCGCCGTGGCGGCCGAGCTGGAACGCTGGCTGACCGAAGACATGGGCTGGAAAAGCCTCGGCCTCATTCCCTCGCCGATTTCCGGCGGCGACGGCAATGTCGAATTTCTTCTCGGAGGCGAAAAGCCATGAGCACCCAGACGGTCACCATCAAGAGCCTCGGCGCGCAGGGCGATGGCATCGCACACTGTCCCGACGGTCCGGTCTATGTGCCTTTCGCGCTGCCCGGCGAAACGGTCGCCATCGCCAAGGTCAAGGAGCTCGGCACCGTCATGTCGATAGCGCAGGCCTCGGCAGACCGACGTGAACCCGCCTGCCGCCACTTCGGCCCCGAGGGAAAGAACGGCACCTGCGGCGGCTGTTCGCTGCAGCATTTCGCCGATGCGCCTTACCATGCCTACAAGCGGGAATTGGTGGTGTCCGCGCTGAAATCGAAGGGCCTGACGCCTGATGTAGACGATCTCGTCATCTGTCGTCCCGGCGAGCGCCGTCGTGCGGTGTTTGCTGCCCGCCGGACGGAAAAGGGCCTGCTGCTGGGCTTCAGCCAGGCGAACAGCCATCACATCGTCGCCATCGAGGAATGTCCCGTCACCTCGCCCGGCATCGTCTCACGGCTCGATGCTATCAGAGCCATCGGGCTTTCCATGGTGGCGAATGCCGAGCCGTTCCGCATCACCGTTCTCGAAACGCTCTCCGGTCTCGATATTTCCGTCGAGGGCATCAAGTCGGTCAACGACAAGCAGCGGCGCACGCTCACGGAAACGGTTCTTGCCATGCGCGGCATTGCCCGCGTTTCGCTGTCGGGTGAAATCCTGATCGAACCGCAAAAGCCGATCATCGAATTCGGCGGCGTTCCGGTTTCACCGCCGGCCGGCGGCTTTACGCAGGCAACGAAGCAGGCCGAAGACGCGATGGCGGAGCTGGTGCTTGCCCATGTCGGCAAATCCAAACGCATTGCCGATCTCTTCTGTGGTTCCGGCACCTTTGCGCTGCGGCTCGCGCGCATCGGCCGGGTGCATGCGGTGGAAGCGGAAGACAAGCCGCTGAAGGCACTCGATTTTGCCGCCCGCAATACGCAGGGCCTGAAGCCCGTGAGTGTCGAGAAGCGCGATCTCTTCCGCCGGCCGCTGATGACAAGCGAACTCAAGAATTACGATGCTGTCATCTTCGATCCGCCGCGTGCCGGTGCGGAATTCCAGTGCAAGGAGCTGGCCCGCAGCACGGTGAAAAGGATCGTTGCAGTGAGCTGCAATCCGCTGACGCTCGCACGGGATCTCGCCATCCTCACGGAAGGCGGCTATCGCGTCACCCGTGTCACGCCGGTCGACCAGTTCCTGTGGTCACCGCATGTGGAAGCGGTGGCTGTGCTGGAGAAATAATCACCAGGCGGTATCGACCGTGCCGCTGCCGACCACGCCCGAGCAGCGGCAGGAACCGCCGACGCGGCCCCGTTCCAGCGGGCAGATATAGGGCCGGCGGCGATTGGCGCTCTCCGGCGGGGTAATGACGCAGACGAAACGCGCGCGGCGCTGGCGGTCGCGATTGTTGCTGGAGTTATAGTCCTGGCTATCATCTTCGATAATGACCGATTGCGCCAGAACGACATTGCCGGTGGAAGCGGCCGGAGGGCGTGATATCGCCGCCGCTTCGGTAACAGTGGCGGCGCAGAGGAAGACGGACAGGGCGAACACGGCGTGACGCATGCGGGTGGCCTTCGGACGATGACGTTGCATTATTTAACCCAACCCATATTGCCCGGTTGCTTAACAGCAAGGAATTCCTGCCGGAACGCTTAACGGCGCATGAATGCCTCGAAGGCGGCACGGGCTTCCGCACTCTGCAACTGCGCGATGAAGTGGCGGCCTTCCTCTTCGATGCGGGCAAGTATGTCCTGCGGGTTGCCGCGGACCAGGTCGCGGGCGATCTTCAGCGCCTGCTGCGGTTTGGCGGCGAGGCGGATGGCGAGCGCCAGCGTTTCGGTTTCGACATGTTCTGACGCGACAACCTTCCAGATCAGGCCGGCCTGCATCGCCTGTTCGGCCGAAAAACCCTCGCCCATGGCAAGCAGCGCAAAAGCGCGCTGGTGGCCGATGAGTTTCGGCACCAGCAGGCTGGAGGCTGCTTCCGGCACCAGCGCCAGATCCACGAAGGGCGTCTTGAACAGGCTGCGGCTGGAGGCGACCGTCAGGTCGCAATGCAGGTTCAGCGTCGTGCCGATGCCGATGGCGAGCCCGTCCACTCCTGAAACCAGAGGCTTTTCGAAGGCGACCAGCGCTTTCAGAAACTCAAGTGCCGCAAGCTTGCCCTTGCCGCCCGACATGGCGAAGGCCAGGAAATCGGCCATATCATTGCCAGCGGAAAAGCAGCCTTCCGTGCCAAGAAATGCGACTACCCGAATTTCGGGGTTCGCATTGGCGGCATGCAGGGCTTCGGCCATGCGCAGATACATGGCATCGGTGATGGCGTTTTTCTTCTCCGGCCGGTTGAAGCGGATGGCCAGAACCTCCGGCGCATGACCAACCGGCTCGACAAGAATATGATCGTCCGACATCTGAAACTCCTCAAGCCAACAGGGTGCGGGCGGCGGCAAGGCTTGCCGCGCCAGCGATAACACGATCCTTCAGCGCCGCCGTTTCTGCCAGCAGGTTTTCCGCCGTGAAACGGCAAAGTGCTGCGCGATGCCCGCCCCTGCCATCATCGACGGAGACCAATGCGCCCTTGGCGAGATAGGCGCCAGTGAGCGCCAGACCGAAGAGGCGCTGATAGGCTGTGGCACCGGCGAGCGCGGTTTCGGTTTCGCCTGCCTTGATGCGGGAGAGCAGCCAGTCGGTCGTCGTTTCCAGATCGTCGAGGCTTGTTTCGAGATAACGGGCGCTCTCACCGAGATCGTCGCGGTTCGAAGCGGCTGTCCGGGTGGCGATCTCGCGCAATTCGCCAATGAAACCGCGCACCTGTGCACCCTCGGAGAGCGGCAGCTTGCGCAACACCAGATCGATGGCCTGAATGCCGTTGGTGCCTTCGTAGATCGGCGCGATACGGGCATCGCGCAGATAGCGTGCCGCGCCGGTTTCCTCGATGAAGCCCATGCCGCCATGCACCTGAATGCCCATGGAGGCGACATCCACACCGGCATCGGTGGAGAAGGACTTGGCAATCGGAGTGAGAAGGGCAGCGCGCTCCTGCCAGTGAGCGCGCTGGGAGGCGTCTTCGGTCGCATGCGCCATGTCGATGGCATGGGCGCAGCTGAAGGAAATCGCCCGTGATCCTTGCGTCAGTGCCTTCATCGTCAGAAGCGTTCTGGCGATATCGGGATGTTCGATGATCGGGCTCATGCCGGAGCCCTGCCAGCCGGGCGCCTTGCCCTGCGTACGCTCTTTCGCGTATTCGATCGCCTTCTGGGTCGCAGCCTCGCAGATCGCCACACCCTGCATGCCGACGGCAAGGCGGGCGTTGTTCATCATGGTGAACATGCAGGCAAGGCCCTTGTTCTCCTCGCCGATCAGCCAGCCGAGAGCGCCCTTTTCGTCACCGAACTTGCCGTCACCGAAGATCATCGTGCAGGTGGGCGAGCCGTGAATGCCGAGCTTGTGTTCCAGCGAATGGCAAAACAGGTCGTTGCGGCTGCCCGGTGCGCCGTTTTCATCGGGCAGGAATTTCGGCACGAGGAACAGCGAGATACCGCGCGTTCCGGCCGGCGCATCCGGCAGACGGGCGAGAACGAGGTGGATGATATTATCGGCCGCATCATGTTCGCCCCAGGTGATGAAAATCTTCTGGCCGAAGATGCGATAGGTGCCGTCCCCATTGCGCTCCGCCCGGGTCTTCAGCACGCCGAGGTCCGAACCTGCGTGCGGTTCGGTGAGGTTCATGGTGCCGGTCCATTCGCCGGACACGAGTTTCGGCAGATAGATGCGCTTCAGATCATTGCTGCCATGGGTAACGATGGCTTCCACCGCGCCCATGGTGAGCGTCGGCGCCAGCGCGAAAGCCATGGAGCCGGAATTCCACATTTCCAGCGCTGCGACATTCAGCATATGCGGCAGGTTCTGACCGCCGAATTCCTCAGGCGCCGTCAGGCTGTTCCAGCCAGCTTCCGCCCACCGGCGGTAAAGATCGGCCCAACCATCCGGCGTCGTGACCTTGCCATCGGCAAGCTTCGCGCCCTGGCGATCACCAATATCGGCGAGCGGGGCGACCTGTTCCGTGGCGAAACGGCCGGCTTCCTGCAGAATGGCATCCACCAGATCTTCACCGAGATCACCCAGCACGCCCTTTGAGAGCGCGTCTTCAAGACCCGCTACATGCTTGAGTGTAAAGGCGATATCATCCACCGGCGCGCTATACATGCTGCCTCCTCCCGAAGCTCTTGCATCTTGCTACTGCCCTCGGGCTAAATGATTTTTACGTAAACGTCAATTTGAAAATTCCCGCGATTTCGACAGGCTTGTTATAAAACTGTCATATGAATTTGCTCAGCATGCGCTGATATGCGCCTCGCCGCTGCCGCTCCCACACCGGAACGACGGACGCCTCCCCTCCTCCCATCCCGCCGGTCAGGACTGCCAAGATGGATCTCATAACGCCCACCATTCCCGGCCTCGTCTGGGCCTATCACTTCCAGCCCGGAAAAGCTCCGTGCCGCCGGCTGGCGCCCGATGCCGGCTTCGACGAGATGACCGGATATGAGGGGTTCTATTGGCTGCATCTCAATCTCGCCGACCAGCGGGTTGCCGGCTTCCTCGAAACGATCGTCGGCCTTGACCCAGCCGCAAGGGCAAGCCTCACCACCCATGAGACGCATCCTTCCATCGTGGTCGATGAAAAATCGCTCTATGGCACGCTGGTCGATTTCCAGCGCGAGTTCGACAAGGAAACCCGCGATTTCGGCTGGCTGCATTTTGCGGTGAGCGACCGTTTCATCATCACCACCCGCCTGCAGCCTCTGCATTCGGTGGACCGGCTGAAGGCGGCGGTCGACAAGAATTCCAACCGCTACCTCACGCCATCGCATGTCTTCGAGGGTCTCGTTGCCGAATTCCAGCGCTCGCTCATCAATCTGGTGATGGAGACGACGGAGGAACTCAACGCCATCGAGGACATGGTCTATGACAGCGAGAACCGCGACGAGCGGCGGCGCCTTGCTCCGCTGCGCCGAACGGTCGTTCGCCTGCACCGGCATTTGCGCACCGTGCTCACCCTGATGCGGCGCGCTTCGGCCGTCGATGACGACGAGATGCCTGACGGTTTCGAGGATGTCGCTTCGCGCCTGATGGGACGGCTTGAGGCCGTCGATCACGACGTCTATGCGCTGCAGGAGCGCGCAAGGCTGCTGCATGAAGAAATCGATTCCAAACTCTCGTCGGAAACCAACCGGCACCTTTATATCCTGTCGCTGATGACGGCATTCCTGCTGCCGCCATCGCTGGTGACCGGCTTCTTCGGCATGAATACGGATGAACTGCCGTTTACCGTCGGCACCGGCGGCACCATGGCAGCCAGCATCTTCATCGTGATCTCGGTGGCGCTCGCCTGGTTCGTCCTGAAGCGCGCGCGAATATTGTAACAGCAAAAAGCCGCCCGGTGGTGACCGGACGGCTCTGTCAATTTCAGCCTGCCATTCTAAAATCAGCTGTAAGGCGAATAGCAGGGCTGGCGCGGGCCGTGGTAAGGCTGGAACGTGTTGCTATAAGCATCGTAGGACCGATAGCGGCCATAGCACCAGTTCACATGCGCCTGGCTCATGCCGCCACGGCGGACCGGGCGGTATTCGCGATAGACGGGACGCGGACGATATTCCGGGACCGGACGGTAGACTTCACGCGGCTGCGACAGGGCGCCGCCGATGATCGCACCCGTCGCAAAGGCTGCGAGCGGGAACCAATAACCGTCATGGTGACGGTAGCCCGGGCGGTAGTCGCGATAACCGCGATGGCCGCCATACCAGCCGCGACGTTCGCCGCCCCAGCCGCCGCGACCATCGCGATCACGCCAATATTGCACATTCACGATATTGCCAGCGTCGTTGCCTGCGGTCTCGACGCTCTTCGGCGCGGTCGGCAATGGCATTGCCGCTTCCGCCGGAACAATCGCTCCCGCAACCACGATCGCAGAAAGACCGACAGCCATGATATTCTTGATATAGCTTTTCATCTGACTTCCTCCATTCACGACGGTCAACAGGCCGTTCTCCGTGAATAATAACACTTTTTTCATCTCGTTCGGCCAGTTTTTCGGTCTGGCTGGACATTCCAGGTTGCAGGCTAGGCGTTTTCGCCTGAACCCAGCATTAACGATCCATTCACGCTTCGGTTACCCGATCCGGCAGCTCAAAAGCAAAAGCCCGGATCAAAATCCGGGCTTTCGAAAACCACTATCAGCGGCTGTAAGGCGATACGCATATGCGGCGCGGACCGCTGTTCGGCTGATAGGTGTTGTCGTAAGCGCGATATGAACGCCAGCGGTTCTGACACCAGGAGGCATGGCTGCCGCCATAGGCCGGACGCGGCTGCTGCATGGCGCCGCCGATGATCGCACCGGCCGCAAAGGCTGCCAGCGGGAACCAGTAGCCGTTGTGATAACGGTAGCCCGGACGGCGATCGCGATAACCCCGGTGGCCATTGTAATATCCGTCACGCGGCGGGCGCGGACGATACATCCGGTCCCCGTACCTGCGGTCGCCTCTGCGGTCCCATTCCCGGTACTGCACCGGCACCACATTGTCAGTGGAAACCGCCGGCTTCGGCATCGGAACAGGGGCCTGGAACGCCTGTGACGGCGTAAAGCTGGTGAGGAACACGATCATCGCCGTGGCGACACTCGTTGTCCGGAAATTCATCATGATCTTCCTCCGTTTGCTTCAGCGCGTTGGACCGCGCCTTTTCACCCACTCGCTCTTGTCGGAGATAAGGGTCAGCCCCCGTTTCTACACCCGAGAAGAATTCGATGACGTGCAAACGAGTTTAGGGAAATTTAGTTCCATGACAACTATCCGGTGAAAGACAGGAAAGATGACACGCAGCCAGCTTGCTTTGTCTTTCTCAAAAAGCCAACGCGATCAGCTTACGCATGTCTCCCAAAACCGATGACAGTTTTGGGAGATGCCGACGTCAGGCTTCCACCTTCACATCGGTCAACGGCCGTGAGCAGCAGGCGAGAATATAACCTTCCTCGATTTCCTCATCGAGAATGCCGCCATTGTGGCTCATCTCCACCTCGCCGGAAAGCTTCAGCACCCGGCAGGTGCCGCAGATGCCGGATTCGCAGGCGGCGCCGATGCGGACGCCGGCGGCACGCGCCGTCATCAGAACCGTCTGGCCGGGCTGGCAGGGCAGTTCTTTTCCAGAAACGGTGAAGCCCACCATGGACAATGCTTCGCCGTCTGCACCGGTGAGAACTGTTTCACCCACACTGACCGGGGCGGCCGGCGCAAAGCTTTCCTGATGATAACGGCTCATATCGAAGCCGGATGCGTCGAGCATCGAGCGGACGGCGGCCATGAACGGCTCCGGACCGCAACAGAAGACGGTGCGATCCATGAAATCATGCGCGAGCAGCGCGATCTTGGCCTTGTCGACCATGCCCCTCAGGCCGGACCAGAGATCGGTACGACCGCATTTCTCGACAATGAAGCCGAGCGACAGGTTCGGCATGAAACGGGCGAGATATTCCAGCTCGTGACGGAAGACGATATCGCCGGGCGTGCGTGAACAGTTGATGAAGGAGATGTCGCTCTGCGGCGCGCGGTCGCTCATGTCGCGCACCATCGACATCATCGGCGTCACGCCGGAGCCTGCCGAGATGAACAGATATTTGTCGCCGGGATGCTTGACGTAGGAGAAGTCGCCGAGCGGTCCGAGCGCCCGGATTTTCATGCCGGGCTTCAGATTATCGAACATCCAGCGCGTGCCGATGCTGGTGGCCTGCGCCTTGACCGTGACCGACAGCGCATAGGGCCGTGACGGGCTGGAGGACAATGTGTAGGTACGGTAAACCGGCTCCGCACCCACGGGCAATTCCAGCGTGACGAACTGGCCCGGCAGATAACGGAACCAGTTCTGGTCCTCGGAGCGGAACAGAAACGTCATCACGTCCGATGTCTCGGGCGTCACTGAAATGCATTCCAGCAGCTGGAGCTTGTCGCTCCACGGCTTCATCTCGTCTATGTGCTTGTAGGTCACAACCATATTCATCTTCGCATCACGCTACAGCCGAAAGCCGGGCCTTGTCGCCGGAGAGCCGGTCGACCATGAATTTGGAATACCAGTTGACGAACTGCATCACGCCGCCCTCGTCCTCCGGGGAATAGGGGCCGGGCTGGTAGGCCGGCGAACGGATACCGAAAGCGTTTTCCTCGACGATACGGCGGTCCTGATCGTTGGTCTCGTTCCAGACGTGGGTGAGGTCTTCGAGATCGTAATCCACGCCTTCGACCGCGTCCTTGTGCACCAGCCATTTGGTGGTGACCATGGTCTCGTTGGCGTTGAGCGGCAGCACCCGGAAGGAGATGGTGTGGTCGCCGAGGAAGTGGTTCCAGGTCGTCGGATAATGAAACAGAAGCAGCGCGCCGATATGGCTGATGCTGACATCCTGCGACAGCGGCCGGCGCACGGCGGGTTTACCGGACATGGTGTAGCTTTCCGCCTCGCCGATCAGCGGCATGCGGGCAACACGGAACTGGCCCTTCGGATCGATCTTGAAGCGGCTCGGCAGGCCGGCCGCCTCGCAGCGCGCCCAGTGGCCGCCGATTTCGGGGTCGCTCGCGCCGCCATCCGTTCCCGTCACGCTCGGGTTTTCAGGGTAGGTGCGGCAGAGTTCGGGGTGGTTGGCGGCGCAATGGTAGCACTCGCGGTTGTTTTCCCAGACGAGCTTCCAGTTGCCCTTTTCGATGATGGTGCTTTCATGCGCGACCTTGGCTTCCCAGATGCGGTGCGGGGCCATGTAGCTTTCGACCTCGGCGCGCATCGGCGCGAAATCGGCGGGCTGGTCGGCAAGGCAGATGAAGACGTAACCGGCAACGGTCTCGCAGGCGACGGGCTTCAGGCCAAATTCCGCCTTGTCGAACTCCTCGCCCATATGGCGTGCGAACAGCAGCTTGCCATCCAGATCATAGGTCCACTGGTGATAGGGACAGACGAGACGGGCGGCCTGACCCTTCTGCGCGCTGCAGACGCGCGAACCGCGATGGCGGCAGGAATTTTGCAGGGCGCGGATCTGCCCGTCGCGTCCGCGAACGATGACGACCGAGTATGCGCCGACCTGAACGGTCATGTAGTTGCCGGACTTGGGCACCTCGCAATCATGGCCGACGAACAGCCAGTCGCGGTACCAGATGTTTTCCATATCCAGCTTGAAATAATCCGGGTCCGTGTAGAAAGGCTGTTCCAGGCTGAAGCCTTCGCGGCGGTTTTTCAGCTGGCGCAATACGGTGTCACGCAATTCCATGGCCAAATCCTCGATCAAACCGCCCTGCCCGGCACCATTTGCGGGGTTGCGGAAGCATGCCCTCATCTAAACACCGGCGGTCATTTGCGGCAGCACAAACAGCGACATCGGCTTCCGCATTGGCGACAAATTGCGACATGCGCAATTCGGCCTCGCTGCCCATTCCGCTGGGAAATCCGACGGCTATTCAGCGCCGGAAACGACGTCGCAATATGACGCATGATCACGCCCGCTCTCCTCTCCACCCATAAAAAAACGGGAGGCGCGGCGCAACGGAGTGTTAATGCGCCCTAAACTATATTGCAGCAACGACAGCAACGGGGGCGCTCCTGGTGGAGAAGGCGACACGCATACGCTATTTCGATGCGGCAAGGCATTCGGTCACGCCGATACGATCGAAGACCGCGCATTCCGACTTCCTGCGCACGGGTCGTATCAGCCGTTATGAAGAACACTGGCTACCCAGGGAACGCGTCTATTACAGCCATGACGATGTAGCTGCGCTGACCGGGCGGAAGCTGGAAGCCGCCGCCGACGCCACCCATAGCCGTCTCAACACCTTTCACCAGTCCATCCGTTTCCCGAAGATGGTTTTTCACCATCTGCTCAATGACCGGCCGCATCTCGGCTATTGCCATGTCACGGCGGCGAAAACCAGCTTCGATGCCGAGCGTCATGTGCTCTGGTCCTTTTATTTCGCGAATTTCTTCGCCGAGCTGAGCGGGGCCGAAAATTTCTTCGAAAATATCGATGCGCGCTACTCACGCATGTATTTCGCCGTCGCCATCAATGCGCTTCCCGATCGGGAGATCGCCATCGACACCTCCTTCCATCGCGGCGGACTGCTGTTCCAGACGCATGATCCGCGCGTGGCGCTGAAAAACGTGCTGATGCTCGGCGCGCGTTCGCAGGAGATGCGCAAGATCATCAAAGCGATATAAAACGCGACAGCACTTTCCATCCCGGCCCGAAATACGCTATTGACCGCCCTGAAAGGCAGCATCATGGCGCGTCATATCAACATCGAAAACGAGCGGGAAACAGCCCTGCAGGCATCCGTTACGGAGCTTGCGGACGGCAGGCCCATCGCGCTGCCGACGGAAACCGTCTATGGCCTTGCCGCCGACGCTACCAGTCCGGCGGCCATCACCCGCATTTACGAGACCAAGGGTCGGCCGCAGTTCAACCCGCTGATCTGCCACATGGCCGATACCGCCATGGCCGAGCATTACGCGGTTTTCGACCCGATATCGCGGAAACTCGCAGAGGCCTTCTGGCCCGGTCCGCTGACACTGGTTCTGCCGATGAAAGCGGAAAGCGACATTCATTCGCTGGCGACGGCCGGGCTCGATACGGTCGGCATTCGCGTGCCGCAGGGTTTCGCCGGCGACCTGATCCGCCGGTTCGGCAGACCGCTGGCCGCCCCCAGCGCCAATAGTTCCGGCAAGATCAGCCCGACGAGTGCTGCCCATGTGGAAGCCGATCTCGGGCAGAAGATCAATCTCATTCTCGATGGCGGCGCTGCCGCCGTCGGTGTCGAATCCACCATCGTCAAGGTGGATCAGGATGGCCGGGTGCGGCTGCTTCGCCCTGGCGGCATCGTCACCGAAGAGATCGAGCGAGTGGCCGGCGTCAGGCTCGAGCGACCGAAAAAAGCGTCCGCCGCCATCGAGGCGCCCGGAATGCTGGCCTCGCATTATGCGCCGGGCGCCACCGTCCGCCTCGGCGCCACATCGGTTCTGCCTGATGAAGCGCTGATCCGCTTCGGCGGCATTGCGGTTTCCGGCGAAGAGTCCGCGCGCACCATTCTCGACCTCAGCCCTTCCGGCGATCTTGCCGAGGCCGCCGCCAACCTCTTCGATTATCTGAAAGCCGCCGATGCGAGCGGCGCGGCCACCATCGCCATCACCGCCATTCCCACCCATGGCCTCGGAGAGGCGATCAACGACCGCCTTTCCCGCGCCGCCGCGCCGCGAGGCTGACGGCACCCAACCCTTTCGCCCAAGTTTCAAAAGACAGCGAGACGCCGCCCATGACGACCACCGCCATCCCCTACTCCGATATCCTCGACCGCTTCACCGCCATTGTCGGCGAAAAAAATGCGGTGCGCGACCCGGCGGAAATGGCGCCGCGCCTGGTGGAGAATCGCGGACTTTATCGCGGTGCCTCACCCCTGCTCCTCAAGCCCGGTTCCGTTGAGGAGGTTGCGGCCATCCTGAAGCTCGCCAGCGAGACCGGCACACCCATCGTGCCGCAAACCGGCAATACCGGCCTCGTGGGCGGCCAGACGCCGCGTGCTGATGGCACCGACATCATCCTGTCGCTGGAGCGCATGAACCGCATCCGCGACATCGACCCCGTTGCCAACACCATCGTCGCCGATGCCGGCTGCATTCTCGACGATATACACAAGGCGGCCGATTCCGTGGAGCGCATGTTCCCGCTATCGCTCGGTTCTCAAGGGTCCTGCCGCATCGGCGGCAATCTCGCCACCAATGCCGGCGGCACGGCGGTGCTTGCCTATGGCAATATGCGTCAGCTCTGCCTCGGGCTCGAGGTGGTGCTGCCAACGGGGGAAATCTGGAACGGGCTGCGACGGCTGAAGAAGGACAATACGGGTTACGATCTGCGCGATCTCTTCATCGGCTCCGAGGGCACGCTGGGTGTCATCACCGGCGCGGTGCTGAAGCTTTTTCCCAAGCCGCTTGGCCATCAGGTGGCCTTTGCCGGGCTTGCCTCCACCGAGGATGCGCTGAAACTGTTCGAAATGGCCTCCAACCTCTGCGGCACGGCGCTGACCGGCTTCGAACTCATGCCACGAATCGGCGTCGAATTCACCGCCAGGCACATTCCCGGCGTGCGCGACCCTCTGGGCCAGCCGCATGACTGGTACGCCCTCATCGATATCTCCACCTCCGATTCGGCCGAGACGGCGGACACGATGATGCAATCGCTGCTGGAGCGCGGTTTTGAGGCCGGGCTGGTCGAGGATGCGGTGATCGCCTCATCGGAAGCCCAGCGTCAGGCGCTCTGGCACATGCGCGAAAGCATGTCGGACGCGCAGAAGCCCGAGGGCGGATCGATCAAGCACGACGTTTCCGTTCCGGTGTCGAAAATACCGGAATTCATGGCCACGGCGGAAAAGGCCGTGCTCGCCGCAATTCCCGGCGCCCGCATCTGCGCCTTCGGCCATCTCGGCGATGGCAATATCCACTACAACATCTCCCAGCCGGTCGGTGCCGACAAGGCCGAATTCCTGGACCGCTGGCGGGACATGAACGAGATCGTGCACGGCATCGTGCTGTCGCTCGGCGGCTCGATTTCGGCCGAACATGGCATTGGTCAGCTGAAGCGCGACGAACTCGCCGCTATCCGGCCCGGCATCGAAATGGAGCTGATGCATCGCATCAAGCACGCCTTCGACCCCGCGGGCATCATGAACCCCGGCAAGGTTCTGGTGGGGTAAGACAGTCTCCTGACGTCAGACCAAGGCCCTCAGCGCCCAGGCAGGCACCATCTCCGCATTCAGCCGGCGCGGTTTCTGCCCGCCAACCAGCTGCGTCAGGCTCATGCCCGATTTGGCGATCGAAAGCGCATGTGTCTTGGGCAGGAGATATCCGTGTTCCAGCGGCGGCGCGCGGCGCAGCACACGGCTGAAAACATTCCGCCGGTGATAACGCGACGGCGAAAAGCGCGCAGGCAGGGCGCAGATCGCCACATATTCCAGAATTTCGTCGATCCAGCCCGCCTGCGGGCGTGCACCGGGCTCGATCAGCAGCAGCCAGCCACCACGCGCGGAATGCAGGATCTCCTGAATGTCCCACTGCCCATAAAAACGGCAGCCGGCGGCATCGGCCACGCGCGACGACCCATCGCGCGAACCGTGATCGAGGATCACCACATCGCTCACAAGCCCTTCGACGGCCCCGGTGACAAGCGCAGACAGCGTGTGCGCCAGTTCCGGTTCCTGATCCCGGCATTCCATTATAACTGTCAACATAGGCATAGCTCTAACGCATCGCACAATAAATTGCCACTGCACTCATTGCGGTAAGGAAGGCCGCAATCCGCACCGCAGATTGCCCGGCCTTCCGGTGCCAGCCCGCACCCTATATCTTCACCGCAGGCTGTAGATGCGTCACGTTTTCATAATTTTGTTCTTGTATTGTTCTCATTCATGATGTAGGAATTTAATCATTCGGACGGCGAGTAAACGCCTCTCCGGATGGAAACGGTTTAGGGCGTTGAGCGTGCCTTGATGGCGTGCAGCGCTCTGGGAGCATCCAGATGAGAAACCATACGCTTGACGGGCAGGCTGCCTTCCAGCCGAGCCATATGCCTGATATTGCCAATGCGCTCGCCGATGCATCCCGCCTGCGCATCGAGATCGACCGTCGTCGCGGCCGGGGCGCGGGGTTGAACCCGGACGGGCGCTTCGAGGCCTTGCAGCGCGAGGTTTTCGACGATGGCTGGCAGACGCTCGAGGATATGCCGGAATTCCGCACCGAAGTGCAGGTGGAAAAGCCGCGCAGCATCATCACCCGCAACGAATCCCCCGATATCCCATTCGACCGTTCCATCAATCCCTATCGCGGCTGCGAACATGGCTGCATCTATTGTTTCGCAAGGCCTACCCATAGCTATATGGGGCTTTCGGCAGGGCTGGATTTCGAATCGAAGCTCTTCACCAAGCCGGATGCGGCAAAGCTTCTGGAACGGGAACTGGCGAAACCGGGCTACAAGCCGCGGGTGATCGCCATAGGCACCAATACCGACCCTTATCAGCCGATCGAGCGCGAATGGCGCATCATGCGGCAAATACTGGAAGTGCTGGCCAAGGCCGATCACCCCGTCGCCATCGTCACCAAATCGGCGCTGATCAGGCGGGATATCGATATTCTGGCCCCGATGGCCAAGAAGGGCCTCGCCAAGGTTGGTATTTCCGTAACAACGCTGGACCGTAAGCTCGCGCGCAACATGGAGCCGCGCGCCGCCACACCGGAGAAACGGCTGGAGGCGGTGAAGGCACTGACGGAGGCCGGCATTCCGGTCGCCGTGATGATGGCGCCCGTCATTCCGGCCCTCAACGATCATGAGATCGAACGCATTCTCGAGGCCGGCAAAGCTGCGGGCGCGACCGAGGCTTCCTATGTGCTGCTGCGCCTGCCGCTGGAAGTGAGCCCGCTCTTTCGCGACTGGCTGTTGCGCAATTATCCGGACCGTTATCGCCATGTCATGTCGCTGGTGCGCTCCATGCGTGACGGCAAGGATTACGACGCGGAATTCGGCAAGCGCATGAAGGGCGCCGGTCCCTATGCCTGGCAGATCGGCCGGCGTTTCGAAATGGCGACAAAAAGGCTCGGTCTCATCCGCCGAGGCATTCATCTGCGCGACGATCTTTTCGTGCCGCCGGGCGGTGCCGGGGTGCAATTGTCGCTGCTTTGAAAAACCGGCGCTGAAAGCGCCGCTGTTGATCACGGCCGCCTTGCCGACGTGCCGATCAGGAAGAAGATTATGAGGAGCGCCGGTCCTTCGTTTTGACCGGCCATGCTCCTGACGAAATGCCCGGCGGGTTTTCCCTGGCCCGCCGGACATTGCCCCCGGAACCGCCGCCTCGCGTGCGATCATTTTTCCTCCGCCGCCCCGTTGGAGGATCAAAGGTCATGATGACCTCAGGGGCACGGTGAGCCACGCCCCTTGACCCCGGCTCACCGCGCCTGTCATCGCCCGCCTCCGGGGGCTTGCAGGAGATCGGGTGTGTATGCGAGTTTCGCCGCATGAAACGCACCGCCACACCCGATTCTCCTGCTCTTTTCGACCTTGCCGATACCGGCCCGGACTTCTCGTTCGAACTGGAAGCCAAAAAGAAGGGCCTCTGGCCCGTGGCCGGCACGGATGAGGCAGGCCGGGGGCCGCTCGCCGGCCCGGTAGTTGCGGCAGCCGTCATTCTCGATCCGGATAATATTCCCAAGGGTATGGACGATTCCAAGAAGTTGAGCAGACAGAAGCGGGAAAGCCTGTTCGTCCAGATCATGGAAACCTCGATCGTGTCCGTCGCCTCCTCCGGCCCCGGTCTGATCGACAGCATGAACATTCTCCGCGCCAGCCTCGACGCCATGCGCCGCGCCGTGCTCGGTCTCGAGATTTCCCCCGCCCTTGTGCTGGCCGACGGCCGCGACAGGCCACCGGGTATCACCTGCGAAGCCAAGGCCGTCATCAAGGGCGATTCCCGCTCCCTCTCCATCGCCGCCGCCTCGATCATCGCCAAGGTGACCCGCGACCGGATGATGGAACGCGCCGGCGTGGTGCACACCTCCTACGGCTTCGAAGGCCATGCCGGTTACGGCACGCCAGCCCATCTGCGCGCCATCGAAAGCCACGGGCCTTGCTCGCTACACAGGATGAGTTTTCGGCCGCTAAAGCGGGATTGAGTGGCGACCGCCTTTCTTTCAGTTTCAGCTATCCACTCATGTGCCCCGAATAGTGCAGACGAGGAAAGTGAAACGGCCTCTATCATTTCAATTGTCATCTATAGGACAGTAGGGATCACCACTTCGTTCATCTTGGAAAGGCTCGGATTCTTCGCAAGATACTCGTTGAGATCGGCATCTTCGACATAACGTGTTTGCTCATCAACGATATGGAAGTTATCGCCAATTTCCTGACGCAAAAGTAAAAGCAACCTTTCGACATCTGTGTTGAAGCGGTCACATAAACTTTGGCTCCAGAGGCTTGGATCGGGCTGATATAGTGGATTCAGATAGCATGAATGCTCAGAATCGAGTTGATCCCGCAAACTCCGAACCATTTGAGAAAGGGCCAGGCAGGGAGGCTTGCTTATTCGCCCTTTGAGATCAAACAACGTCGCATCGACAGGACCAACGCCAAGTCTATAAAGTGTGGCGGCATCTCCCGCCCATAGGCATCCGCCCGCTCCATAGTCAAAAAAGAACCTTAGAACACCTTTTTCCATACATGGTCCATTTCCGCTCCTGACGACAGGACGTGACGTTCCGCAGGTGATGTGAAACACCCTGCCAAGAGGCATTGAGATGACTTTATATGCCCTCGAAAAGCTTTATCCTTTGTCTAGACAGGCTGAACACCGTAGGTCTCATAAGCGCTCTGCATTCTCTCGTTCTCGCTGCGTTCGGGAAACAGCTTGTAGCTCGGTGCCCATATGCGGGACACGCTTTCGACCTTGACCGCAATAATATTCCGTATCGGAAAATCCGTACCCGCCATACGCAGGAGGTCGACACCAAACGCCTGAAAATCTGCGTCGCTGGGTGCCAATATTCTGGCATTACCGGTGAGCTTGAATCCCTTCTGCCGAAATACATCAATAAAGCTGACGCAGACTTTCGGGCGGGCTATCGCGTTGCGGACGCTGTGCGACGAAGCAATGTCGGCGATGACAATATGTTCTTCGCCGTGGCTGGTGAATATCTCCTTCGGTGTCACACTGGGAGTGCCATCATCATCGACGGTAGCAAGCCAGCAGAGTACCGAGTTTTCCATATCGGCTTTGATTACGTCGTTGATCTTCATAAGGTTTCTCCCTTTTAATCCAGCGCCGATACAAGCCGATCTTTTGCAATTCAATCAAACGCTTCTGCCGCCCGACATATCAATCTTCGGGAGAAGCTATCGCTGAACCTCAATATGTTGCAACCGTTATCGGCGGTGGAGAGATACTTGTCTAAACTGGAAGAGAGCCATACGACGCTCGTTCAAAGGCGAAGCCGCCTTACAGGCAGAAAGCAAAAACCCCTCACAGCGAACTGGAGGGGTTTCAGATTACAAGACCACAGAAGGCCGGATGTAAAGTATCAGTTCAGCTTCGACTTCACTTCGCCGATCGTGGCGGTGAAAAGCTTGGCCTTTGCGGCAGCCGTGGTCTTTTCCGCCAGCAGCTTCTCGGAAGCGGCGATGGCGATGTCGACGGCGGCGGCGCGGACGGCGCCGATGGCGTCTTCTTCGGCCTGCTTGATCTTCTGTTCCGAAAGGGCCGTGCGGCGGGCGACGAATTCTTCCGTCTTCTGCTTGGCTTCTTCGGTGAGCGCTGCGGCTTCGCGTTCGGCGGCGGCAACGATGCCGGCTGCTTCCGTTTCAGCTTCCTTGCGCTTGCGCTGATATTCGGCCAGCAGGTGCTGGGCCTCTTCACGCAGACGCTTGGCTTCGGCCAGCTCGTCCTGGATGTTCTGGGCGCGCTCGTCCAGAGACTTGGAGAGCATGCCCGGAACCTTGAGATAGGCGATCAGGACGAAGAAAAGGACGAGGCCGACGAGAGCGAAAAACGATGCATCAAATGCCATATCAGGCTCCCTTCACGTTCGAAGCGGCGGCGATGGCTGCCTTGACGTCCGTGTCCTTGACCTTGGCGCCAACCAGCTGGTCGACGATCGCGGTCGCGGTTTCCTCGGCGATAGCGCCGACATCGGCAAACGCCTGTTCCTTGATGCCCGCAATGCGCTTTTCGGCAGCGGCGAGCTTTTCGGCAAGACCGGCTTCGATCGCGGCGCGGTCGGCATCGGCCTTCACCTTGGCGGCGTCACGAGCCGCGGCGCCGATCGAGCTTGCCTTGGCGCGGGCTGCCGCGAGTTCTTTTTCATAGGTTTCGACGGCTGCGTCGGCTTCGGCTTTCAGCCGTGCCGCTTCGTCGAGATCCTGTGCGATGCGTCCGTGACGGTTTTCGAGAATGCCGCCGACGCGCGGAACGATGACCTTCTGCATGAGCAGGTAGAAAAGGCCGAACGTGATCGCCAGCCACAGGACCTGCGATGCATAAGTAGACTGGTCGAACGGCGGGAAAACGCCGGAAGCACCGTGTTCGGCGCCGTGCGCTACACCGGTTTCCGTGTGCGTGGCTTCCGGTTGCGGCTGGCCAACGGCCGGAGTTTCCGTATGCGTTTCACCTACGGTCGGTGCTGACTGGGCATAAGCCTCGGTCACGAACATGCTCACCTCCAGGGGGACTGCAAATGCGAAGGATCACGGCACGCCATTTGCGGGCCGTGATCCATACCTGATGCCGTTATCAGACAGCGAACAGGAGAAGGAGAGCTACGAGCAGCGAGAAGATGCCCAGAGCTTCCGTAACGGCGAAGCCGAATACCAGACGGCCGAACTGGCTGTCGGCAGCAGAGGGGTTGCGCAGTGCGCCGGAGAGGTAATCACCGAAGATACGGCCGAGTGCGAGGGACGTACCAGCCATGCCGAGGCATGCGAGACCTGCGCCGATGTACTTTGCTGCTTCCGCTTCCATGTGAGACTCCTTGAGATATAGGTTGTTGCGGCTGTTTTTTGGCGCCCGTTGCCGGGGCCAGCGACTTTACTTCTCAGTGACCACCGTGCACGGCATCGTTCAGGTACATGCAAGTCAGTACCGCGAACACATAAGCCTGCAGGAAGGCAACGAGAAATTCGAGAGCGGTCATTGCGACCGTCATGATGAGAGGCAGGACAGCGCCGCCGACGCCGAGCGCGCCGAGCGCACCCATGGAGGCGACGAAGCCTGCGAAAACCTTGAGCGTGATGTGGCCGGCCAGCATGTTCGCGAAAAGACGAACCGAAAGGCTGATCGGGCGCGACAGGAACGAGATCATTTCAATTGACGCAACAAGCGGCAAAAGCGCCTTTGGCACGCCCGAGGGGGCGAAGATACCGAAGAAGTGCAGGCCGTGCTTGTAAAAACCGTAGACGATGACTGTGCCGATGACGAGGCAGGCAAGCGCGAAGGTGACGATGATCTGGCTGGTGACGGTGAAGAAATACGGGAACATGCCGAGAAGGTTTGCCGTCAGCACGAACATGAACAGCGAGAAAACGAATGGGAAGAACACCATGCCCTTCTTGCCGGCGCCTTCGCGCAGCATGGAGGCGATGAACTCATAGGACATTTCGGCAACGGACTGCATGCGGGTCGGGATCAGACCGCGGCTCGACGTTGCGAAATAAAGGAAACCGGATGCGGCAGCCACGGTCGCAACCATGAATAGCGACGCATTGGTGAAGGAAAAATCGACGCCGCCAATTTCGATCGGAATGATCGGCTGCACCAAGAACTGATGGGTCGGATCGTTTGCCACCGGCTGCCCTCTTTACCTGTCGCCGCGCTTGGCGGCATCTCAACTGCAAGAAAAAACAGCTTAAACGCCGCCTTTTCCACCCTCGTCCTGTCTGTCCGCCTTCTCCAGCAGCGGCGGCTTTGCCACCGCGCCCGTCGAGCGCAACACATTCAATACGCCTGCGCAGAAACCGAGAAGAAGAAGAACGATCATCCCCCACGGCGTCGTGCCGACAAAATAATCCAGAAGATAACCCAGCATAGCGCCGACCACGATGGCCGAAATGAACTCCGATGAGAGCTTGACCGCCATCGCAAAACCTTTCCGGTTTTCTGCAGCGTTGGTCTCCGCCCTCACTTCCGCCTCATCCTCCGCCTTCACCTTTGCCAACTCATCAGCAAGGCGTCTGCGACGCTCGTCCAGACTATCGTCACGGTTGCCAGTCATCTCAAAATCCCACCCATTTTCTCCGTTCCAGCCATGCCAGAACCCTTTGGAGTTGTAAACGGTGACGGATTAAGCCTGTTCCAGCCCGCTCTGAAGTCGCGCGCAACATAGTTTTAGGGGCTTCGCTAGTCAAGGCACTGGCGCAGCTTGTTTCAACACAAATTTATCATTTTATAACAACGACTTAATGCCAAATCACGGTTTGGCGGCGATGTTTCGCGAGGGAATCGGCATTTTTGACACGCAAAATGCGACAAATTGGCGGTGGTATCAGCTCCAGCCGCCACCATAGGTGCGGTAAAAGACGTGCAGGCCGATCCTGCCGACCTTCTTCATGGATTTTCCCCAGGCGGGACGCACATAGACGGCATGATAGTGAGTCGCCGAACCGACTTCCTTCAGCCAAATCTTGCCGGCGGTGGTGGCCATGGCGACTTCGCGCGCCATCTTCCAGTGGCGCTCGGAGTTCACCCGGTCCTTGATATTGTCGCAAGCGAAGGAAAACTGGCAGCGGTTACGCCAGTCCTTATTCTGATAGACCACGCCGCAGATGGTTTTCGGATAGGTGGGGTTGCGCACGCGGTTAAGGATGACCTGCGCCACTGCCGCCTGGCCCTTGACCGATTCTCCGCGCGCCTCGAAATAGATGCCGGATGCGAGGCATTGCTGTTCGGCAGCGGAAAATACCTCGGCCGGCAGCGGGGTCGCCGCCCATGCATGATCGTCCGCGCTGATCTGCGGCACGAAACGGCCAGCCTCCGGCTTTTTGAGAATGGCGTCGAAAGGCGATTCGCGGGCGAAATCCGGTGCGGCCGGCGCGTAAGCCGTGGCGAGAATATCCGGGGTACGGTTGGTGACGAGTTCCGCCAGCATCGGCGAGACGCTCTTGTCCGCCTTCTTTTCATCGCGGCGGAAATAGAAGGAGGCAAGCTCGACGTCCTTGCCGCGTTTCGGCTTGACGAAAGCCGTGCGGTCCTTGCGCTTCAGCGGCTCGATATCCAGCATCGAGGTCCGCTGCAGCACGGAGCCGGCGGTGAAGGCCTTCGGCGGCTGCATGATTTCGGTTGCGACGATGCGGCCTTTCTTGGCGGCGCGGTTGACGCGTTCGCTATCCGGTGTCGTTGCCTCGCCCTTCTTGTTGGTGACGAAGGCGACCTTGCTGCCATTGGGCAGGGTCATTCCGCTGCCATGCAACGCCGCCTCTCCCGCCGCATCGTTGAAGGTGAGCGCGGCATTGTGCACCGAGCCCGCCGGAGAGGCGGTCAGCACCATGCGCCATTGCTCGCCGCCATTGTCCAGTCCCGCTAGAAGCGAGGCCAGATCCGCACGGGCGGCAAGAGAAGGAAAGACGAGCCAGGCGGCAAGGCCGAAGACGACGGGCGAGGTCCATTTTGACACCCACCCCTCACGGGACACGGCGGACCGACGACGCATTACACTTTTCGAACGCAAAACCAGCACTCCGAACACCGACAACCAAATTTTCTACAGGTGTCCGAGAATCTCTTATTAACCTTGATGGATGGTTAACGCCGGGCGCGGATGCGGCTTCACGTTAATGTGTGATGATATTCTAATGCGCGGCGCGTTGCATCGGGTTTCCATGTGCCGGCCATACAGCGTATCCCTCTTCCGTCATTCCGGCCTAGAGCCGGAATCTAGCCCACGCGCGTCGGCGCGGCGAGAGGTCTTTTCAGCCCAAGGACTTGGGCTGGCTGGATACCGGCTCCAGGCCGGTATGACGGAGAAAACAGGAATCCGCGCCGCCGGAAGGCTCTATCAGACGACGACGTGCGAACCCAGTTCCACCACGCGGTTGGCCGGAAGGCGGAAATAGTCCGACGGGTCGGCGGCGGTTTCGGCAAGCGCGATGAACAGACGGTTCTGCCAGCCCGGCATGCCCGATTTCGGATCCGGCACCAGCTTGCGGCGGCCGAGATAGAAAGAGGTCGACATGATGTCGAACTTGTAGCCGGTGCGCCTCAGATAACCCAGCGCCTGGGTGACGTTCTGGGTTTCCATAAAGCCGAAATGCAGTTCGACCACGGCAAAACGTTCGCTCAGCTTCGTCAGCGTATAACGATCTTCGGGGTGAACGCGCGGCTGGTCCTCGGTGCGGATCGTCAGGATGACGTTCTTATCGTGCAGGACATGGTTATGCTTGAGGTTGTGCAGCAATGCCGCCGGGGCGGCCTCCGGATCGCCGGTAAGGAAGATCGCGGTGCCCGGCACACGTACCGGCGCATGGGCGCTTTCCTTTTCCACCGAAGCGACGAAGGCCTTCAACGGCACATCGCCGCGGCGGGTCTTTGCGAAAAGGATTCTCGAGCCGCGCTGCCAGGTGGTCATGATGACGGTGAAAGCGATCGCCAGCAGCACCGGCACATAACCGCCGTCATGGATCTTGAGCAGGTTCGCGCCAAGGAAGATCAGTTCCAGCAGCAGCAGCGGGGCCAGCACGGCAAGCGCCAGCCAGACGGACCATTGCCAGCGTTTACGCACGAATTCGAAGAACATCAGGCTGGTGACAACCATCGCGCCGGTAACCGAAATACCGTAGGCGGTGGCCAGCGCATCCGAACTCTTGAAGGTGAGCACCAGTGCCACGACGCCGAACAGGAGGATGGTGTTGACCGCCGGCAGATAGATCTGCCCGGTATTGGTTTCCGAGGTGAAGAGGATTTCCATGCGCGGCAGGTAGCCAAGGTGGATCGCCTGACGCACCAGCGAAAACGCGCCTGTTATCACCGCCTGGCTGGCGATGATGGTGGCGGCGGTAGCCAGAATGACGGCCGGCAGGATCGCCCATTGCGGGAACATCAGGTAGAACGGATTGGACATGGCCGCCGGGTCTTTCAGCACCAGCGCGCCCTGACCGAGATAGTTCAACGTCAAAGCCGGGAAAACCAGACAGAACCATGCCCACTGGATGGGACGGCGGCCGAAATGGCCAAGATCGGCATAAAGCGCTTCGGCGCCGGTGATCGTCAGGAAGACCGCGCCGAGCACGACGATGCCGTAAAAGCCTTCATTGGCCAGAAACTCCACCGCATGCCAGGGATTGAAGGCAAAAAGAATGCCGAAATCGTCTGCGATATGGATAAGGCCGGCCACGCCCATCACGATGAACCAGACCGCCGTGATCGGGCCGAAGAATTTCGCCACCGTGCCCGTGCCATGCGACTGGATGGCGAAGAGGCCGATGAGAATGCAGACGGATATCGGAATGATGAAATCGTCCATGGCGGGCGTGACGAGTTTTAGACCTTCCACCGCCGAAAGCACTGACAGTGCCGGCGTGATCATCGCGTCACCGAGGAACAGGGCGGCGCCGATGAGACCGAGCACGATGAGAACGCCGCGATGCGTGCCCGCCGTCTTCATCAGCAGAGCCAGCAGCGACAGCGTTCCGCCCTCGCCGTCATTGTCCGCACGCAGCAGAAGCGTGATGTATTTGAAGGTCACGATGATTGTCAGCGACCAGAGCATCAGGGATGTGAGGCCAACGACCTCCTCCCGCGTCACGCCATCATAGGCGATCGGCCGCAGGGCTTCGCGGAAGGCATAAAGCGGGCTGGTGCCGATATCGCCATAAACGACGCCGATTGAACCAAGGATGGCCGCGTAAAGCCCCTTGTTTTTGTGCGAGTCATCGGCATCCGGTTTCTCGGCAACGTCCTTGTCGACGATTTGAGACATGATGATCCTGGCTCCTTAGAGCCAGCCCTTCCAACGAAAAAAGAGAAACGGGATGATTGCGGACATCAGCATGACGATCAGCGCAATTGGATAACCAAATGTCCAGTTCAACTCCGGCATGAGCTGAAAGTTCATTCCGTAAATCGAAGCCACCAGCGTGGGCGGCAAAAAGACCACCGAAGCGATCGAGAAAATCTTGATGATGCCGTTCTGCTCGATATTGATGATGCCGAGCGAGGCGTCGAGCAGGAAGGTCAGATTGCCGGAAACGAAGGAGGCATGTTCGTTCAGCGACTGAATATCGCGCCCGACCGACTTGCCCTGTTCCCTCGCTCCCTTGTCCTCTCGCGCCTGATCGCTGGTGGAGAGGTAGGTCTGCAACCGTGCCAGCGATGCGAGGCTGACGCGGACCTTCGAGATCAGCCGGTGATAGGCGGCGATGTTGGTCAGACGGTCTTCAAGATAACGCGGCGCCTTGCGCTTGCTGCGCGCCTGGCTGCCGAGAATGTCGGCGGCGAGATTGTCTATGCCGGTGACCGAATTTTCGAGAATTTCCGCGGTCCGGTCGACGATGGTTTCCAGCAGCTTCAGCAAAAGCGCCGTGCCGCTGCGCATCTCGTGCGGCACGCGGGTAATGGCGGCGATGAAGAGGTGGAATGATTTCGGCTCGGCATAACGGATCGTCACCAGGCGCTTGCCGGCGAGAATGAAGGCGACATCGGTGAGGCGTGGATCGTCCGAATCCGCCTTCCACACCAGAGAGGCCGTCATGAAGACATTGCCGTCTTCCATATAAAGGCGGCTGGAGGGTTCGATATCCTTCAAATCCTCGCGGGTGGGCAGATCAAGACCCAGCAGCTTTTCCACATGCTGCTCTTCCGCCCTGTCCGGATTGACGAGATCGATCCAGACGATGTCGTCGGGAATCTGTTCGGAGCCGTCGGTTGCCGACAGGCTGATCGCCTCGCAATTGGCGCGATAGGCTTTTATCAATCCGTTTCTCCGCTCCACATTGCAGGCATCAGCCGCAATGCTGCTTAACATATCCTGTTCAAGGTCGGCAAACCTCTGGACGACACTTCAGGGTACTCCGGAACATGCAGGACATCATATCCCGCCAGCCCGATGGACCAAGAGCCAAACGGCGCAGGCGTATGCGCCCAAAGCGAGACGCAATCAAGCAATATTTTTTCGCGACAGCATTGCAGGCGAAGCATCTCTGGAGTTCAAATCCCGAAAACATGCCCGATACTGACGATTAATCTTCTGTTTTAAAAGGATTATTCGAAGCGCGCCGGCGCATATCCATTTGCGCCGGCGGGAAACCGCACTATTCGAAAACGATCTTCGGTGCGGCTTTTCTCTCGTCCGCACCCATCCGCACCCAGACTTTTTCCGCGATGTCACGGTAGATCGCGGCCTGCGGGCCATCCGGCTCGGCAACCACGACCGGGGTTCCGGCATCCGACATTTCGCGGATAGAGATGGTGAGCGGCACTTCGCCGAGGAACGGCACGCCGATCCTTTCCGCTTCCGCCTTGGCGCCGCCATGGCCGAAAATATCGTAGCGCGCACCCGTATCCGGCGCAATGAAATAGCTCATATTCTCGATGACGCCGAGCAGCGGCACCTCCACCTTGCGGAACATGGTGATGCCCTTGCGCGCATCGAGCAGCGCAAGATCCTGCGGCGTGGAGACGATGACCGCGCCGGCGAGCGGCACCTGCTGGGCGATGGTGAGCTGCGCATCGCCCGTGCCGGGTGGCATGTCGAGCACCAGCACGTCGAGTTCACCCCAGGCCACTTCGCGCAGCATCTGCATCAGGGCGGACTGCACCATCGGCCCGCGCCAGATCATCGCGGCTTCCTCATCCACCAGAAAGCCCATGGACATGACCTTCAGCCCGTAATTCTCCATGGGAAGGATGATGCGGTCTTCCTGCTGCTTCGGACGACCGGAGATTTTTAAAAGTCGTGGCAGCGAGGGGCCGTAAATATCGGCATCGAGCATGCCGACCTTGAGGCCGAGCGACTGCAGGCCAAGCGCCAGATTGACTGCCGTCGTCGATTTGCCGACACCACCCTTGCCCGAGGCCACGGCGATAATGGCGCGGACACCCGGTACGCCCACTTTGGACGAGCCCGGCTGCGTGGCCGGCCGACCGGGCGCGGCGGCGGGACGCGCAGGCGTGGGACGCGGGGGGGCGGGCTGCTGCTGGCCGGGCTTGCGATCGGCCGTCAGCGCGACGACCGCACCGGCAATGCCTTCGACGCTTTTGGCCGCCCGTTCGGCCGCCAGCCGCAAGGGTTCCATTTCAGAGGCCTTGTCGGCCGGAACGGTGATGGAGAAATAGGCCTTCGCGTCGGCGATGAAGATTTCCGAGACCATGCCGAGCGCGACGATGTTCTTGCCGCTGCCGGGATAGATCACCGTTTCCAGCGCCTTTTCGACCTGGTTCCTGCTGACCTCTGCCATGTTCTTCCTCCGCTACATCATCCCAGGGTATTGCGTGCCATCCATAGACAAGCCGGAGCGCTTCGCCAATGCCAAAGCGCTGACAGCGGGCACTCGCGACGATTTAACGCTGCGGCTTCAGATTTCGTCGTCCATCTCAAGCGTTTCCGGGTCGAAAACACGGCCGTCAAAAAAACGGTCGGGGCCAAGGACGAGGCCCGTGCGCGAGGCGCCGACATGCACCGGCTCCTTCAGCGTGCCTTCAAGCTTCAGATTGGCGCCCGGCACGGGCACAAAAAGCGGCTTGATGGCCTTACGGAAAATATCCGGCCGATAGGCATTGCGCGCTGCCTCCACCACGGCCGGTTCCGACCGCCGCTCGGCGGGAACTTCGCCCCAGCGCAACATCTGACTGAAGAACCAAAGCGCCTGGCTCTGCCATGGGAAATTGGCCGCCTTGGCGCTCGTCACGAAAAACTCCTGAAAACGCTGCATGTCCCGTTGCGAGGTGGAAATATAGCCCGTCAGCGCCGGCAGCAGGAATTCGCCGTTTTCATCGATATATTGAGGGGCAGCGAGAATGCCGGCCAACTCCTCGATATTGGCGTCGTTCGCACACCATTCGCCGGCACGGTACAGCGCCCGCAGCAGCCCTTCCAGCAGGCCGGCATTCTCCTCCGCCCAGCCTTTTTTTACGGCCAGTATTTTTTCCGGCGCATTGTGCCAGATCAGCGCTCCCGTGGTGACGATCCGCCCGGCGCCGCCGAGCACCACGGCGCTGCCGGCCGGTTCGGCGGTACAGAGCGCATCGACCTTGCCGCTTTCCAGAAGCGCCGGCATTGCCTTCGGCAGGGCTTCGACGATTTCCATGTCCCGGCCGAGCAGCACGCCGCAGCTTCCGAGCAGATAACGCAGGGTATAAAAGGACGTGGAGACAATATCCTCCACCGCAAAGACCGGCGGATTTTTGCCCGCCACCCGCCGCGCGGCGCAGATACGGGCCATGGCCCGCCCGAAGGCCGCCGGATCGGGCAGCTTCATCCCTTCGCGGTAAAGCTCGTCGAAAAATCCATGTGAGACCGTCGTTGCCGATCCGCCAAGGGAAAGCGTGAAAACGCCGACAATATCGGCCGGCAGATCATCGAGGCCGACAGCGGAGCCGACCGGAACCGGTGCGGGCAGATGCCCTATGTGAATGTCATCCCCACCAAGTGCGGCGAGAACGGCGCGCGCGGACTGCTTTCTGAAAAGTTCCAGTTCTATGCCTTCATCGGCAGCAAAACCTTTTTCGGCAGCGGCTATCAACACGGCGCAATCGATAGTCGGAGAAAATCCCGCTTTAACCTTATGCCGTTCCGGCAAACGATTTCTCCTTTCCGGTGATTCGAAAGAAGGATCGCCCAGGAAGCGGTTTATCACAATGATAAAATTATGATTTCGCTATTTTATCAGGCCGACCCGCAACGCTTTCGCGACAGCCTGGGTGCGGTTGACCGTATCGAGTTTTTTGGTGGCACGGTTCAGGTAGTGATTGATGGTATGTTCCGAGAGCATCATGATCTCGGCGATTTCGGCGCTCGTTTTGCCGGCGGCAGTCCAGTTGAGACAGTCGATCTCCCGCTCGCTCAATGTTTCGGGAACCCTGAGGTCCAGGCGGCGGATTTCAGATAGCCGGGCAAAGACATGGCAGGAAATGTAAAAAAGTTCGGCAAGCCGGTTGGCTGGCAGAACCGTTTTATTGCCGGAAAAGGATATGGCGCCCCGCCTCATGGTGACGTCGTGAACGGGAAACCAGACCGAATTGATCATCTCGAAGCGCTCGAACAGACCGATTACCGTCTTTTTGGCGATATGCGCCTCGCCATCGACCAGAAAATCCATGGAGACGGAAAAGGGTATGGTCGATTTTTTCAGCTGCGCCATCACCCGGCTGTTTTGCAGCATGCCCTCTTCATCGTAACGCTGCAAAAGCTCGGCCGGCCAGCTGGTGATAATCGTATATTGCGACAGTTCGCTCGCCACTTCCGACGACAGATCGAGCACCATGAAGGCACGGAACTCCCAGGCCTCCGTCAGCCGTTTCAGGAAGCGGAATATATCGAACTGCGTGTTGAGACCGGCGATCTCGCGAACGCAATCAACACCAATCGACTGAACGGCGGCCGTTTCTGTTTTCTGCATCAAAGCTGTTCTTCGAGAATGAGAAAATGCCGCCGCAAAGGCCCAGCCCCTGCCCGGAAATTGTGGGGGATGTTACTCAGCAAATCGATTCATGCAAACAAAAGTTGAAAGTTTAATTCAGAATAGTCGAAAATAATGTCTAACGCACATGTATGGCTGTCCTGCCGGCCGGTTGGTGCGGGAAATCTGACGCGCGCGCGCCGTTTTCTCTCAATCATCCGCAACCGGGGATAATCTGCAGGCGAGTTCCGCAGAGATTTTATCGGCCGTTTCGCGCACCAGAGGCGCCCAGTTGCGCAGCTGTTCCGCGTCCACCCGGTAGGCGGGGCCGGTGACCGAGATCGCCGCCAGAAAATTGCGGCCCGGCGCCCGGACCGGCGCGGCGACGCAATGAATTCCGATTTCATGTTCCTGAAGGTCGAAACCGTAACCGATATCGCTGATGGCGGCGACATCGGCCATGAGGGCTTCCGGGGTTATGAGCGTCGCCTCCGTGAAAGGGTGGAACTCCATTCCTCTGGCGAGTTCCGCCAGCTCATCGACGGGCAGCAGCGACAGCGCCGCCTTGCCCACCCCCGTGCAATAGGCCGGCGAGGTTTTGCCGACCTGCGAATGCATGCGCAATGTATGGCGGCCTTCCATCTTGTCCAGATAAGTGACCTGCCCGCCGTTCAGAACAGCGAGATGCACGGATTCCTGCGTCGCTTCCTGCAATGCCGAAAGATGGGGAGCTGCGACACTGCGCAGATCATTGCCGCTCCAGGCTTTCGCCGCCAGTTGCAGGAGCCTCAGCCCCACCGCATAGGTCTGATCCGCCGCATGATCCACCAGACCTTCGGCAACGAGATGAGCGAGCTGGCGGTGAACCGTGCCGCGCGGCTGACTGCTGGCCTCGACGACATCGGTAAAACGCATCGGCTTTTCGGCAAAGGCGATCAGTTCCAGAAGCGAGACGACCTTGCCAAGCGTGCCAGTGGCGTTCTCGGTTTTCCGTTGCGAGGCCGGAACCGCATCGGGCCTTTTCCCATTGGCTTTTTTATCGTTAGGCATGGCACATCCACCGTCATCTGCCTTGACATAAGCGTAACGCCAAGAGAATAATTCCATTTAGTAAAATCTAGTTCCAAATAATGGAACAATCAAGCCTTTCGTGGACGAGACAACGCCGATGATGCAAGCCCAATTTCCAGACCTCAAGGATGCGGGCGTGCTCGTCACCGGCGGCGGCTCCGGCATCGGGGCATCGCTGGTCGAAGCCTTCGCGATGCAGGGGGCGAAGGTTTCGTTTATCGACATCGCCGAAGGGCCGAGCTTGGCCCTCGTGGAGCGGCTTGCGGCGACGGCGCCCCACCCGGTCCATTATTTCAGGGCCGATCTCAGTGATATCGAAGCAATCAAGCGCACGGTGGATACGGCTGCCTCCGCCACCGGCGGCATCAAAGTGCTGGTCAACAATGCGGCCTGGGATGACCGCCACGACATAGACAGCGTCACCGAGGCCTATTGGGACGCCAATCAGGCGGTCAATCTCAAGCAGATGTTCTTCACGGTTCAGGCCGCCCTTCCGCACCTGCGACAGGCGAAGGACGCGTCGATCGTCAATTTTTCATCGATCTCGTTTCTGCTGAACATGGGCGAGTTGCCTTCCTACGCGGCAGCGAAAGCCGGCATCATCGGTCTCACCAAGAGCCTCGCCGGCAGGCTGGGGCCGGAAAATATCCGCGTCAACACGCTCCTGCCAGGCATGATCGTGACGGAGCGGCAGAAGGAACTGTGGCTGACGGATGAGGGCATTACTGCCACCACGGCGCGGCAGTGCCTGAAGCGCACGCTCGTCGCGGCCGATCTTTCCGGGCCGTGCCTGTTTCTCGCATCATCGGCATCGAGCGCCATCACGGCGCAATCCATTATCGTAGACGGAGGCCTTTTATAATGTCCGAACCCGCTTTCATCGCCGTTGACTGGGGCACGACCAGTTTCCGGCTCTGGCTTCTCAGCCGATCGGGCGCGGTGCTGGCCGAACGGCGCAGCGCGGAAGGCATGACCACCGCCATGCGGACCGGGTTTGCCGACGTGTTGCAAGCGCATCTCGACGCCATCGGCGCGTCCGCGGATTTGCCGGTTCTCGTCTGCGGCATGGCGGGTGCACGGCAGGGCTGGGTCGAGGCGGGTTATATCGACGTGCCGGCCTCGCTTTCGGCGGTTCTGGAAGGTGCTGTTCGCGTGCCGGGTCAGGCACGGGATGTGCGCATCCTGCCGGGCCTCGCACAGCGGGACAAAGGCGCACCCGACGTGATGCGCGGCGAAGAAACGCAATTGCTCGGCGCTCTTTCTTCAGGAGACACCGGAGAAAAACTCGTCTGCATGCCCGGCACCCATTCCAAATGGGTGACCGTCAAGGATGGCGGCGTGACACGCTTCGCCACCTTCATGACCGGCGAACTCTTCGAGGCCATCTCCAAACAGACCATTCTTTCGCACGCAGTGGCGGAGGCCGAAACCTTCACCGGTACGCATGAGGCTTTCACGGCAGCCGTGCGTGATATCTACGCCCATCCCGAGCTCGCCACCAATCGCCTTTTCACCCTGCGATCCGGCCAATTGCTGCACGGGCTTGCCGCGACCGACGCCAAGGCCAGACTTTCCGGCATCATGATCGGTCTGGAAATCGCCGGCGCTCATTCACAGGCAAAGCGGGAGACGCCGGTGGTGTTGATCGGCTCCGGAGCACTCGGCGCGCTTTATGAAGGCGCCTTCACCGCCCTTGATATCCACTATACGGTCATTGATGCAGACGAAGCCGTGCGGCGCGGATTGCTGGCCGCTGCAAATGCCATCTGGCCATAAGAAGAAAGATCGACCATGCGTATTCCCTTCCCTTCCATCAAATATCCGCTGATCGCCATTCTGCGCGGTCTGAAACCCGAGGAAACCGAAGGCGTCGTCGGCGCGCTGATCGAGACCGGCTTCCGCGCCATCGAAATTCCGCTCAACTCGCCCGATCCGTTCCGCTCGATCGAGATCGCCGCCAGGATGGCCCCGGCCGATTGCCTGATCGGTGCCGGCACCGTGCTCAGCGTGGACGACGTATCGTCGCTGGATGCGGCCGGCGGCAAGCTGATGGTGAGCCCCAATGCCGATGCGGACGTGATTGTCGCTGCCCGCGTCAAGGGCATGGTGACGATGCCGGGTGTCCTCACTCCCACCGAAGCGCTAGTGGCAGCAAAGGCCGGAGCGACGGGGCTGAAATTCTTTCCCGCCAGCATCATCGGCCCGGCCGGCATCAATGCCATCAGGACGATCCTGCCGAAGGACCTCATCATCGCTGCCGTCGGCGGTGTCTCTGACAAGAACTTCTCCGACTATACCTCTGCCGGAATTCTGGCTTTCGGTCTCGGGACCAGCCTTTACAAGCCCGGCATGACGGCGGCGGAGGTGCGTGAACGCGCCACTGTCACACTTCAAGCCTATGATGCAGCCATCGGAGGATAAGAGCTTGGCAACCGTTTTTCCCTTTGCCGGACGTGTTCTGGACGAAACGCCGATGCTGCTTGGCGAAGGCCCGACCTTCGATCCGGTCAGCGGCACCGCCTGGTGGTTCAATATTCTCGGGCGTGAACTGCATGAGCTGCATCTCGCCTCCGGCCGCAAGACCGTGCACGCCCTGCCCTTCATGGGCAGCGCGCTTGCGAAAGTCAGCGACAGCAAGCAGCTGATCGCCTCCGATGACGGGCTTTTCCTGCGCGACACCGCGACCGGCGTGCTGACGCTCCATGCCGAGTTGGAAAGTGACCTTCCCGACAACCGCTCCAATGACGGGCGCATGCACCCATCCGGCGCGCTGTGGATCGGCACCATGGGCCGCAAGGCCGAGACCGGCGCCGGCAGCATCTATCATGTCGCCAAGGGCACGGTGACTAAGCTTTTCGCGGATATCAGCATTCCGAATTCGATCTGCTTCTCCCCCGACGGCGCGACGGGATATTATGTCGATACCAAGGTGAACAGGCTGATGCGCGTGCCGCTCGATGCTGAGACCGGCCTTCCGACCGGCAAGGCTGAAGTCTTCATCGATTCCACCGGTATCAAGGGCGGTGTCGATGGGTCGGTCTGCGATGCCGAAGGGCATATCTGGAATGCCCGTTGGGGTGAAGGTGCGGTCGATCGTTACGATACGGATGGCAATCACATCGCCCGATACGAGGTGCCCGGCAAACAGACGACCTGCCCGGCCTTCATCGGCCCAGACGCATCACGCCTGCTCGTCACCTCTGCCCGCGAACATCTCGATGAGGACGCCATTGCCGCAAATCCGCAGCATGGTCTGACGTTCGAACTTGGTATCGAGGTGAAGGGCCGGTTCGAGCCGCTTTACAAGCTCTGAGGCGCGGAAAGCTCTCCCGACATTCGCGGCCAGCCCGCGAATGTCACTGAACCCGGAATGTCTCAGGAAATATCCGACAATATCTCGCGATAATTCTCGTGCAGGTAACGCTGGGTCGCGGCGGCGTCGGCGGGGCGACCGTAGAAATAGCCCTGCCCCATGGCGCAGCCAAGCGCACGCAGCTTTTCCTCTTCCACCCGCTCCTCGATCCCTTCAGCCACTACCTCAAGATCAAGCCCCTCGCACATGGCGACGATGGCCTTGATGATGTGTTCGGAAGGGCGGTCGCTGCTGATGCGTGAGACGAAGGCACGGTCGATCTTCACCTTGTCGAAGGTGAAGTCGCGCAGGCGGCCGAGACTCGACTGGCCGGTGCCGAAATCGTCAAGCGAGATGCGAACGCCGGCACTCTGCAATTCGCTGATGATGCGCTGCGCGGTATCGGCGGATGTCATGACCGCCGTTTCGGTTATTTCCAGCTCCAGCCGGTGCGGATCGAGCCCGACACGCGAGAGGATGGAAAGAATATTGTCCGATGTGCTCGGATCCATCAATTGCGCGGAAGACAGGTTGAAGGACAGGAAAAGCTCCCGCGGCCAGAACAGGGCGGCTTCCGCCGCCTTTCGCAGCAGGGCTTCCGACAGCGCATCGATGAAACCACGCTCTTCGGCAAGCGGCACGAAGACGGCCGGGGACACGAAGCCGAGATCGGGATCGTTCCAGCGGGCGAGCGCCTCGAAACCGATGACCTTCGCTTCTTCCAGCCGGACGATCGGCTGGAAATGCACGTCGATGGCATCGGTGATGATGGCGTTTCTGAGCGCCTGCTCCAGCTGCGTGGCGCGCTTCATCTCCTGCGCGATTTCCCGGGAATAGACGGTGATCTGACCCCGGCCGCGCCGTTTCGAGCGGTAAAGCGCGGTCTCGGCGCTTTTCAGCAGATCCTCGTATTCATCGCCCGCGAAGGGATAAATGGCAAAACCGAAGGAGGAGGACAGGCGGACGTTGCGATCACCGAGATCGTAAGGGGCCGACAGCACGTCCTTGATCATGTTGCCGATGCGCTCCGCGCCGGTGCGCTCGAAAACCAGCGGCAGAACGAAGGCGAATTCGTCGCCATCATGGCGCGTCACGATGGCGCCATCGGGAATGCAGGCCTTCAGCCGGTGCGCCACCTGGCACAGGATTTCGTCGCCCGCCTGGACGCCGAAAAGATCGTTGATGGGTTTGAAACCGTCGATATTGGCAATGCCGACCGTAAAGGGCGCCGGATCGCTGGATCGTTCGCTGGCGAGCATGCGAATCTTGTCCCGCAGACGGTAGCGGTTGCCGAGCCCCGTCAGCGGATCACTGTAGGCCATCGCCTGCAGCTCGTTCTGGCTGACCTGCAACGATTGCGGCTCTGCCCGTTTCATTCCTGCATCTCGTGAATCCTGTGTCGACCGCACTCACAATGCAGGGCAAGTATTAAAAAAGCCATAGCCTACCGACAATGGAAATTTCAGGCCTGCAGCCGCAGGACATCCTTGCCGATAAGCCGCAGGAAAACCGCCTCGACCATGTCAGGGCTTACGGGTTTCAGCAGCATGTCGTCCATGCCGTGCGCCAGGCATTTGTCGAGATCGCCTTCGAAGGCATGGGTGATGACACCGACGATGGGAATATGTTTGTCGCCGGCGAGATCGCGCATGCGTTGGGCAACCTCGAAACCGTCGATATCACCGAGCGTCGTATCGAGAAGGACGAGGGATGGCGGCTGTTCGACAAAAAGGCGCAGGGCCTCCTCGCCCGAGGTGGCGAGCCGCCAGGAAAGCCCCAGCCCCTCGAGGATTTGCGAAAAGACGATCTGGTTGACCCTGTTGTCCTCAACGAGAAGGATGTCGCAGACGCTGCCGGTTCTGAGCATTTCGGGCAGGTCGTCCGTCATGATCTCCCAGTCCTCATCCCCGGCTTTCTCCTTCGGTGAAGATTTCAGCCCGACGGCGAGATAATGCATGAGCGATGCATCGATCTCCCCTTCCTCGATGGTGACGACGGGCAGGCCATGCGCTGCGGAAATATCGAGGCATGCAACGCTCATCTGGGCATCGACGACGACCACGTCGATGCCCACACCGGCGGAAGCCGCGACATCGATGAAGGCGCGCTGCTCGTCCTCGCTCGTCACCGCCGCATGGTCCATGCCGCCGGCAGTCAGCCGCCGGCCGGCGGCTTCCGCGAAGCGTGTGTTTTCGGAGACGATCAGCACCGCCTTGCTCTTCAAGAGCCCGCTGCGGCTGTCCGTTTCCTCATCCTTGCCATAGGTGGAAGCCACGAAGGGAACATGTTCGAGCGAGGGGATGACAGGCATGCCGTTCGCATCGATGGTGGCGAGAGCGGTCACGTCCTCCATCGACGTCACCAGAAAATATCGGCCGGGCCTGCCCACGCGCTGCTTGCGGGTGATCGTCAGCACCTCTTCGCCGTTCAGGCGTCGTACTCTTTCCGGAATGATGCTCGGCGTGCCGCTATCCAGCACCATGCGGTCCGCGGCATCGATCCGGCGGGCGACCTTGCGCGAATGCAGATCAAAAACCGTGCGGCCGAGAATGCTTTCGGCGCTGGTTTCAACCATGGTGCAGGCGGCCTTGTTGACGGCCGCATAAGCGAGGTTTCGGTCCTTGACGAGAACCGGAAACGGCAGATTGTCGAGAATGTCCTCGATGAGCTGCACACGCTCCAAGTCGAGGCGCCATTGCTCTTCCCGTTTCTTCTGTTCGGAAATATCGGCAACCACGCTGATGCCGAGACCGGAAGGCAGCCGGTTCATGACGAAGCGCAGGAAGCGTTCTCCCTTCAGCCGCTCGGTCTTTTCCGATCTTTCCTTCCAGTGCAGCGCCAGCCGCTCGCCGATCCATTCCTCCCGACCCAGCTGCCGGGCATTGTTGGAGAGATTTTCCGCCTCCAGCAGATAACAATCGTAAAGCGCGCTCAGATAGTCGCGCAGCCGCGCGCCCGGGCTGGCGACGGCCTCTTCCAGCGGAAAAAAGCTCAGGAGTTTCCGGCTTGCGAAAATAATGTGATCGTTCCGGTCGTAAACGACGATCGCCGCGCCAAGCGCGTCGCAAAGGGCATCAAGCATCACCGTATGAACGCCCGCGCCAGAGGACGCCAAATCACTCAACTGCAAACTCCCACCTGTTTTTCTGAATCAGGCTTATGTTTCTATTGGAATCGTCCAGGGCAAATGCCGGGATGAAACGACAAATTCCGAAAAAGAGACATCAGGGTTCGCCACTTGAAGCAGTCGTGAGGAGAAGATGACGCTCACCCATAGTCGACGTCACACACCACCCGGCAAAGGGGGCCTCGTTTCTGCGGTCATTTCAAGCCGCCCCACCATATTCATGGCCGATTAAAGGCGGATTAACGCTTAACCCTGTGTTGACCGAAATGATCAAATGCCTGCAAACCCGCAAAACATGTGCAAATGTCCGCCGCCCCGGTTTTTTGCTTTCGAAGCCGCCGCGAATCCGCGAAAATGACGATCATGGCCATCAAGCAGCTTTCAGAAACCCTCATCAACCAGATCGCCGCCGGCGAGGTCATCGAAAGACCATCCAGCGCCACGAAGGAACTCGTCGAAAACGCCATCGACGCGGGCGCGACCCGCATCGAGATCGCCACGGCGGGCGGTGGCAAGGGGCTGGTGCGCATTACCGATAACGGCTCCGGCATGTCATCCACCGATCTGGAGCTTGCGGTGCGACGCCATTGCACGTCGAAAATATCCACGACGCTGGATGATATCCGCACGCTCGGATTTCGCGGCGAGGCGCTGCCCTCCATCGGCTCGGTCGCCAAGCTTTCGATCACTAGCCGCCAACAGGGTGCGGAACAGGGTTCGGTGATTTCGGTGACGGGCGGCAAGGTTTCGGACGTGCGGCCGGCCGCCTCCAATGCCGGCACCATCGTCGAGGTGCGCGACCTCTTCTTCGCCACGCCGGCACGGCTGAAATTCCTGAAGACGGAACGGGCGGAGGCAGCCGCCATCACCGAGGTCGTCAAGCGGATGGCGATCGCCTTTCCGCATATCCGCTTCGTGCTCTCGGGCACCGACCGTTCGACGCTCGAAATTCCCTCGACCGGCGACGACCATCTGGCCCGCATGGCGCAGATTCTCGGCGCAGACTTCAAGGATAACGCCATCGAAATCGACGCCGGGCGCGAGGATGTGACGCTGACCGGTTTTGCTGGCGTTCCCACGTTCAATCGCGGAAATTCGGCGCATCAATATGTCTTCGTCAATGGCCGCCCTGTGCAGGACAAGCTGCTTTTATCGGCCATTCGCGGCGCCTATGCCGAAACCGTGCCGCATGGGCGATATCCGGTCGCGGTGCTGTCCATCACGCTCGACCCCGCCTTTGTGGATGTGAATGTGCATCCGGCCAAATCCGACGTACGTTTCCGCGATCCCGGCCTCATTCGCGGGCTGATCGTCGGGGCGATCCGTCAGGCGCTGACGCGTGACGGCGACAGGGCGGCAACGACGGGCACCAGCCAGATGATGAACGCCTTCCGCCCCGGCTACAGCCCGTCCGGCCTGCGGCCCTCGCCTTCCATGATGGCTTCCGCACCATGGTCCGCCACGACCTCCCCGTCGCGACCGCTCGCCGTTTCCGGGGACATGCAATTTGCCGAAGCGGTGCAGTCTCGCTTTTCCGACATAACCATGCCGACGGCGCGGGCGGAACCACGCGAGGCTTACGAGGCTTCCCCTGGCCCTTCGCCGGAGCCGTTGCTTTATCCACTTGGAGCGGCACGGGCGCAGCTGCACGAGAACTACATCATCGCGCAGACGGAAAACGGCCTTGTCATCGTCGACCAGCATGCCGCGCATGAGCGGCTGGTGTTTGAGGAAATGCGCAACGCCCTGCATTCAAGGCGGCCGCCCTCGCAGGTGCTGCTCATCCCTGAAATCATCGATCTGCCCGAGGAAGATTGCGACCGGCTGATGGATCACGCGGCCGGTTTCGATGCGCTGGGGCTCGTCATCGAACGTTTCGGCCCGGGTGCAATCGCGGTGCGGGAAACGCCGGCCATGCTCGGCGAAGTCAACGTGCAGGGGCTGGTGCGCCAGCTTGCCGACGAGATCGCCGAATGGGACGCCGCTTCCACGCTTGCGAACAAGCTGGAATATGTCGCCGCGACCATGGCCTGCCACGGCTCGGTGCGCTCCGGCCGGCGCATGCGGCCGGAGGAGATGAACGCGCTTCTGCGGCAGATGGAAAACACGCCGGGTTCAGGCCAATGCAATCACGGCCGACCGACCTATATCGAACTGAAACTTTCCGATATAGAACGGCTCTTCGGCCGCAGCTGACGCCTTCAAGCATGCGCGAGCGGCGGGGCTGGCCTTGCGCTGCGCCCGGCTATATAAATCTAGGACATTGGAGCATCCGGATTGTTCAGGAAAACGCTACGCCGTTTCGGACTGGGTGCCCTGACAGGACAGAGCAGGAGACGAAAACGGATGAACAGATTTGAAGGAGGCGGCAACCGCCTCGCCGTCATCGAATATCTCGACGGTGATTTCCGCATCGTCCAGACCGGCTCGCATGTCATCTGCGCCGTGACGGCCAAGACCATCCCGCTCGACGAGTTGCGCTACTGGAGCGTAGCGCGACAGGAGGCCTATGTGGATGCGGCGGCTTCGCTGGAGGCTGAGCGGAAGGCTGGCGGTTTGCCGGCCTGAACGCGCGCTGTAGCGCACTATGATTTGGTTTTCGGACACATCCCTCTTCCGTCATTCCGGCCTTGAGCCGGAATACAGCCGATGCGCGTCTGCGCGTCGGAGAGAGTTCTTTCAGCCCAAGGACTTGGGCTGACTGGATACCGGCTCAAGGCCGGTATGACGGAATATTGTTGCTCCACAATTACGACCGCGCATTTTCCCGCAACAGGCGGGCGCGGCAATGCTGGATCGCGGCATCGATGATCGTCGAAGCCGCATTGGGATCATCGAACACCATGTCGATCTCGATCACCTGACTGTTCCACAGCAGCTCTTCCGCCCGGCCGTGATGCCCGTTGAGCCGCACGGCATCCTTGGCGGTCGTCACCAGCTGCAAATTTTCCTTGCGGGCATCCTTGAGGAGATCGTCGATTTCGTCATCGCTGAAATGGTGATGATCCGCGAAGGAGCGGCTCACCACGATGTCGCCGCCTAGCGCCTCGACGGTGCGATAGAATTTCGCCGGATCGGCGATGCCAGCGAAAGCCAGCACGCGCTTGCCCCTGAAATCCTCCGGCTCCCGCGGCGTGATCGCGGCAACAAAGACGGGTTTGGCGGCCTTTGCCGCCTGCCTCACCAGCGGATCGGCCGCGTGGCCCTTCCCCACCTTCAGCAGTCCGGTCATCTGCCGCATCTGTTCGGCCAGCGGCGCCCTCACCGGGCCGCCCGGCACGAGATGGCCATTGCCGATGCCGCGCAGCGTATCGATGACGACGAGCGCGTAATCCAGCGTCAGGCGGGCGCTCTGGAAACCGTCATCCATGATGATGAGATCGACGCCTTCCTTCACCAGCCGGTGGGCACCCTCCACGCGTCGGCGCGAAATCACCGTTACCGCCTCGCGCGCCAGGAGAAGAGGCTCATCTCCGACATCGGCGGCGCGATGGTGCTGCGCATCGACAAGTGTGGTGACGTCAAGCGTGCCGCCATAACCGCGGCTGAGGAAACCGGGCTTCAATCCCCTTGCAAGGGCGGCCCTGGCGATGGCCATCGCCGTCGGCGTCTTGCCCGCCCCGCCGACCGTGAAATTGCCGATGCAGATGACCGGAACGGGAACGCTTGCCCGTTTTGCCGTCCGCATGCGCCGGCCGGCGACCTTGCCGTAGAGAAGCGAGAAAGGCGACAGGAGCCATGCCTGCCAGCCTGCTTTCTGCCACCAGAAGGGCGGCGCTTCAGAAACCATCTATTCCCGCTCCCGGCCGCGTCGCCCACGGCTTTCCGTTCGCCATTTCATATCTGGGAGGTTGTTTGCCAGAAAAAACCGTAAATTGCAAAAAAGCTCTCCGTCATTCCGGCCTCGAGCCGGAATCCATCCGGCGCGCGTCTGCGCGGCGGGAAGAGTCTTTTTCAGCCCAAGGACTTGGGCTGGCTGGATTCCGGCTCGAGGCCGGAATGACGGAAGAGATAGGTGGTTCCTTCTTAAACAACCCGTTCCGGCAGCAGCGCCTCAAGCCCGGTAATGTCATCAAAGCAATAATGCGCATCCGCACCAAGGCTTTCGCGCGAGCCGGTTCCGGTCAGCACGGCGATGCGCAGACCCGCACCCGCATTTTTCGCCATGTGCAGATCGTGATTATTGTCACCGACAACTGCCACGCGTTCCGGCGGAAAACCGATCGCTTCGCAGAAACCCAGAACCATGCCGGGCTGCGGCTTGGTGCCGTAACCGCTGTCATAACCCGCGACGAAATCGATATCTGCTTCGAAACCGAAGCGGATGGCGGTCTGACGGATGGAGTTTTCATTGTCGCTGGAGGCGATGCCGAGCTTGTAGCCCCGCGCCTTCAGCCTTGCGAAAAACGCCTTGAGATCGGTGACCGGCACGGATTTATCCGCAGCTTCGGTGAACAGCCGGTCGAGGCGTTGGGTCAGTTCGACAACATCGCAGGGCGAGCCGGCAGCGACCAGACCGGCAACGATTTCCGCCGTATTGCCGGCGGCGAGCAGGCTGTCCGGCACAACATGGCCGGTGACGGGGTCCATGCCGCAGGCGGCAAGAAGCCGGTCGGCGAGTGCGGCGTCGCCCTTGGCGGCAATCGACGCGAGTTCGCGGTTCACCGGTCCCCAGCTGGCATCATAGCCTAGAAGCGTGCCGTCCTTGTCGAAGAGCACAGCGGCGATCGACTGCGCCGCATCAAGTTCGATATCCGCTACCATGAACCGATGGCGCTCCGCGGTTGCAGCTTGGCCGAAACGGTAAGCGGGTTGATATAGGGCTCCAGCGCCTTGACGGTGGAGGACAGCGCGCCGCGCATATCCTGAATGACCCGGTTGCCGGCGTCGATCATCTTGTAACGCTCATTGTCATTGACCAGCAGATAATGCACCGCCTTCGCCAGCATTTCGACATCACGGATGATGCGGCCGCCGCCGGCGCGGATCAGCTTCTGATAGGCTTCACGAAAATTCTGCACATGCGCGCCAGAGAGCACGGCACAGCCGAGCATGGCCGGCTCCAGCGGGTTCTGCCCGCCTTCCGCCGTCAGCGACCGGCCGACAAAGGCAAGCTCGGTCAGCCGCAGGTAAAGCCCCATTTCGCCGATGGAGTCGCCGAGGAAAATATCGGTTTCCGGCGTGATCACATCATTGCGGCTGCGGCGGGCGACGGAAAGGTTCATGCCCTTCAGCATGGCTTCCACCTCATCGCCGCGCTCGGGATGGCGTGGCACGATAATGGTCAGCTGGCCATTGCGCGACTTGATCGCGGCATGCACGGTGGCCGCCGCCTTCTCTTCTCCATCGAAGGTGGAGATCGCCGCCCATGTCTTGCGATTGCCGACCTGCTTGCGATAGCCCTCCAGCAGCGCCTCGTCACAGGGCGGCGGATCGGTGTCGCCCTTGAGGTTACCCGAAATCACCACCGGCCACGAGCCGAGATCACGGAAACGTTCGGCATCGAGATCGGATTGCGCAACAACCAGCGCCAGCTTGGAAAACAGCGATTCCGCAATGTCGTAGCGGGCTTTCCAGCGATCGAAAGAACGGTCGGAGAGGCGTGCATTGACCCGGATTTGCGGGATGTGCCTGCGCTCCAGCTCCATCATCGTCACCGGCCAGATTTCCGATTCAGCTGTTATGGCGGCATCCGGCGCCCAATAGGTAAGGAAACGGTTGACCGCGATCTTGATGTCGAGCGGCACATATTGGTGGATCACGTCGTCACCAAGCCGGGTGCGGGTGAGTTCAGCCGACGTGACGGTGCCGGTGGTCAGAAGCACGAAGATATCGCGCTTGCGGATTTCACGGATGAGCGGGATGAGGGCAAGCGTTTCGCCGACACTTGCGGCATGAAACCAGACGAGCGGGCCGCGCGGGCGCTCGGCGCTGGCGTAACCGAAACGTTCAAGCCGGCGGCGCTTGTCTTCCTTGCCCTTCGCCGCCCGATAGGAAAGATAGGGCTTGGCAAAGGGATAGGCGGCGATACCGGCGATCCGGTAACCGGAAAGAGCGAAACGTGCGATACGGCTGCTCATGACATTCTGCCCTTGATCATTCCGCGCAATGCCTGCCCCTGTTCTTGTTGTTGTCGCCGCCTACTTCTTCTTAAATTGCGTCATTTTTTGTCATCGGAAATGAAAGCGCGATCACATTTTCTCGCCCCGGTGTTCCCGGCCTACACCTCTAGCGCAGGAATCACGGGAAAAACCGCCTTCACCCAATAGTATTACAACGCAAGGGGAAAAGGACTCAATTTTTGTCGTCTGGATTGAGAAGACGGTGCATATGCACGATAAAATAACGCATATGGGCGTTATCAACAGTCATCTGCGCCTTGGACTTCCATGCGGTAAGCGCGGAAGCGTAATCCGGATAGATGCCGACGATATCGAGCGCGTTCAAATCCCGGAACTGAACATCCTGAAGGTTTTCAAGTTCGCCGCCGAAGACGAGGTGCAGCAGCTGTTTCGGTTTGCCAGTTTCCGTCATGTCTTTATCTCTTTCTTAAACGCTGAGAGAGGCCTTCATCTGCGGGATTTCCCGGCAAACGTCAACTGTCAGACAGGTGTGAAAACGCTTTCAAAAGTGCAGGCAGTGCATAATCTGCTGCGGCGCACAATGCGGGGTGGTTCACCTCGCGGCGATTGTACATCAGAGGTTTGCCATCAAGGCCGACAAGCTGGCCGCCGGACCGCTCGAGTATGAGATCGGCTGCGGCGAGATCCCACTCATGCGAGTTCGCCTTGACCAGCGTTCCATCGATGCGGCCATCCGCGACCATGGCCAGCCGGTAGGCGAGCGAGGGGACGTGCGGAATGCGCTCCACGGTGTTTCGCAAGGCTTCCGGCAGATGCGCGATCGCTTCCGCCGCTGCGGCAAGATGGAAGGTTCCGCCATTGTCACGGGTTGCCGAGATGGCATCTCCGTTCTTCAACGCCACGCCGCCTTCCACCGCGGTGAACTCCTCCGCCAGCGCCGGCGCGACGAGTACACCGACAACCGGCCTCCCCTCATGCACCACCGCAACGCTGACACACCAGGTATCCCTGCCGCCGATGAAAGCTCGGGTTCCGTCGATGGGATCGACCACGAAGACGGTGGAGCGGGACAGCCTCTCCGTATCATCGTCCGTCTCTTCGGAAAGCCAGCCGTAATCCGGCCGGGCGGAGCGGAGAATGGTTTCGAGAATTTCGTTGGCGGCATAATCGGCCGCGCTAACAGGCGAAAGCCCGTCATTCTTCCACCATACCTCGGGGTCTTTGCGGAAGAAACCCAGCGCCGTCTCGCCCGCCTTGCGGGCGGCTCCGAGAACCAGCCTCAAATCGGAGGCCCAGCGGGCCTCAGCCATATCGTTCATTTTGCCGTCTTTTCCGCACGCCTCAAACGGCGCGCCCGTTTTTCTCTTCGCACTTGCACATAAAGCGCCCGCGAAAACAACCCGCAGGCCACATCACTTGCCGGCGATCGTCATGCCTTCGATGGCGAGCGTCGGTGCCGCGACACCGTATTTGCGGTCGATATCACTGGCAGGCGTCACCCGCATGAACATGTCCTTCAGGTTGGACGCGATGGTGACTTCGGACACGGCGAAGGATTTTTCACCGTTCTCGATCCAGAAGCCGCTGGCACCGCAGCTATACTCGCCTGTCAGCATGTTGGCGCCGTGGCCAATCAGTTCGGTGACGTAAAAACCTGACCCAACCTGCGCCAGCAATTCTTCCGGCGATAGGTCGCCCGGTTCCAACGCCAGATTGGTGGAGGCCGGCGAGACCGAGGTGCCGCCGCGCACGCCGCGGCCGTTGGTTTCAAGACCGAGTTCCCGCGCCGCCGAGGTGGAGAGGAACCAGTGTTTCAAAACACCGTCCTCGATCATCGTCATCTTCTCGCCCCGGACACCTTCGCCATCAAAGGGACGGGAGGACGGGCCGCGCACGATCTGCGGATCGTCGGTGAGATGAAGGCCCTTTTTCAAAACCTGCTGACCCATTTTATCACGCAGGAAGCTGGTCTTGCGGGCAACCGAGGCGCCGTTGATGGCGCCGGCAATGGCGCCGACGAAACCGCGGGCGATGCGTGGATCGAATACCACCGTGATGTTGCTGCCGGTATCGACCTGGCGCGGGCCGACGCGCCGCACCACTTTTTCCCCGGCGCGGCGACCAATCTCTTCGGCCGCATCGAGATCGGCATAATAAAGGCGGCTGTCGAAATCATAGTCGCGCTCCATCTTCGTGCCTTCGCCGGCGATGACGCTGACGGAGCGGCCGAAGCGGCTGCCCATATAGCTGCCCGAAAAGCCGTGTGAGGTGGCCAGCACGAGCCCGCCCATGCCGCTCGATGCGCCGGCGCCGGAGGAATTGCTGACGCCCTTGACCGCCAGCGCCGCCTCTTCCGAAGCCAGCGCCGCTTCCCGAAGCTGATCCGCCGAAACTTCCGTCGCGTCAAAAAGCTGGAGATCGTCATAGGATGTCGCCAGCCGCTCCTTGTCCGCAAGGCAGGCAAAGGGGTCTTCAGGCGAGACCTTCGCCATGGCGACGGCCCGTTCGGCGAGGGTCTTCAGATCAAAGCCCGGATTGGCCGAAACGCTCGCCACCCGGCGTCCCACGAAGACGCGCAGGGAAAAATCGTCGCTTTCGGAGGATTCGGTGCTTTCCACCTTGCCAAGCCGCACGCCGACCGATTGTGAACGGGAGCGGACGACAACGGCATCCGCCTCATCCGCACCGGCGGCGCGGGCGAGATCGACAAGTTCGCTGGCGCGATCGAGAAGTTTGGAAGAATCTATTTCTGAGGACATGAGTTGGCCTTTCATTCCTGTTCCATTTATTGTGCCGAGAACCCCGCATCAAGGGCGAAACGCCGCTTTCTCCGTCCGAACGGCTCCATCGCCACCCTATTTGAAAGTTCGCCCGCATGACCGAGCACGACGCTCTCTTTTCCGAACCATTGCTGCTTCTGGCCGGCGCGGTCATCGCGGCTTCGGTTTTCCGCAAGCTCGGGCTCGGCACCGTGCTCGGTTATCTGGTGGCCGGCATCATCATCGGGCCGTTCCTGCATCTGGTCACCGATGCGAAGGACATCTTCAACGTCTCGGAACTCGGCGTCGTTTTCCTGCTGTTCATCATCGGCCTCGAACTAAAACCCTCGCGCATCTGGCAGATGCGGCGCGATATTTTAGGTCTCGGACTGGCGCAGGTGCTGGTGACGGGCAGCGCGCTGGCGGCAATTGCCTGGTGGGCGGGGCTGATCGACGCGCGCGGAAGCGTGGTTGCAGGTTTCGGCCTTGCGCTTTCCTCCACGGCATTTGCGCTGCAGATTCTCGAAGACGATGGCTACATGAACACGCGGCACGGCAACCGCTCCTTTTCGATCCTTCTGTTTCAGGATCTCGCCATCGTACCGCTGCTTGCGCTCGTCACCATTCTCTCCAACCGGCCGGATGTGCCGACGGATTCGATGGTGTCCGATCTCGTCGCCTCGGTCGTCGCGGTGGCGGGCATGGTGCTGGCGGGTCGTTATCTTCTGACGCCGATGTTCCAGATCATCGCCCGCACGGGTGCGCGCGAAGTGATGATCGCGGCCGCCCTCTTCGTCGTCATCGGTGCGGCCGCCATCATGGAGATGGTGGGCTTATCGATGGGCATGGGTGCGCTGCTGGCGGGGCTCATGCTGTCGGAATCTTCTTACCGGCATGAGCTGGAGGCCGATATAGAGCCGTTTCGCGGCCTGTTCCTCGCGCTGTTTTTCATGGCCGTCGGCATGTCGCTGCACATCAAGATCGTTTACGAGCATATTGTCCTCATCCTGATCGCCGTGCCTGTCATGATGGCGGTGAAGGCGGCCCTGATCTATGGCCTTTGCCGCATTGCCGGTTCGTCGCGTTATGCATCAAGCCGCATTGCGCTGCTTCTGGCGCAGGGTGGCGAATTCGGTTTCGTGCTTTTCACCACGGCCGCCGCATCCGGGCTGTTTCCGCAGGCGACGGCCTCGATCCTTGTCGCCGTTGTCACGCTCTCCATGGCGCTGACGCCGGTTCTGGCGGTGATTTCACGGCGTCTGACGGCGGAGGATGCGGAAGAGGACAAGCTTGAGGAGGATTTCGACGGGGCCGGCGCGGATGTGCTGATGATCGGCTTTTCCCGCTTCGGTCAGATCGCGTCGCAAATTCTTCTGGCCGGCGGACGCGACGTCACCGTCATCGACAGCTCCGCCGACCGTGTGCGTCAGGCCGCCCGTTTTGGGTTCCGCATCTTTTTCGGGGATGGCACCCGCAAGGATGTGCTGATCGCCGCCGGTATCGAACGCGCCGATCTGGTGGCGGTCTGCACCCACAAGAAAGAGGTCACCGACCGTATCATCGACATGATCCAGTCGGAATTTCCAAGCGTGCGCATCTATGCCCGCTCCTATGACCGCGTGCATTCCCTCGACCTCAGGAAAAAGGGCGTGGAATACGAAATCCGCGAGACGCTAGAATCCGGCCTGCTGTTCGGCAGGCGCATTCTCGAAGGGCTGGATATGGACACCGAAAGGGCGCTCGCCATCTCCGACGACATCCGCGAACGCGACGAACAGCGGCTGGAGCTTCAGGCTGTCGAGGGCCTCGCCGCCGGACGGCAGATGCTGCACAACAAGCCCGTGCGCGAAGTGAAGCCGGAACCGCTGATGAAGCCGAAGAACAAGGCGGAGAAGCGGGAGGAAGAAGAGGATGTGGAGGATAGCGAGACGGAAGTTTCGTTGTGATTCAAAGGCACTGGCTGGGAGAACACCGCTTGTTCGTGGAGAATATTCAAGCCTCCACGCCCTGCCCGCGATGAAACAGCTCCACCTGCATCTCGATCTGCCGTTTCAGATCATCCTTGATGCCGGCCGAAGCATTCAACACCTCTTCCGACTTCAAAAAATCCAGTACGCCGAAGCGGTGCACCGGCGGGCGCAGGAAAATGTGCGGCGGGCGCAGCCTCAGTTTCAGGGCAATCGCCGCCTGCATCATCAATTGGCTGGCGCCGAACAGGCTCTCCAGACGGTTCGGCATGGTGGTGCCGTCCCCTTCCGGGCCGCCGACCACATCGACGCCGATGACGATATCGGCGTGTTCAAGCAGATGCTCATAAGGGACCGGATTGAAGATGCCGCCATCGATCATGATGCGGCCATCGATGCGAACAGGCATGAACAGCGCCGGGATGGCGGCCGATGCCGCCAGAGCCTGGATGATCTCGCCGCTTTCCACCACCACTTCGGTCTGGGCGTAATAATCTGTCGTTATCACCTTCAGCGGGATGGCAAGTTCCGAAAAATCCTTGGGCAGGGCCTGCGGCATCAGGGCATGGAGGATGAGTTCGAGATTAAACTGGCCGAGGCGAAAACCGTGGGCGGCATGGCGCATCGATGCCGGACCGAGGCTCCAAAGCCGGTTTGCCACCGAGCCCTTCCGACCCATGAGTTCGAGCGTATATTCGCGGATTTCGCGGCCTGACATGCCGGCTGCCATGCCCGCGCCGATGATGGAGCCGATGGATGAGCCGGAGAGCATCACGGGCCGGATGCCGAGTTCGTCCAGCGCCTCGACGACGTTGATGTGGCAGATGCCGCGGGCACCGCCACCGCCGAGCGCCAGTCCGAATGTCGGCTCATGGCCGCTGCCGCCATCGCCTTTGAGGACTTCCTCCCCGGCGCGGATGATCGTGACGCTGTCGTTGCCAGCCTGCTCCATGCGAAACACCCAAAAAGATTACCACGGTAAAGGCTCTGCCTATTGCGCAAACAAGACAAGACCGTGGCGTGACGGGAAGTCTCCCGTCAGGGCTCGTAGCGATAGAAATGCATCTTCGTGTCGCCGAAAATCCGGCTTTCGAGCAGCTTGAATACCGGCTCGACCGTGACCGTCACGTCGCCTCGCTCTTCCAGAATGGCGAGCGCGCCGGGTGTCAGCCAGCCGCCGCCATGGGCTGCCGCAAAAGCCTTCTCGCCATGGCCATGGCCATAGGGCGGATCGGCGAAGAGAAGATCGAAGGGCTCGATATTATTGACGCCACCGAGCTTGGTGGCATCACGCCGCAAAATGCGGGCGCGGCCATGCAGGCCGAGCGCATCGATATTTTCCCATAAAAGCCCCCTGCCCTCGACGCCGTTTTCGACGAAGAGAGCCACCCGACAGCCGCGCGACAGGGCTTCCAGCCCCACCGCGCCGGTTCCGGCAAAAACGTCCAGCACGCGCGTACCGTCAAGACTTTCCGGATATGCGTGGCTCAGGATGTTGAAGAGGCTTTCCCGCGTCCTGTCGATAGTCGGACGAATGGAATTCGATTTCGGCGCGGCCAGTGTCCGGCCGCGGAACTCACCGCCTACGATCCGCATTACGTGTCATTCCCCTGCCACCAGAAGGTTTGCCACCCGGGCCTTTGCCGCCCGGCTTGCCGCCACCGGGACCATTGCCGCCGGGGCCTTTACCCTTGCCCGAAAAACCGGAACGTTCGACACGCTCGCCGGATTTGCCGAAGGACGGCTTGCCCGATGCGGGCCTGCCGCCGGGTTTTGCACCTCTCGGCTTGTCGCCGAAAGGCCGATCACCGCGCGGACGGTCTCCATCCTCACGCGGCCGATCGCGGAACGGCCGATCCCCAGCAGGCTTTTCGCCACGGGCGGTGCGATCTCCGAAGGCTCTTTCGCCACGCGGACGGTCGCTGCGCGGGCGATCGCCCTCTTCGCGGGGCCGGTCACGGAAGGGGCGGTCGCCAAAGGGTTTTTCACCGCGTGCAGGGCGATCACCGAAGCTCTTTGCGCCGCGTGCCGGACGCTCACCACGGGGGCGGTCGCCATCTTCACGCGGGCGATCCCGGAAAGGCCGGTCGCCAGAGGGCCGGTCGCCCGAAGGTTTGCCACCGAAAGATTTTCCGCCGCGCCCACCGCGATCGCCAAAGCTCTTTTCGCCGCGGCCAGGACGGTCACCGCGTCCGCGGCCACCTTCTTCTTCACGGGGGGAGTCCGAACGAATCCACTCGCCTTCGGCGTCAGCATGCCGCACGACGTTACGGCGGGCTTCATCCTGGGCGGACGGCTTCTTGAACAGGCTTTCGGCTTCGGCGCGGGCAGACGACTTGCGTTCCTTGCCATCGCGGGTGGGCTTTGCGCCGGGCGCCATCCAGACATTGGCGGTGCGGCTGGTGCCGATGGGCTGGCGGGGGCGACGATCATCGCCCTCTTCGTCATTGCGGCCCTTGCCACCGAATTTTCCGGCAGGCTTCGCGCCAAACTTGCCGGCAGGCTTGTCGCCCCGTTTGGTGTCCAGACGTCCGAGCGCTTTTTCGCGGCGGTCTTCCGGCTTGCCGGCTGCCTTTTCAAAACGCGGCTTGCCTTCCGGCGCGTCGCCCTTTGCCCATTCGGACTTGGCGCGCTTGACTGGCGCCTCTTCCTCATCATCGACGGATGTATTGTAGATCGGCGCGTCGAAATTGGCGCCGGCCTCTTCGATAAGGCGCGGGCCAAGCTGGTCACGCAGCATGCGGCCGCGCACTTCCAGCACCTTGCCCTCGGGCAGATCGCCCAGCTGGAACGGACCATAGGAAATGCGGATCAGGCGATTGACCTCAAGACCAAGCGCGCCGAGCACGTTCTTGATTTCGCGGTTCTTGCCTTCGCGCAGGCCCATGGTGATCCAGACATTGTGGCCCTGGGTGCGGTCGAGCGTCGCATCGATCGCACCGTAAAGCACGCCGTCGACGGCAATGCCGTCCTTCAGCTTGTCGAGGGCGGCCTGATCGACCTCGCCATGGGCACGCACGCGGTAACGGCGCAGCCAGCCGGTGGTCGGCAGTTCCAGCACGCGGGAAAGGCCGCCATCATTGGTCAGCAGCAGCAGGCCTTCGGTATTGATATCGAGACGACCGATGGAGAGTACGCGCGGCAGTTCACCCGGCAGATTGTCGAAAACAGTAGGGCGGCCTTCCGGGTCGGAATTGGTCGTCACCAGGCCGGCGGGCTTGTGGTAAAGCCAGAGGCGGGTGCGCTCCGCACCGCGAATCGGCATGCCGTCCACTTCGATCTTGTCGGAGAGCGTGGCATTGACCACCGGCGTATCCAGCAAGACGCCGTTCAGCGACACGCGGCCTTCCATGATCATGCGCTCGACATCGCGGCGCGAGGCAACGCCGGCGCGCGCCATGATTTTCGAGATACGCTCGGGCTTGCCGGCACCAACCACCTCGGCCGTGGCGGCAGAAGCGGGCGCAGCCTTGGCTTGCGCCGGTTTCTTTTCACGCTCTGCAGCGGGTTTGCCGGGGCCTTTCGGCTTCCTGTCTCCGCCAAAAGTTTTGCCGCCGTCACGCTTCGGCTTGTCTTTAAAAGTCATTTGCTATTTGCCTGTTGTTTGGGCTGTCCTATCAGGTCCAAGCACAAGGGTTAAGAGGAAATTGAACCGTCATGGCCGAAAGGACGCATTTCATGGAACTGGCGCTTGTCGAAGCCCGCTCCGCGGCTGAGCGGGATGAGGTTCCGATCGGCGCCGTGCTGGTTCTGGACGGCCGCGTCGTCGCCCGTTCCGGCAACCGCACCCGTGAATTGAACGATGTGACGGCGCACGCCGAAATCGCCGTGATCCGCATGGCCTGCGAGGCTCTGGGACAGGAACGCCTGCCCGGTGCCGATCTTTACGTAACGCTGGAGCCCTGCACCATGTGCGCGGCGGCGATTTCATTCGCCCGTATCCGCAGGCTCTATTATGGCGCGCAAGACCCGAAGGGCGGCGCGGTGGAGAGTGGCGTTCGCTTCTTCAGCCAGCCGACCTGCCACCATGCACCGGACGTCTATTCAGGACTGGCGGAAAGCGAAAGTGCTGAAATCCTGCGGCAATTCTTCCGCGAGAAACGTCTCGAAGACTAAGCGGCCGGCGGGAGGCACAGGCTTTCCCGCAGGCCATCAGCCCGTTATTTTATCAGCCCGTCATTTTTGTCAGAAAGGGTTCCACCAGCTCTTGCCGGTGTTGGCGACAGCCGCTTCTTTCTTGCGGCGCTTTTCCTTCTTCTGCTCGGGCTCACCGAGATCGGTCAGCTGATCCTGCGGAACGCTGCGATATTCAACCGGCGGATCGGTCAGGAACTTGCGCTGGGCGTTGACGACGGAGCCGCCCTGGGCATCGGCCTTTGCCTTGCGGAAGGCTTCCCACTTCTGGCTTTCGGTCATCTGGCCGGCGGTGCCGTTGCCGGCGAGCAGCGGCGAGCGGTAATGCGGGTTGTTCTTGTTGGCATCCGCCTCATCACGCAGGCGTTCACGGGTTTCTTCCGGCGATTCGACCCATTGCGGGTTGTTTTCGCGGTTGGCCATGTTCTGCTGCGGCGTGGTGAGCTGTTCGGCACGGGCCTGGGCGGGAACGACGAGGCCCGGGCGGGGGCTGTATTTCAGGTTGCGCTTGCTCTGGTCGCCGGTGATCGAGGTCGCGTTGCCGAGATCGTCGACAAGCTGTTCGGCCGCCGTCTTGCCCGTACCGTAGGTCGGGCTGGTGCAGGCGCCTAGCAGCACGCCTATCGTCGTGACGCCAACAACCGTGCGAAACATGCCCAAACCCTGCGCATTACCCTGCATCGTCTTCATTGAAACCCTTCCAGCCGTCCGTCCCACTTCGCCAGACATCGTCTTTCGGCAGGCGGCAGCCCGCATTGCCGTGCAAATCCGGCCATTTTCAGGCAGGTGTACCGGATGAAGAGGCAAAGCGCAATTCATCCGGCCATTTTCATTACTAGAGCGCAGCAAGCTCACGCAGTGCCGCTGCATCGCGGGCCGATACGTCCGGATATTGCGGATCGGAGCCGACATCGGTGGTGATGCGCCACGAACGGGCGCATTTCACGCCTTCCGCCAGCTTCTGCTCGACCACGACCTTCGCGACTTCCGGCAGGCGGAAGCCATCGGCCGGGCCTTCATCGCCAACCACCGAAATGGCCGAGGTGATGCAGATTTCGGCGAAGTCCTGTCCCTTTAGTGCCGCCAGAAGATCGGCATCGGCAATGTGGACGACCGGGGCTGCCTCAAGCGAGGAGCCGATGCGCTTTTCACGGCGTTCGACTTCCAGCGCGCCCGTTACGACGGTGCGGACCTTGCGGATTTTTTCCCACTTCGCTTCCAGCGCGTCATTCTTCCAATTTGCCGGGATTTCCGGGAACTGGACGAGATGCACCGATTCCGCATCCGGGTAGCGCGACAGCCACGCTTCTTCCGTGGTGAAAGGCAGCATGGGCGCGAGCCATGTGACGAGGCAATCGAACAGCTTGGCGATGACCGACAGCGATGCCCGGCGCTTCAGCGACGACGGCGCGTCGCAATAAAGCGTGTCCTTGCGGACGTCGAAATAGAAGGCCGAAAGCTCGACATTGGCGAAATCCACCAGCGCACGGGCGATCTTCTTGAACTCGAAACCGTCATAACCTTCGCGAACGACGCCATCCAGTTCGGACAAGCGATGCAGCACCAGCTTTTCCAGCTCCGGCAGATCGTCATAGGCGATCTCCTCGCCCTCAAAATGGGCAAGGGTTCCGAGCATCCAGCGAACGGTATTGCGCAGCTTGCGATAGGCATCGACATTGGTCTGGATGATGGCCTTGCCAAGACGCTGGTCATCCCAATAATCCGTCGTCATGACCCACAGGCGCAGAATATCCGCGCCGGCGTCCTTCATGACTTCCTGCGGCGAGACGACGTTGCCCTTCGACTTGGACATCTTCTCGCCCTTCTCATCCATGGTGAAACCATGGGTGACAACGGCGTTATAAGGCGCGCGGCCACGCGTCGCGCAGCTTTCCAGCAGCGACGAATGGAACCAGCCGCGATGCTGGTCGGAGCCTTCCAGATAGACGTCGGCCGGCCACTTCATGTCCGGGCGGTCTTCCAGCGTGAAGGTGTGGGTGCAACCGCTATCGAACCAGACGTCGAGGATGTCCATGACCTGTTGCCACTTGGCATGGTCCTGGTCATTGCCGAGGAACCGTTCCTTGGCGCCTTCGGCGAACCAGGCATCCGCACCTTCGGCCTCGAAGGCCTCGAGAATGCGGGCGTTAACGGCCTCGTCGACCAGAACCTCGCCATGCTCGTCGGCAAAGACCGCGATCGGCACGCCCCAGCTGCGCTGGCGCGACAGAACCCAGTCGGGCCGGCCTTCGATCATGGCGCGCAGGCGGTTCTGGCCGGAGGCCGGAACGAAGCGGGTCTGGTCGATGGCGCTTAGCGAACGCGAGCGCAGCGTCGTGCCGTCACCCAGTTCCTTGTCCATATAGACGAACCATTGCGGCGTGTTGCGGAAGATGACGGGCTTCTTGGAGCGCCAGCTATGGGGATAGCTGTGCTTCAGGCGGCCACGGGCAAACAGGTTGTTGGCAGCGATCAGCGCCTTGATGACGCGCTCATTGGCATCGCCCTTCTTGCCGTTATCGTCCATGACGCGGGCAGCACCACCTTCGGCAGACGGGCCGAAACCGGGGGCGTCCTCGGTGTAGAAACCATCGTCGCCAACCGGGAACGGGATGGCCGGCGAAACGCCGCGCGCTTCCAGCTCGCGCTGATGCGCGGTCCAGACGTCAAAGTCCTCGCGGCCGTGGCTGGGCGCTGTGTGCACGAAACCCGTACCGGCATCGTCGGTGACGTGATCGCCATCGAGAAGCGGAACCGGGAAATCGTAACCGAGCGATGCCAAAGGATGGGCGCAGGTGATGGCAGCCAGTTCTTCGCTTTTCACGTCGCGAACGAGCTTGAAGGTCAGCTTCGCCTTGGCTGCGGCTTCATCGGCAAGCTTCCTGGCGAAGATCAGCTTTTCACCGGGCTGCGGGCCAAAATCATTCTGCGCGCTTTCGACTTCGAAAAGGCCATATTCGACACGCGAAGAGAACGCGATGGCGCGGTTGCCGGGGATCGTCCACGGCGTGGTTGTCCAGATGACGACGGAACTTCCCACAAGCTCCGACGCACGGGCCATGTGCTGATCGAATAGTTCGTGTGCCTCCGGAGAGTTCAGAGAGACGCCCTCAGTTACAGCACCGAGTTCCATTCCAACGCGGTGCGTGAAATTTTCTCGGCTTACTGAAGCACTCAAAACCGGGAACTTCACCCAGATCATGTCGCTCTCGACATCGTGGTATTCGACTTCGGCTTCCGCCAGCGCCGTGCGCTCGACGACCGACCACATGATCGGCTTGGAGCCGCGATAAAGCTGGCCGCTCCGGGCGATCTTCAGGAGTTCGCCGGCGATGCGGGCTTCGGCATGGAAGTTCATCGTCGTATAGGGGTTTTCGAAGTCACCCTCGATGCCGAGACGCTTGAACTCTTCCGACTGAACCTTGATCCAGCCGGCCGCGAAGTCACGGCATTCCTTACGGAACTCGTTGACCGGAACCTCGTCCTTGTTCTTGCCCCTGGCGCGATAGGCTTCCTCGATCTTCCATTCGATCGGCAGGCCGTGGCAGTCCCAGCCGGGCACGTAATTGGCGTCGAAACCGCGCATCTGGAACGAGCGGGTGATGACGTCCTTCAGGATCTTGTTCAGCGCATGGCCGATGTGGATATTGCCGTTGGCATAGGGCGGGCCGTCATGAAGCACGAATTTTTCACGGCCGGCTGCGGAAGCGCGCAGGCGTTTGTAAAGGCCCATTTCCTGCCAGCGCTTCACCGTTTCCGGTTCCTTCTGCGGCAGGCCGGCACGCATCGGAAAATCCGTCTGCGGCAAATAGAGGGTGGTGGAATAGTCCAGTTTTTCTGCGGTGTCGCTCATAATCGTACCGTTGTTGCGCGCTGTATCAGTCGCGCGATCTCAATTGCAAAGAGGGCAAATTCGGAAAGCGCCATGCCATATGTCACATGTCATGTAAGCGCCAAAATCCCGGACCTTCCGGCTCTCTCAGAGCGGGCGGAAGGCCGGGCCAATAATTCGGCCAATCTGAATTGCAAATTTCAACCGGTATTGGGACATGGACGGTTGTTTATGCGGTTTCCCACCAAAAAGGAAGAGAAAAGCGACGGCAAGGCGCAGCCAGCCGAACACGATCAGAACGCGATCTTCGCGTCCAGTTCGCTGAGCGGACGCACGCCCGACAGCATCGCCCTCGCCTCTTCTTCATCGCGCCTGATCTGGGCGACAAGCGGATCGAGCCCGTCGAATTTCAGCTCGTCGCGCAGGTGGCCGAAGAAGGACACCGAACAGACTTCCCCATAAAGATCGCCCGAAAAATCGAACAGGAAGGTTTCGAGCAGCGCCGCACCGTTCTCCGTCACCGTCGGGCGGTAACCGAAGCTCGCGACGCCATCGTGGATCGAACCATCGGGGCGACGGAACCGCACGGCATAAATGCCCGCCTTCAGCTCCGTTTCCGGTGCCAGCGCCATGTTGGCTGTCGGATAACCCAATGTGCGGCCGAGCTTCTGGCCGCCGATGACTTCGCTTTCTACGGTGAAGCGATAACCGAGCAGGCCGGCGGCACCCGCCACATCGCCCTCGCACAGAAGCGAGCGGATACGGCTGGAGGAAACGACATCCGCCCCCTCATCGCGAAAGGCGTCCACCAGCGTCACGTCGAAGCCGTGACGCTTGCCGGCCGCCATCAGGAATGCCGGACCGCCTTCGCGACCCTTGCCGAAATGGAAATCGAAACCGGTAACGACGGCGCTGGCGTGAAGCCAGTCGACCAGAATGGATGTGACGAATTCCTCCGCCGAACGCTGTGAGAATTCCCTGTCGAAGGGATATTCGATAACGGAGCGGAAACCGATGGCCTCGAGAATGCGTGCCTTCAACGGTGCGGGTGTGAGGCGGAAGACCGGCACGTCAGGGCGGAACACGGAGCGGGGATGCGGCTCGAAGGTCAGCACCAGCGCCGGAACACCACGCGCTTCCGCCAGCTCCAGAGCACGGTCCAGCACGGCGCGGTGGCCGCGATGCACGCCATCGAAATTGCCGATCGCGATGACGCCACCGCGAAGAGCTTCCGGCAGCGGCTCTTTTTTTTCATTGCGATGAAAGACGGTCATGGCAGTCGATCCAATTTTTACGCCAGCTTAGGCCAGACGTTTCTCAGGCAAGGCGGGGCATCCACCAGCCGGGGGCGGCACCCTGCCCCTTGAGATAGGCGTTCAGAAGCGCCTCATCCGTCTGGCCGTTCAGCGTATATTCGGCGGCGTGAATGCCGCCGCTGATATAAAGAAGGTTGAGACCGCTCGCAATCGCGCCCTTCACATCCGTCGGCATGCCGTCGCCGATGGCCAGCACGCGATCCCTGGGGAAGGCGCCGCGCACGTCTTTGGCTGCCGCAAGGCAGGCCTCATAGATCGGTGCATGCGGCTTGCCGGCAATGCGGACTTCGCCGCCCAGCTGTTCGTAATAGGCAGCCATGGCGCCGGCACAGGGAATGATGCGCTCGCCGCGCTCCACCACCAGATCGGGGTTGGCGCAGATCATCGGCACCTTGCGGGCGATGAAGCCCTTCAGCATTTCGGTGTAATCTTCAGGCGTTTCCGTCTCGTCATCAAAGAAGCCGGTGCAGACCACGGATTGCGCCTCCGCCTCGCTGACACGCTCGACATCGAGACCTTCGAGCAGCGGCATGTCCCGCTCCGGGCCGAGCAGGAAGACTTTTTTCGGACCTTCGGCGATCAGCCCGCGGGTGACGTCGCCCGAGGTGATGATACGGTCATAGGCCTCGTCAGGCACGCCGAGAACACGAAGCTGGGCGATGACGCCGGGGGCCGGGCGCGGCGAATTGGTGATGAGCACCACCGTCTTGCCGGCCTTGCGGGCTTCGTGCAGCGCAACCGCCGCATCCGGAAAGGCGCTGACGCCATTGTGCAGCACGCCCCAGACATCCGAAAGAATAACGTCGAACCCATCAGTGATTTCGCCGAGGGTGAGAATGCGATGGGCCATGAGATGCTTTCCGGCTGCGAGAAAAGGGTGTGCGTGACATGGCAAAGCAGGACGCCGATGGCAAGGAAAAAAGCGCTGCACGCCCGGCCTTCGGCCCGCCCGACACAGCATCGACACAAATACCGCTGAGAACAGCGACGGCCACAACATGCGAAAATAACCCTGTCGCGGCACTCGGCTGCGCGTGGGAAATTTCTGTCATGGAACGCTGATAACCATAAGCCATGAAATTTTTCCGACAGGCCGTTCTTGACTCAGGCAGAAGGGCTCCTTATCTCGGCTTCGCTGGCACTCCAACAAGGGGAGTGCTAACACCCATCACGCGAGCCTCCAAGGGTTCGTGAAGTCATTTGATCGAGGGATTAGGCAATGACAAGCACCAATTTCCGCCCGCTTCATGATCGCGTCGTCGTTCGTCGCGTTGAGTCCGAAGCAAAGACCAAGGGCGGCATCATCATTCCCGATACCGCCAAGGAAAAGCCGCAGGAAGGCGAAATCGTCGCCGTCGGTTCCGGCGCGCGCGATGAGGCCGGCAAGGTCGTCGCTCTCGACGTCAAGGTTGGCGATCGCGTCCTGTTCGGCAAGTGGTCGGGCACCGAAGTCAAGCTCGACGGCGAAGACCTTCTGATCATGAAGGAAGCCGACATCATGGGTATCATCGGCTAATTTCGCCGAACCCATCGTTTCCGTAAATTTCAAGCCGGACCCTTGTCCGGCCGTTCGAAACCAGGAGTTTTGAAAATGGCAGCCAAAGAAGTCAAATTCGGCCGCTCAGCGCGCGAAAAGATGCTCAAGGGCGTCGACGTTCTTGCTGATGCAGTGAAGGTCACCCTCGGCCCGAAGGGTCGTAACGTCGTTATCGACAAGTCCTTCGGCGCTCCGCGCATCACCAAGGACGGCGTTTCCGTCGCCAAGGAAATCGAACTGGAAGACAAGTTCGAGAACATGGGCGCACAGCTCGTTCGCGAAGTTGCCTCCAAGACCAACGACATCGCCGGTGACGGCACCACCACCGCAACGGTTCTGGCCCAGGCCATCGTTCGCGAAGGTGCAAAGGCAGTTGCTGCCGGCATGAACCCGATGGACCTGAAGCGCGGTATCGACCTCGCTGTGGCTGAAGTCGTCAAGGACCTTCAGGCCAAGGCCAAGAAGATCAACACGTCTGAAGAAGTTGCACAGGTCGGCACGATCTCTGCAAACGGCGAGCGTCAGATCGGTCTCGACATTGCTGAAGCAATGCAGAAGGTCGGCAACGAAGGCGTCATCACCGTTGAAGAAGCCAAGACCGCCGAAACCGAACTCGAAGTCGTCGAAGGCATGCAGTTCGACCGCGGCTACCTGTCGCCCTACTTCGTGACCAACCCGGAAAAGATGGTTGCGGACCTCGAAGACGCTTACATCCTCCTGCACGAAAAGAAGCTCTCGAACCTCCAGGCCATGCTGCCGGTTCTCGAAGCTGTCGTTCAGACCGGCAAGCCGCTCGTCATCATCGCTGAAGACGTAGAAGGCGAAGCTCTTGCAACGCTCGTCGTCAACAAGCTGCGTGGCGGCCTCAAGATCGCTGCCGTCAAGGCTCCTGGCTTCGGCGACCGCCGCAAGGCCATGCTGGAAGACATCGCCATCCTGACCGGTGGTACCGTTATTTCCGAAGACCTCGGCATCAAGCTCGAAACCGTAACTCTCGACATGCTCGGCAAGTCGAAGAAGGTTTCGATCTCCAAGGAAAACACCACGATCGTTGACGGTGCCGGCCAGAAGTCCGACATCGAAGGCCGCGTTGCCCAGATCAAGGCGCAGATCGAAGAAACCACTTCCGACTACGACCGCGAAAAGCTGCAGGAACGTCTTGCCAAGCTCGCTGGCGGCGTTGCCGTTATCCGCGTTGGCGGTTCGACGGAAGTTGAAGTGAAGGAAAAGAAGGACCGCATCGACGACGCTCTCAACGCGACGCGCGCTGCTGTTCAGGAAGGTATCGTACCGGGCGGCGGCGTTGCCCTGCTGCGTTCCTCCACGAAGATCACCGCCAAGGGTGTGAACGACGACCAGGAAGCCGGCATCAACATCGTCCGCAAGGCTCTGCAGGCTCTGGTTCGCCAGATCGCAGAAAACGCCGGTGACGAAGCTTCCATCGTTGTCGGCAAGATCCTCGACAAGAACGAAGACAACTACGGCTACAACGCCCAGACCGGCGAATATGGCGACCTGATCCAGCTCGGCATCGTCGACCCGGTCAAGGTTGTTCGCACGGCTCTGCAGAATGCAGCTTCGGTCGCTTCTCTGCTGATCACCACCGAAGCCATGATCGCCGAGCTTCCGAAGAAGGAATCTGCGATGCCGGCAATGCCGGGTGGCGGAATGGGCGGCATGGACTTCTAATCAGTCCTGCCACCGGAATTAAGAAAGGGCGGTCTTCGGATCGCCCTTTTTTCGTTGCCGCCCACGCCCTTTTCGCGGTCCGACGTCGCAAGCGCGCCGGACGGGCGGCATGGACTTCTAATCAGTCCTGTCACCAGAATTAAGAAAGGGCGGTCTTCGGATCGCCCTTTTTTCGTTGCCGCCCACGCCCTTTTGCGGTCCGGCGTCGCAAGCGCACCGGACGCATGGCCAAAATATTGTTTCTTTTTGGGACACCCATAACTTTACCCGGCTAGTGCTGGGTAAACCGTGCAATAATGACATCACGGCGGGCGAATCACGGTGCCGGGAGTTGGACGATTCCCATTTTGCCCTACTTATAAGTGCGCCATTTAATTGTGCTTTTTCATATCTCTCGCGATTTTGAAGAAGAAATACATACTATTTTTGATTTTCTCCCCGACTGGTTGTTGTCGGTAGAGAAAAATAAACTATAAGTCAGCCCCCGTAAGGGTTCCGCGACAGGACGGCGAGCATTGAAGGGGTTCGATGCTGGGCAAGCACGTTCGACTGCGGGTGGCGGTAAAGGTTAAACCTGGCAGTGTCGCTAGAAATGGTGGCGCTGTCATGTGTTCATGCGGGGGCGCGATTTGTTTGAAATATCAAGACGCAACGATGCTCTGCCGGCGGCGGTGACGACCACGCCCGATCCCCGCACCCTGTCTCATTTCTTCATTTCGGAGGAGTGGAGCAGCGAGCTTTCCAGCGGTGTCATCCGGCTCGGCGAACACACCTCCTTCATGCACGGCCTGCCGCCAGGCGAATGCGGGCTGCTCAGCCTTGTGCGCTGTTACGATCGCGTTGATCACGCTCGCGTGCTGGAGCTATTCGAGCAGGTTTCCACAGAACCTTCCCGGTTTTGTTTCTCGACAAGCGTCTCCATCTTGCCGGCGATGCGGCAACCGGTCATCTGCATGGGGGAATCGTCCGGCTTTGAAGATGGCCAGCAGGGGCGCATATCCGGACTTTTCCTGTTTCCGCGTTTCGAAGATATTCGCTTCGCCGCATAAAGATTATCGGCCCACACCCACTCATCGTTCACAAAATAAAGACAATTTGTCTTCTGCCGTTCATCTTTATGGATGAGTGATTTTCAGCCATTGATATCTCCAGACATTACCATGCAGCTCATCGGCGATACGCCGATCACTTACCGGAGATATCCATGTCCAGCAGCCAGAACGCTCTCGTTCTCATCGCCCGCATTCTGCTTTCCTTCATCTTCATCTCTTCGGGCTTCAGCAAGCTCGTTGATCCGGCCGGCACGGCCGGAATGATTTCGGGCGCCGGTCTGCCCGCCGCAACCGCACTTGCCTACGTCGCAGGCCTCTTCGAACTCGTTGCCGGTCTTGCCGTTCTCGCTGGTTTCCAGACCAAAATTGCCGCCTGGGCGCTCGCCGTTTTCTGCGTCTTTACCGGTCTGGTTTTCCACAGCGGCACCGTTGCCGTTCCCGGCTGGCCTGAGCCTGCTCTTGGCTGGATCAATACGCTGAACGGCATCATGATGGTGAAGAACATCACCCTTGCCGGCGCTTACATCCTGCTCGCCGCCTTCGGCGCCGGCGCCTATTCCATCGACGCCAAGCGCGGCGTGGCTGTGGCCCACGCCTGAGCCAATAAATCGACCAACAAAAAAGCCGCCGGATCACTCCGGCGGCTTTTGTTTTGGATCAGACCGCCGCCCTTATGCGCGATGCGATGTCCTCAATCGCTGCAATGCCTTCATGCTCCGGCTTGCGAGCGCGGACGAAACAGGCTTCCGAACGGACGATGATGCCGTCCGAGAGGATTTTCAGGTGGTTGGCCCTGAGCGTCGAGCCGGTAGAGGTAATATCGACGATGATATCCGCCTGCCCTGCCGCCGGCGCACCTTCGGTCGCGCCAAGGCTTTCGACGATGCGATAAAGCTGAATGCCGTGCTGGCGCGAAAAGAACTGCTGCGTCAGCCGCCAATATTTGGTGGCGATCGCCAGTCTGCGGCCATGACGGGCGCGGAATTCGGACGCCACGTCGCCCAGATCGGCCATGCTGTCCACATCCAGCCAGATTTCCGGCACCGCGACCACGACATCGGCATGACCGAAACCGAGGCGGGCGCAGAATTCCACCTGCGCATCGGCATTGGTCAGCCCCTCGCGCACCAGGTCTTCCCCCGTCACGCCGAAATCCACCGTGCCGGCGCCGATCTCGCGGGCGATCTCGGAGGCCGACAGATAGGCGATCTCGATATCGTCGCGTCCTTCGATGCGGCCGCGATAGGAGCGGTCGTTGCCGACAGCCGCAACCTTCAGCCCGGCGCGTTCCAGAACCGCGGAGGCGTCTTCCTTCATCCGGCCCTTTGAGGGCAATGCGATGGTGATCATGGTTTTTCACTCCCACGCACCGCTTCGATGCGATCCAGCCAGAGCGAGAAGCCTACGGCCGGTATTTTTTCCTGTGCCCCGAGAAGTGTGAGCAGCCTGTCGTAACGGCCGCCGCCGGCGAGCACGCTGTCGCTGCCCGCCTCCACCACCTCGAAAACAAGGCCGGTATAATAATCGAGCGGGCGGCCGAAGGCAGCGCCATAGGTGACCGTTTCAAGATCGACACCGGCATTGGCAAGGGCCGCAACGCGTTTGTCGAAAGCGGAAAGCGCGCCATCCAGCTTCAGCTTCGCCTTTGCGGCGAAATCACCAAGAACCTGCGAGGCCTGCGGCAAGGGCGCCTGCAAGGCCAGGAACTGTTTGAGCAACTCGAAACTCTCATCCGGCAGGCGCGTCGCCGCAAGCGCGAGCTTCTCCCGCAGACGGCGGGCGATTTCGAGCGGTGAACGGCTGGCATTGGTGGAGTACCCGGTTTCCTGCATCACCGTATCGAGATAATCGACCAGCACCGCCTCGTCGCCCGTCGCCAGCAGGCCGGCGACCCGGGCGTCCAGCCCCGTCATCGGCTTGGGATGCACGAGGCTTTCCAGCAGCGCGTCCAGCTGCGCCATGTCGCCGAAAGCCTGCACCAGCCGTTTCTGCCAGCCCAGCGGCAGGCCAAGCGCTGCAACGACGGCTTCGAACACCTGCTGGTCGCCCAGCGTGACGGCAAGCGACCGGCCGGGCAGCAGGCGCTGCAGAATAGTGGTCGCGTCAATGACGACACGGGCATCGGCGGCGGCAATATCGGTATCGCCGAGGTCTTCGATGCCGGCCTGATAAAACTCGCTCGCGCCCTCGCGGCGCTGGCGGAAGACTTCACCGAGATAGGAATAACGCTTCGGCGTGCCGGTCGCGGTCTCGATATGGCGCAGGCAGACGGGGATGGTGAATTCGGGGCGCAGGCACAGGCTCGTCCCCGTTTCGCTTTCCGTCATGAAGATACGGCGGCGCAAATCCTCGCCGGCCATATCCAGAAACGGTTCAGCGGGCTGGATGACAGGCGTGTTCACGCGGCTTGTGCGGCGCGCGGCGAATTCTTCCAGTAGCTCTCCGGCAAATTCCGGCATGTCGATCAGGGGCATGGGATATTTCCTGTGCAAGCCGCGAGATACCCCCCTTTGTCACTTCGTGACATCTCCCCCTCAAGGGGGGAGATCAGTGGGCGTTTGCCGCGCTGGCCGCTTGCCGATCTCCCCCTTTGAGGGGGAGATGCCCGGCAGGGCAGAGGGGGGTAAGCGGTACGCGTCACGTTACTTGCTTTCAGACCGCAGCACATCTTCTGCGGCCCGCCGCACATCTTCGGCCTGATGCTCCAGAATCTCGCGGACCTTCGCCACCAGTTCGGCTTCCGGCACGCTGACCTGCGCCACGCGCGCCTCTCGCCAGCTGGCATTGTCCTCGATTTCGCCGGAGAGGCGCTTGCCTTCGATCAGATCCTTGATCTGCACGACGCCTTCGGCGCGCTCGTCACCGCCCTGAATGATGGCGATGGGGGAGCCGAGGCGGTCGGCATATTTCAGCTGGTTGCCGAATTTCTTCCAGTTGCCCTGGTACATTTCGGCGCGGATGCCCTCGGCGCGCAGCGCCTGCGTGAAGCGCTGGTAACGGCCCATGCTTTCAACATCGCCGTCCATGACGGTGATGAGAACCGGGGCAAGTGGCTTGACCTGACCGAGCTTGCCGAGGTTCTTCAGCGCCGTCATCAGGCGCGAGACACCGATGGAAAAGCCCGTGGCCGGAACCGGCTGGCCCATGAAGCGCGAAACGAGGCCATCATAACGCCCGCCGCCGCCGACCGAACCAAACACGACCTTTTCGCCCTTTTCATTGGTGACGTCGAAGGTCAGTTCGGCCTCGTAGACCGGACCGGTGTAATATTCGAGACCGCGCACGACGGAGGGATCGATCTTGATGCGCGTCGCATCATAACCCGCACTGGTGACCAGAGCGCCGATGATGTTCAGCTCATCAACGCCTTCCTCACCCTTCGATGTGCCCGCAACCAGTTTAGCGAGATCATCGGCGCTTTGCGCATAATCCTTGATGCCGACGAAAAACAGAACTTTTTCAATCTGCTCGTCGCCGAGACCCGCGCCCTTGGTGAAGTCGCCGGATTCATCCTTGCGGCCGGGGCCGAGCAACAGCTTCACCCCTTCCGGGCCGAACTTGTCGAGCTTGTCGATGGCGCGCAGCACGTTCAGACGGCGGCCGGCATTGTCCTCGCCGCCGAGGCCGATGGCTTCCATGACGCCATCGAGCACCTTGCGGTTGTTGACCCGGATGACATAGTCTCCGCGCGCGATGCCGAGCGCTTCCAGCGTATCGGCCATCATCATGCACATTTCGGCATCGGCCTGCACACCGGCAGCACCGACCGTATCGGCATCGAACTGCATGAATTGCCGAAACCGGCCGGGGCCTGGCTTTTCATTGCGGAACACGTAACCGGCGCGATAGGTGCGGAAGGGCAGCTGAATTTCGTTGAAGTTTTCCGCGACATGACGGGCGAGCGGCGCGGTGAGATCATACCGCAAGCTCATCCATTGGTCGTCGTCGTCCTGCAGCGAAAACACGCCTTCGTTCGGGCGGTCGCTATCTGGCAGGAACTTGCCGAGTGCATCGGTATATTCGAACAGCGGTGTTTCCATCGGATCGAAGCCGTAAAGCTCGTATACCCTACGGATCTTGTCGACCATCTCATTGGTGGCATGGATATCGGCAGCCGAACGATCCACGAAGCCGCGCGGCAGGCGGGCTTTCAGTTTCTGTGGCTTTTTTGCTTTTTCGCTCATGATGCCGATCCGATATTTTCCTGAAATTATGCCGGTATTAAAGCGCGCCGCGCTTTAATTTCTTTTTTTTACGCATGTCTTTATCCCAAAACCGCTGCGCACTTTTGGGAGACATGCTTTAGAGGATGAAGCCCTGTGCGGCAAGCCGCAAAGGCACCGGTTCTGCTGGCCCCGCAAGGCAAGTGGTGATATATGGGATACACGTATCCCACTTCAGATCGAAAAGGACCTGAACCCATGAGCAAACAGACGGCCATCCGCCTGCCGGACGAGACCTATGAGCGGCTGAAGGCGTTGTCTGAGCGCACCGGCCGCACCTCTGCGTTTTACATCCGCGAGGCGATCGAGAAACATATTGACGATATGGAAGACCTCTATCTTGCCGAAGAGGCGACGCGGCGCATTCAGCGCGGAGAATCGAAGGTTATAAGCGCCGAGGAGTTCTGGCGTGATCTGGACAATTGAATATCACACGCTTGTCCAGAAAGAGATGCGCAAGATAAATCCGGAAGTGCGCCGGCGTATCCGCAGCTTTCTCCATGAAAGGCTGGCGGCGCTGGACGACCCGCGCCAAACCGGCGCGGCCCTTCAGGGTTCCGAACTCGGAAACTACTGGCGTTACCGGGTGGGCGATTACAGCATCATCTGCGATATACAGGACCACAAGCTGGTCGTTCTGGTGGTCGAAATCGGCCATCGCCGTGAAATTTACCGTTAGGCATTCATGATCCTCGAAGCCCTGCAATATGCCGCCACCCGCGCGGTCACGCCGAAGGAATTCCGGCCGCATGTCCGTTATTCCGTCAACCTCTGGGCGCGCGCCAATCGCTGCGCCGCCGCCTGGGCGGAGCATGAAAACAACAGTCGGCAATTCGTGCTGCAATCGGCGAGAACGCTGAAGCAGCGACGGACGGCCGTGGTGCTGGGTTCCGGCCTGTTGCGGGATGTGCCCCACAACGCGCTGGTGGCGATGTTCGATACGGTCGTTCTGGTCGATCTGGTGCACCTTGCCAGCGTGCAGGCGAAGCTGCGGTTCAATGCCAAAAAGAACGTTCGCATCGCCAATCGCGATCTTTCCGGCTTCGATGACCTCATCGTTGGCCGACCGGCGGAACCGCTCGATTTCCTGCGGCGCGTGCCCTATCTCGATCTCGTCGTCTCGGCCAACCTCCTGTCGCAGATCGGCACCGGGGGGCAGCATCGGCTGGAACGGGAGAAAATCGCGAACGCGCCTGATGATCTTTTGCCAGGGCTCATTCGGACGCATCTCGATGCGCTGGCGGGCCTGCCCTGCAAGGTGTGTCTGGTGACGGACACTGCCTTCGATATCATCGGCAAGGATGGCAGCCTGCAGCAGCATGAAGACCTGCTGCATGGCGTCGAGATTGCCTCGCCTGCTGCCGCATGGGACTGGCCGCTCGCGCCCTTCGGGGAGGAAAGCAGGGATTATCGCATCGTGCATCGCGTCATTGCGCGTGAAATGACGTGATGGACATTTGACGGTCGGGGTCACTCCTGCCAACTACAGCCCCGCGAGACCAGCCTTGTAATCCTCCGACGCCGCCCGGCTGAGGCGCTCCAGTTCCATCGCGGCGCGGCTGGTATGGCGCTCCTTGTGGCGCAGCAAGGCGAAATTGCGTGCCGGCAGATCGATGCCGGCGCGGACCAGCAAGCCCTGCCGCAGAAAAAGCGACGCGACGGAAGCCGAGACGGCGGTGGCCGCGCCGCCGGAGCGGGCCGCCATCACCACCGCTTCGTTGGATGGCAGTTCCAGCATGACGGACAGCTCAGCCGGATCCACCCCCATCTGCCGCACCGCCGCCTCAAAGGCGGAGCGAGTGCCGGAGCCCTGTTCGCGCAGAACCCAGGATGTGCCGTAAAGCATATCCAGCGCGGTGAGATAGCGGCCGTCGGCGAAAGGATGGGCTGAACCGGTGACGACCAGAAGCTTGTCGGACACGACCGGCTGCACCATCAATGCCGGTTCATCGATCCTGCCTTCGATGAAGCCGACCTCCGCCAGACCATCCAGCACCGCCTGCGTCACCGTCTTGGTATTGCCGATATCCAGCCGGACCGTCACGCCGGGATAGAGTTTCTTGAACCGCATCAGGATCGGCGGCAGCCAGTAGCTTGCAATCGTCTGGCTGGCGCAGACGGTGATTTCGCCGCGCGTCAGCCCGCCCATTTCAGAGAGAATCAATTCCGCATTGCGCACACGCGCCAGTGTCGCCTTAGCCTCGCCCAGAAATGCCCGGCCGCTTTCGGTCAACTCGATGTTGCGGCCGACACGGTGGAACAGCTCGACATTATAAAAGGCCTCGAGATTCTTGATGGCGGAACTGACCGCGGAAGCCGTGAGACCGATGGCTTCGGCGGCGCGGGTCAGATGTTCGCGCTCGGCGACAGCAATGAAGATACGGAGTTGTTCGAAGGTCATGGCGCTTCATTCGATTTTATCGAACGATATATGCCATATTATTTGATAGAATAAAACAGGCGGCTGCGGCATTGTCGACGCATGGCACAACATCGCACCCTCGCCCATCCGTTTCAATTTTCGCTTCGCTGGCTCACCCCGCTTCTGCCGGGAATTCTCGTCTGCGCGGCGGTCAGCTGCGCCGCCATTCTAGCGGAGCGTTTTCAGGTGCGGATTGCGGGACACGCATGGCTCGGCGATCTGGTGCTTGCCATTCTGATCGGCACGATGCTGCGTTCGCTGGTGTCGCTGCCGGCCATCGCTTCGGCTGGCATCAAGTTCAGTGCCAAGACCCTGCTTGAAATCGCCGTGGCGCTTCTCGGCGCATCCTTGAGCCTTTCCATTCTCAAAGGCGCCGGTGGTTTGCTGATCGGTGGTATCGCGCTGATCGTGGCGCTGTCGCTCGTCGTTAGCTATGCCGCGGGGCGAATGCTGGGTCTACCGCCCAAGCTTGCGACGCTGATTGCCTGCGGCAACTCCATCTGCGGCAATTCCGCCATCGCAGCCGCAGCACCCGCCATCGGCGCCAAGCCGGAAGATGTTGCCGCCTCGATTGCATTTACCGCAATTCTCGGCGTCGCCGCCGTTCTTCTGATGCCGTTCCTGCCGCAGCTCCTCGGCCTCGATGCCACCCAATACGGCATCTTTGCGGGTCTGACGGTCTATGCGGTGCCTCAGGTTCTGGCCGCCACCGCTCCTATCGGCGTCGTTGCCGTGCAGACGGGCACCATCGTCAAGCTCATCCGCGTGCTGATGCTGGGTCCGGTCATTGCCGCTCTCTCCGTCATCCACGGCCGGTCCGACAAGGGGCGCCTGAAGCTGCAGCAAATGGTTCCGTGGTTCATCATCGGCTTCGTGCTGATGATCATGGCGCGCTCCTTCGGCCTCATCCCCGAGGTGCTGCTCTCCCCCGTCGCCTCGCTCTCCAACATCCTCACCATCATGTCGATGGCGGCTCTCGGACTATCGGTCGATATTCGCAGCCTTCGCCATGCCGGTGGCAAGGTCATCCTTGCCGCCAGCCTGTCGCTCGTGCTGCTGGGTGCTCTGAGCTTCGGCCTGATCCTGCTGACGCAGGCGGCCTGAGGGCGCACCGTTATGTCCCGGTGCTGACCGTCAACGTATAATGCGCGCCGAGGCCGCGGCGCGGCGATCCCAGAATGAGTGTCGGGCGGATCAACCATTCGGTATCCGCCTTCGGCGTCAGCGTCGCGATCTTGCCGCCGGAATCGCTGAAGAAGATCGCGTCCTCATCCGGCGTCGAAAAATCGAAGACCGCCATCAGGACGAATTCACTTGACGCGGCAAGCTCGATCTTCACCGTCTGCCCCGCCTTCACCTTCAGGCGATAGACGTCGCCACGCCCGCGCCGCGTCCAGCCGTCCAGCGTCAGCGGTCCCACCGGCGGCAGGGCCACTTCCTTCAGCCTTTCACCGTCATCGAGCCAGATGCCATCGACATTGCGGCTTTCCGCGAAGGATGGATGCGGCACGGCGGCAGCGGCCATGGTGAGCGCCAGAAGAAGGGAAGTTACCTTCATGGACGTACAAACTCCCGCCGCATGGCCTCTATCGGCTGGCGGCAATGACAGCCTTCGATATGGTCGTTGACCATACCCATGGCCTGCATGAATGCATAGACGGTCGTCGGGCCGACGAAGGTCCAGCCCCGCTTCTTCAAATCCTTGGAAAGGCGGATGGAGGCGGCGCTGGTGGGGTTGGCCCTTAACGTCGCATAGTCCAGCGTTTGCGGCCTTTCTGCGGCGGCAGGCTCGAAACCCCAGAAATAACGCGCAAGCGAACCGAATTCATCGCGCAGCGCCATGGCACGGCGGGCATTGTTGATGGTGGAAACGATCTTGCCGCGATGGCGGATGATGCCTTTGTCGGCAAGGCAGCGCTCGATATCGGCATCACCAAACTCCGCCACTTTTTCGAATTCAAAATTGGCAAAGGCAAGCCGGAACGACTCACGCTTGCGCAGCACGGTGAGCCAGGAAAGCCCGGACTGGAAACCTTCCAGGCAGATTTTCTCGAACAGGCGGCGATCGTCGGTCACAGGGTAACCCCATTCCTCGTCGTGATAACGGCTGTAATCTTCCAGCCCCTGCTGCCAGAAACACCGAACGCGGCCATCCGCGCCCGTTTCAAGTCCCGCTTCGCTCATCCGCTGACAATCCCTTTTCGCTCCCACCCGCAGGTGGTGTGAACCTGCGCGCTTACCACTCATTCACCACGTTTCAAAACCGGGCGCTAACCTTAAATCCAGCTTTCCCTAATGAAGCGCTTTTTAATGAACAGCCATTTACGATTCGCTGGCGTCGAGGTGCGAACGTGTCCGGCAAAGCGGGTGAATGATCCCGCAATTTCCATTGTTGCGACATCCCGCAGAGAGAGTCCACCCGATGCCGATGAAGTCCGTTTTTCTGGCGCTGAGCCTCGTTTCCACCCTTGCCGTCCCGGCCGCCATGGCCAATGAGCGGTATCGCGAGCGCCCGCCCGTCGTCGTCAGCCCGGATCTTTCCGCCCCCTGGGTCACCCAACTCGGCGGCCGCGGCAATGTCCGGCCGATGGTCTATCCGCGCGCGCCTGCCGCACGCCAGCCGCTGTTCCAGCAGCGCCAGGCCGCCGCCATGCCGCAGCGCCCCAGCTCCGGCGTCACATCGCAGCGCCCGGCGCGGGTGCAGAATGCCGCCATGCGCCCCAATGCGCCGGTGCGCACGCAGATCGCGCCGCAGTTCCTGCCGCAGATCGTGAGCTATCAGACCGCCGAAAAGCCCGGCACCATCGTCATCGATACGCCAAACCGCTTCCTCTATCTGGTGCTCGCCGATGGCAAGGCCCGGCGTTATGGCGTCGGGGTTGGCAAGCCCGGTTTTGAATGGGCCGGAACCCACAAGGTGACCCGCAAGGCGGAATGGCCGAGCTGGACGCCGCCGAAGGAGATGATCAGCCGAGAGGCGACAAAGGGACATTACCTGCCGGCCTTCATGGAAGGCGGCCCAGCCAACCCCATGGGCGCGCGCGCCATGTATCTCGGGTCGACGCTTTACCGCATCCACGGCACCAACCAGCCCTGGACGATCGGCAGCAACAATTCCTCCGGCTGCATCCGCATGCGCAACGAGGATGTCACCGATCTCTATGAGCGCGTGAACGTCGGAACCCGCGTCATTGTGATATGACGGCAACGGTTCGGCCATTCCCGCCGCCACAAGGCCAGCGTAATGGCGTATCCGCTTGAATTGCTGCCTCGCGGCGGTACAATCCTCACTTGAATTGAGCGAACTTGGCGGGGGACGCCAGGCGCCGGACCTCTCCGGGGGATGATGGAACGGCCTTAAGACGGGTGGTCAGCTGACCGCCCGTTTTTCGTTTCTGTCATTCACATGTTATCAAAAAACGATTTGGTGCATTTCTGATATCAATTCGGATTCTCTTAAATGTCGCGCCATACTTTACTTGTTTGCGCCCTGCTCTTCAGCGGCGTCTCTTTTTCCGCCGCAACCGCAGGCGAATTTGAAATTTCCGGTTATGGGGGCTGGCAAAGCGCGCCGCACAGCGATGTGACGGTGTCTGACGGGCCGGATTTCCGCGCCGGATGGGAAGGCAAATCCTTCTCCAACCCGCCCTATTGGGGCGTGCGCGGCACCTACTGGTTCGATGAGGGCCAGCTCCGGAATTTCGGTATCTCGCTCGATTTCACCCATGACAAGGTCTATGCCGACGACGAGACGCTTGCCCGTTCCGGCTGGTCGCATTTCGAATTCACCGACGGCCTGAACCTTCTGACGCTGAATGCGCTCTACCGCTTTCCGCTGGAATCGATACGTCTGACACCCTATATAGGCGCCGGCGTCGGCATCAATGTGCCGCATGTGGAAGTGTACCGCCCGTCAGGCAAGACCTTCGAATACCAGTTCGGCGGCGCCACCCTTCAGGCCCAGGCCGGCCTCAGCTACCGCATCACGGACAGCTGGTCGACCTTCGTGGAATATAAGGGCACCTACTCCTTTATCGACGTGGATATCGACAATGGCGGCTCGTTGAAGACCGACGTCATTACCAATGCGGTGAATTTCGGTGTGGCGTATAAGTTCTAAACCAAAAGCCTCGCCGGCTTCGGCCCGCCATAGGCCCAGTCCAGCAATTCGACCGTGTGGAGGATCGGCATATCCGTGCCGGTTCCGATCTGCGTGATGCAGCCGATATTGCCTGTCGCGATGACATCCGCCCGCGTGGCCTCGATATTCTTCACCTTTCGCGCCTTGAGCTTGCTGGAAATTTCCGGCTGCAGGATGTTGTAGGTTCCAGCCGAGCCGCAGCACAGATGCCCTTCCGCCGGATCGCGCACGGTGAAACCCGCCGCTTTCAAGAGCTGTTTCGGCGCCAGCGTGATCTTCTGGCCATGCTGCATGGAGCAGGCGGAATGATAGGCAACCGTCAGGCCCTGGCTCTGCCTTTGCGGCAGATCGAGGGTGGCGAGATATTCGGTGATGTCTTTCGCAAGCGCCGAGACCCGCGCGGCCTTTTCGGCATAGGCCGGATCGAGCCGCAGCATATGGCCATAATCCTTGATGGTGGTGCCGCAGCCAGAGGCGGTGATGATGATGGCGTCGAGACCGCCCTCCTCCATCTCCCGCATCCAGACATCGACATTCCGCCGGGCGGAGGCAAGCGCCTCTTCCTCGCGGCCCATGTGATGCACCAGAGAGCCGCAGCAGCCCTCGCCCTTGGGTACGACGACCTCGATGCCGAACCGTGAAAGAAGCCTGAGCGTCGCCTCGTTGATACCGGGATCGAGCACCGGCTGGGCGCAGCCGGTGAGAATGGCGACGCGCCCTCGCTTTTCGCCTTCCGCTGGCCGTGCGCCCGGACGGGCGGATGCGGAGACCGGCGGCACCGCAGCGGGGGCAAGAGCGAGCATGGATTGCAGCGGCTTCAGCGCCGGAGACTTGGCAAGCAGACCCGAGAAGGGCCGCGCCAGCCTTGCCAGATGCAGAGCCAGCCGGAAGCGGCCGGGATGCGGCAGGACAGCAACCAGAAGATTGCGGATCAGCCGGTCCATGAAGGGGCGCTTATAGGTCTGTTCGATGTGCGCGCGGGCGTGATCGACCAGATGCATGTAATCCACGCCGGAGGGACAGGTGGTGGTGCAGGCCAGGCAGGAGAGACAGCGGTCGATATGGGTGACGACCTCACGGTCGGCCGGGCGGCTGTTTTCCAGCATGTCCTTGATGAGGTAGATGCGGCCACGCGGGCTGTCCAGCTCGTTGCCCAGCGTGACATAAGTGGGACAGGTGGCGGTGCAGAAGCCGCAATGCACACATTTGCGCAGGATTTTTTCGGATTCCGCCACATGCGGATCGGCCAGTTGCTCTGATGTGAATGATGTTTGCATGGTCAGACGGCCCTTTCCATCGTTACAGCCATCTTGCCGGGATTGAAGATGCCCGCCGGATCGAGCTTTTCCCAGATGCGCGCCGAAAGCAGCGCTTCCGCCGATGGGCGCGGCTCGAATGCGGCCACGGTCGCGCGCACCGCATCACTCGCCCTCAGCAATGTGGCATGGCCACCACCCAGCGCCCGGATAGCACCACGCAGCAAATCCGCCTCGGGGTCCGCTTCCATCTGCATCCAGACAAGGCCGCCCTGCCAGTCGTAAAAGGCGTCGATGCCCGCTTCCATGCGCAGCGCCGCGACCAGCCGGTGGCCGGCGGCGGGTGCGACCGAGACTTTCCAGAGCGGTTTGGCACCCTGCCCGGCATAGGGCGCGACATCACGCACCTGCCGCCACAAAAGCCTGCTTTCATCGCCCTCCAGCAAGGTCCACGGACCGACCCGATCCATGACCGACAGAAGTTTGGCCGCACGCGCCTCCACCGAGGCGGCAAGTCCTTCCAGCCGCAGAATGGTCGCTGGGCCTTCCGGCAGGGCGCCATCGATGAAGCGGGAACGCACGCTTTCCGGCAGATGCGCCGCGCCGGAGACCTCGACGCTCATCGCCATCGCCGCGGCCATGATGCGCGTCGCCGCCTCGTCATCCAACCCCGACACAACGATGGTTTTTTCCGCCGGCGGTTTCGGCAATACGCGAAAGGTCACCTCGGTGAGGAAACCGAGCGTGCCGAAGGAGCCAGCCAGGAACTTCGAAAGATCGAGACCGGTGACATTCTTCATCACCCGGCCACCGGCCCTGATGATCTCGCCGCTGCCATTGACGAAACGGATGCCGAGCAGGCTGTCACGCGCCGCACCGGCGACATAACGGCGCGGACCGGAAACATTGGCGGCAAAGACACCGCCGATGGTCGGCTCGCCTTCGGTTGCCATGATCAGACGGTGGTCCATCGGTTCGAAAGCCATCATCTGCCGGTTTTCCGCAAGGGCGGCTTCGACAGCGGCGAGCGGTGTGCCGGCCCTGACGGTCATGACCATTTCGGCGGGGTTGTAGGCGATGATGCCGTTCATAGCGCGGGAGGAAAGCGTTTCAGCTGCGGCCACAGCATTGCCGAAACCGGAACGGGTGTTGCCGCCGATGATTTTCAGCGGGGTTTTTCGGGTCGCGTGGTCGCGGATGATGTCTGCGACCTGGGTTTCTGCGTAGGGGGTCAGCATGGGGTGCGCTCCGAGCAAGTGATACCCCCCTCTGCCCTGCCGGGCATCTCCCCCACAGGTGGGGAGATCGGCAAGACGCACCTACGTCGCTCCACCTCAACCGAAGAGAAATGCGGGGCCTTGCCGCAGGTCGATCTCCCCACCTGTGGGGGAGATGCCCGGCAGGGCAGAGGGGGGTAAGCCACACCCTCCAAGGCAAGAAAGCTTGAGTACCTCAATTCCTGCCCTCCAGCGGAAACACCTTGGAAGGGTTCATCAGCCAGTCCTCGTCAAAGGCCGCCCGCACCGCCATCTGCTGGGCAAGATCAGCCTCGCCATATTGGTGGCGCATCAGGTCGCGCTTTTCGATGCCGACACCGTGCTCTCCGGTGAGACAGCCGCCCGCATCGACGCAGAGCTTCAATATTTCATTGCCCGCCTCTTCCGCGCGGGCCGCATCATCAGGGTCATTGGCGTTGAACAGGATGAGCGGGTGCATGTTGCCATCACCGGCATGGAAGACATTGGCGACGCGCAGGCCGAGCCGGTCGGTGATTTCGCTGGTCTTTTTCAGCACATGGGAAAGTTGGGAAAGCGGCACCGTGCCATCCATGCAGATATAATCCGCGATGCGGCCGGTTGCGCCGAAGGCGGATTTGCGGCCCTTCCAGATCGCCGCCGCCTCCATGGCCGACTGGCATTCCTTCACCGTCTTCACGCCATGTTTTCTGGCAATGGTGACGATATCGGCCAGCATGGCGTCCATTTCCGCCTCGGAGCCTTCGACCTCGACAATCAGAAGCGCACCGACGTCAAGCGGATAGCCTGCCTTGGCGAAGGCCTCGCAAATCTCGATGGCCGGTTTGTCCATGAATTCGATGGCCACCGGAATGATGCCCGCGCCGATGATATCGGCGACGCAGGAGCCCGCTTCTTCAGAGGTCTCGAAACCGAACAGCACCGGCCGCGCCCCCTCCGGCTTGGCGATCAGCCGCACCGTCGCTTCCGTGACGATGCCGAGCTGGCCTTCCGAGCCGCAGACGAGAGCGAGAAGATCGTAACCGGCGGCGTCGAGGTGATTGCCGCCAAGCTCCAGCACCGTGCCATCCACCAGCACCATTTTCACGCCGAGCAGATTATTGGTGGTGACGCCGTATTTAAGGCAATGCGCGCCACCGGAATTCATGCCGATATTGCCGCCGATGGTGCAGGCAAGCTGCGAGCTGGGATCGGGCGCATAAAAGAAACCCTCAGCCCCGGCAGCATCGGAAATGGAGAGATTGGTGACACCCGCCTGCACCCGCGCCGTGCGATTGTAAAAATCGAGATCGAGGATCGCGCTCATCTTGGAAAGGCCGATCACGACAGCATCCTCCTGCGGGATGGCACCGCCGGACAGCGAGGTGCCGGCGCCGCGCGGCACGACGGGAATGCCGTAACGGTGGCAATATTTCATCACTGCCGCCGCTTCTTCCGTCGTTTTCGGCAGCGCCACGGCCAGCGGCAGACGGCGATAGGAGACGAAGGCATCGGTTTCGAAAGGCACGAGCTCTCGCGGCTCGTGCACAAGACAGTCCGCCGGCAGGATATCCGTGAGATCCGCGATGATGCGGTCACGACTCGCGACGACCTTGGCACGCGGCTCCAGAAACTTGATCGGCTGCGTCACCGCCCCTCCTCCATGCACGTTCCTCCAACTGGTATTCTTTCTTTACCACTTTGAAACGGCGCAATCAAATGCTAAGGATTTTTTCCGTTCTGGAAACAATCGGGGGCAACTGTGACAAATCTGGGCGATCTGGAAGTCTTTGCAAGCGTTGCCGCCTCCGGCAGCATGTCGCTCGCCGCCAGGGAGCTTGGCTATTCGCCCGCCGTGATTTCCAAGCGCATCAAGCGGCTGGAAGAAAAGCTCGGCGCCCGGCTTTTCCAGCGCACGACGCGGCAGATTTCTTTGACCGAAGCCGGACAGGGATTTTACGAGCGGGTGCTGGCCGTGCTGGAAGGCCTTGAAGAGGCCGAGGATTTTGTGTCCGGCCGGGCTAATACCGTCAACGGCACGCTGAAGGTTTCCGCCTCCACCTCCTTCGGGCGCATGCATATCGCGCCACATCTGAAGGGTTTCATGGAGCGGCATCCTGATCTCTCGGTCAATCTGGTGCTCAGCGACGAGTTCATCGATATCATCGAAGGCGGTTACGATCTGGCGATCCGCATTGCCGATCTCAATTCCTCAAGCCTCGTGGCCCGCAGGCTGGCGCCGGTGCGGCGCGTGCTCTGCGCCTCGGCTGACTATGTTGCCGCGCACGGCATGCCGGCCACGATCGAGGATCTGAAGAAACACCGCTGCCTGCCGGCGCACAATAATGATATCTGGCGGCTGGAGGGGCCGGGCGGCGCGCTCAGCATTCGCCCGGAGGGCATGCTGGTCACCAATTCGAGCGAGGTGATCCGCGAGGCGGTGATATCAGGGCTTGGTATTGCGCTGCGCTCCACCTGGGATATCGGCCATGAATTGCGCAGCGGAAAGCTGGTGCAGGTTCTGCCTGGTTATGAGGGGTCGCGCAACGTGACGCTCTCGGCAGTTTATCCGAGCCGGCAGTTCCTGCCCGCCAAGGTTCGGTTGTTCATTGATTATCTCGCCGGGCTTTATGGGCCTTCACCCTATTGGGAGCAGGGCTGATATCTTGATTTCAGTGCCCTCCCTCTGCATGGGAGCGGCGGATGCGGCGTACCACCCACCAGACGCCAAGCACGGCGAAGGGCACGGAAATGCCGGTGACGACGGCCGGATCGACCGGCAGCACGTCATGGCTGATCGACTTGGTGAGATAACCGATGAGCCCGACGACATAATAGGAGATCGCGGCGACCGACAGGCCTTCCACTGTCTGCTGCAAACGAAGCTGCATGGCGGCGCGCTTGTTCATGGTGTTGAGCAGCACCGTATTCTGCCGCTCCAGTTCCACGTCGATCCAGCTTCTGACGAGCGCAGTGGCGCGATGGAGCTTGCGCGACAGGTTAGCCTGCCGCTCCTCCACCGACTGGCAGGTGCGCATGGCTGGCGCCATGCGCCGTTCCAGAAAGCTGCCCATGGTCTCATGGCCCTGAACGGGCGTTTCCGCGAGCGCCCGGATGCGTTCGCGCACGATGCCGTCATAGGCGCGGCTGGCGCCGAAACGATAAAGGCTGAGTGCGGCATTGGCCTCCAGCTCTGCGGCAAGCCGGGTCATTTCGGCCAGCAGCGCATCGGCCTCGTCGCGGGCGTCGCTCTTCATGCGTTGGGTGATGCCGGTCAGGCCATCTTCGATGCGGCGAATTTCCGGCGACAGCGTCTGCGCCATCGGCAGGCCAAGCATGGCAAGCGTGCGATAGGTCTCGATGTCCAGAAGCCGCTGCACCAGTGCGCCGCGGCTGTAATCGCTGAGGCCACGGTCGATCACCAATATCTGCGTCAGACCATCGCGGTCCTGGCGGAAATCGGTGAGGATCGCCGCCTGTCCGTCGCGCACATCGCTGTGACAGAGGCTGGTCGGCTCGAACATCGCTTGCGCCTGGGAGGTAACGCCGTTCTCGGGGCGGATTTCCAGCCGCACACCCGAGATCAGCGAGCCGGGCGGTGAAAAGCTGTCACCGAAAGGATCGCCGGCAATCTCGCCGCCAAACTTTTCCGGCGCGGGACCGTCCCAAAACCAGGTGGAAAATTCCGTGTGCCGCTCCCAGCGCAATGTTCCTTGCCCCCAGGGCATGGCATGGTGGCGGGCATCACGTTCCGGCGGCGCAACACCACGGCTGCGCGACATTTCCGCAATGACCGAATGGTGCACGGCCGAGCCGCCATCCATCATGAAGGCAAGCTGGACGATGATGCGCGACGGGGCGAGCAGCACGGTCGGCCGCGCGTGGACCTCACCCAGAGCCAGCGATCTCTCCGGCGCGCTTGCGAATGCAAATCTACCCTTGGCCATTGCGATACCGTCCCCGCTTTTCTCGCCGGATTTCTAGAACATCGATTGCAATGAAAACACAGCAATCGAAGCCGATGTCATTGTTTTGATCCACCTGGCAGAAAAATCCACCATCAACCCCTGTCCAAGCGTTGCTTTAACAAAAGCCAGTTCGAAAAGGCAGATGCCGTGTTGCCGCAGGCATTGATACAGTCGGGCGGGGAACTGGACAGAATATTTGACCAGTGCAATGCTTCGCTGATAATTTGCCGGGCATCAAATACGGGGCGGCATTTCGCCGGAGAGTTCTGCGATGGACGAAACGCTTTTTGCGCGCATCGAGCACAGCCGCACATCGCAGGAGGTGATCTTACGTTTCGAGGAACTGATCCTCGACGGCATATTGCGCGATGGCGACCGGCTGCCCGGCGAGCGGGAACTGGCGCAGAAGCTGGACGTCTCCCGCCCGATCCTGCGCGAAGCGCTGAAGGAGCTCGAAACCCGCGGTCTTCTCACCAGCCGGCATGGCGGCGGCACCTATGTGGCCGATATTGTCGGCCCGGTGTTTTCCGACCCCTTGAGCGCGCTGATTACCCGCCACAGCCGGGCGACGCGGGATTTTCTCGAATATCGCCGCACCATCGAGGGCATGGCGGCCGAACTTGCCGCCGAGCGTGCGACGGAACCGGACAGGCGCAACCTTGCTGCCATCGTCGACAGAATGCGCGAAGCGCATGAGGCGGGCCGCTTCGAAGAGGAGCTCACGGGCGATGTGGAATTCCACAACGCCATCGGCGAGGCGGCGCATAATATCGTGCTGATGCATACATTGCGATCCTGCTACCGGCTTCTGAGCGACGACATTTTCTATAACCGTCACCTCATCTTCACCATCGCCGGTGCGCATGACGAGGTACTGAGGCAACATATCGCCATCCACGATGCCATCGTCGCCGCCGACCCGGTAGCGGCAAGAACGGCGGCGGAAGCCCATATTGACTTCATCGTGGAGACGACATCCAGGGCGCATCAGGCGCGCGAATGGGACCGGATTTCCCGCTTGCGACAACAGCAGCGCAGCAGCTGAAAACGTCATCAGGCGAAATACGCTATCCATTTTATTCCGGTTTTGATGGAACCTTTTGTGCTCTTCGGTCTTTTTACCGGGTTAATTGGAAAAATTTACCAAGATGGGACCCATGACAACCACGAGCGAAACTGAACGCTATCCGCGGATAGCTCTCATATCGACGCATGGCTATGTCGCCGCACACCCACCACTGGGCGCGGCCGATACCGGGGGGCAGGTGGTTTATGTGCTTGAGCTTGCACGCAAACTCGGCCAACTCGGTTATACCGTCGATCTTTATACCCGCCGCTTCGAAGACCAGCCGGAATTCGACGAGGTTGACGAGCGCGTCCGTGTGGTGCGCATTCCCTGCGGCGGGCGCGATTTCATTCCCAAGGAATATCTGCACCGACACCTGATGGAATGGTGCGAAAACGCGCTGCGTTTCATCAAGAAAAACGACCTCAACTACTCCTTCATCAACAGCCACTACTGGGATGCAGGCGTCGCCGGACAGCGGCTCTCCGAAGCGCTGAAAATCCCGCATCTGCACACCCCGCATTCCCTCGGCATCTGGAAGAAGCGCCAGATGGAGACCGACTACCCGGAAAAATCCGATACGTTCGAACTGGAGTTCAACTTCAGGGAACGCATCCAGCATGAGCTCATCATCTATCGCAGCTGCGACATGGTGATCGCCACCACCCCGGTACAGCTTGACGTGCTGATCGAGGATTACGGGCAGAAACGCAAACATATCCACATGATCCCGCCGGGTTATGACGACAACCGCTTCTTCCCCGTTTCGGATGCAACGCGGCAGATGATCCGGCAGCGTTTCGGCTTCGAGGGCAAGGTGGTGCTGGCGCTCGGCCGGCTCGCCACCAACAAGGGGTACGACCTGCTGATCGACGGCTTCTCCGTGCTTGCCGAGCGCGAACCGGAAGCCCGCCTGCATCTCGCCGTCGGCGGCGAGAATATGGACGAGCAGGAAACCAACATTCTGAACCAGCTGAAGGAACGGGTGAAATCGCTTGGGCTGGAAGACAAAGTGGCTTTTTCCGGTTATGTCGCGGACGAAGACCTGCCTGACATTTACCGTGCTGCCGATCTCTTCGTGCTTTCCAGCCGCTACGAGCCCTTCGGCATGACCGCGATCGAGGCGATGGCGAGCGGCACGCCGACCGTCGTCACCATCCATGGCGGGCTGTTCCGTGCGGTGAGCTATGGGCGACATGCACTGTTCGCCGATCCTTTCGACAAGGAAGATCTCGGCATCACCATGATGAAACCGTTCAAACATGAACGGCTTTACGGGCGGCTTTCCCGCATGGGAGCCCACAAGGCGCGCAGCCTCTTTACCTGGACCGGCATTGCCCAGCAGCTTCTTGCTGTTGTGGAGGGCAGGACGATGATGCCTGTTCTCGAAGAAGCGGACTGGGCCGAACCATGGAATGACGGCGATTGAAACCGCTTCGTCTTCTCTCCACCGATCTCGACGGAACCGTCGTTGGCAACAACGACGCCACGCGGCGGTTCCGCGATTTCTGGTACTCCCTGCCGGATGATCTTCGCCCGGTTCTGGTCTTCAACAGCGGCCGGTTGATCGATGATCAGCTTGCCCTTCTGGAAGAGGTGCCGCTGCCGCAGCCGGACTACATCATCGGCGGTGTTGGCACCATGCTGCATGCGAAAAAACGCAGCGAACTGGAAACCGCCTATACACACTCCCTCGGCACCGGTTTCGACCCCCGGAGGATTGCTGATGTCATGAGCGGCATTGCGGGCGTGACGATGCAGGAGGCGCGTTATCAGCACGGCCTGAAATCAAGCTGGTTCCTGCATGACGCCGATGCCGCCGCGCTCCGTGAGATCGAAGCCGGCCTTCTGTCGGCCGAAATAGACGCCCGCATCGTTTATTCCAGCGGTCGTGACCTCGACATATTGCCCAAGGCCGCCGACAAGGGCGCGGCACTTGCATGGTTATGTGGACAATTGCGCATCGGCCTCGACGAATCAGTGGTCTCGGGCGATACTGGCAACGACCGGGCGATGTTTGAATTGCAGAATATTCGCGGTGTGATCGTGGGCAACGCCCTGCCTGAGCTTGTCTCGCTGGCACACAAGGACAATCGCTTTTTTCACTCGACCGCGAAAGAAGCTGATGGCGTGATCGAAGGCCTGCAACACTGGGGACTGAACCCCGGCCAGAGCAGTACCGGCCATAATTCATAGCGGGTTTGCATTCCGAATGGCTTGAAGGCAGGCAGAGAGCGCGTTACCGCATCGGCTGTCCGGCCGGGGAACCACCCGGTCGAAACTTTGTTCGCAAATCGACCACATCCCCTGCCCGAACTCTTCATCAGCATGAAGACAGTGGTGGGTTATGGGTAAAGGGGGATTGGCGGAATTTGCGGCGTCTCTATATTAGTAATTATCACTATCCGACGAAGAGGATTTATTCGGATTGAAGATTTTGAATCGATTGGCGACAGATGTTGGCTTGATGTTGCGCAGACCGCCGCGACAGCAATATGCGGCGCTGTGCTATCGATTGTCCAAGGCCACTCCGGAGCCCGAAGTGCTGTTGCTGACCAGCCGTGATACCGGGCGATGGGTCATTCCCAAGGGATGGCCGATGGCCAACAAGAAGGCCCATGCGGTGGCAGAACAGGAAGCCTATGAGGAAGCCGGTGTCAAAGGCACGGTCGAAAAGGCGCCTTTCGGCTATTACGAATATGAGAAGAAACTGAACAGCGGCATCAACGTCCCCTGCAAGGTCCAGGTGCATCTGCTCGAAGTTTCGGAAATGCGGGACAGCTTCCCGGAAAAGGAATCGCGACGGCTGGAATGGGTCAGCCCCAGGGAAGCCGGCAAGCGCGTCAACGAGCCGGAACTGAAGGCGCTCATGCTTGCTTTCGACAAGCGGATGGCGCATTCGAAATAGCGCTATCGCCCGAAGAGTGGCATTGTGGAATTTGGTTCTCCGATATCTACTCTTCCCGTCTTTTCGTTTGGAAAGATGTGCGAGATGTAACAGTCTTTCTGTAAATTGCCTTCAACCTGCGACGCTGCCGGACGAAAGGGAATGCTGGCAAACGAGGTGTGAATGGCAACGAAGCCGCCATCGAACATGAAGCCGACGCTCGACAAGGATCTCGACAAGATTACCCGTGTCGAAGAAGCGACGCTGCATGTCACGCAGCAGCTTGCCGGCCTTGGCGCGGGGTTCATGTTCGTTGTGCTCGCGGCCGTCTTCGCCGGCGCTTTCGTCACCGGCACCGCGGGCTCCGTCATCATCATCGCGGCCGTCGCCATCGGCGCCTACATGGCCATCAATATCGGTGCGAACGACGTAACGAACAATGTCGGCCCCGCGGTCGGCGCCAAGGCGATGCCGCTTGCCGTCGCGCTCATGGTCGCCGCTGTCTGCGAGATCGCGGGCGCGCTGATCACCGGCGGCAATGTCGTCGAGACCATTTCGAGCGGCATCATCAACGTTGAGACCATTCCAGACAGGACTGCATTTTCCTGGGCGATGCTCTCGGCGCTTCTCGCCGCCGGCCTTCTCGTCAACATATCGACCTGGACCAGAGCACCGATTTCCACCACCCACACGGTGGTCGGCGGGGTTGCCGGCGCGGGCATGGCAGCCTATGGGGCGAAAGCGGTCGAGTGGCTCTCGCTCGGCAGCATCGCGTTTGCCTGGGTGCTTGCCCCCTTCATCAGCGCCGCCATAGCCATCGCCATTCTTGCTTTCATCAAGGAATTCATCATCTATCGCGACGACAAGATCGGCTCGGCCCGGCTGTGGGTTCCGGTTCTCATTGGCCTGATGGCCGGCGTTTTCATGGCCTATCTCATCTGGGTCGGGTTGCGCCAGCTCATGCATGTGTCCCTTGGCCACGCCAGCGTGATCGGGCTCGTGACGGGCCTTGTCGCCTGGCGGCTCTGCGTGCCGATCATTCGCAAACAATCGGAAGGGTTGGAAAACCGCAACCAGTCGCTGCGGATACTGTTCCAGTGGCCGCTCGTTCTCGCCGCCGGCCTGATGTCCTTTGCCCATGGGGCGAATGACGTTTCGAACGCCATTGGCCCTGTCGTGGCCATCGTGCGGGCCTTGCATGACGAAGCGGTGCAGACATCCGCGCGCGCACCGCTCTGGGTGATGCTGGTCGGCGCTTTCGGGCTGTCGTGCGGTATTCTTCTCTACGGCCCACGCCTGATCCGCCTTGTCGGTGAACAGATCACCAAGCTCAATCCGATGCGCGCCTTCTGCGTTTCCGTGGCCACGGCGCTCACCGTTCTCGTCGCCTCGCGCTTCGGTCTGCCTGTTAGCACCACCCATACGGCGATCGGCGCGGTGTTCGGTGTCGGCTTCTTCCGCGAATGGTACACACAGGCCTCGCGACGGCGGCAGGAACTCGTCCAGTCAGCGGGCGAACCCCGCCGTACCCCTAGATATCTGGACAATCCGTCCGAGGTGCGCCGCCGTTATCTTGTCCGGCGCTCGCATTTCATGACGATCATCGCCGCCTGGGTCGTCACCGTCCCCGCGAGCGCAACACTTGCGGCACTGCTCTACTGGCTCCTGTCATTCCTTTTCCTCTGACCCTGAAACCGAAATCCCATGCGCGCAAATTTCCGGATGCAACGCCTGTTCATCGAAGCCTCCCTTTCCGAGGGCGTGGCGCAGGAGGCGACGGGCGAACAGTTCAACTATCTGGCCAATGTGCTGCGCATGACCGACGGCGCGGAAATCCTGCTGTTCAACGGCCGTGACGGCGAATGGAAGGCGAAGCTCGCCTTTCCGAGCCGCAAGAAGATCGTCCTCGTTCCTCTAGAACAGACGCGGCCGCAGCCGGATGCGGGGAACCTGCACTATCTCTTCGCGCCGCTGAAAGTCGGGCGCATGGATTATCTGGTGCAGAAAGCGGTGGAGATGGGTGCCGGCCTGCTGCAGCCGGTGATGACGCAGCATGTTCAGGGCAAGATCCACAACGCCGAAAAATTGCGCGCCAATGCCATCGAGGCCGCCGAACAATGCGGCATTCTGTCTCTGCCCGAGGTGGCAGAACCGGTAAAGCTGAGGGACATACTGGAGACCTGGCCGGACGACCGCCGCATCATCTATTGCGACGAAGGCGACGAGGGCCAAAATCCGTTGCCGATTCTGCAGGCCGTCAAGGAACGCAAGATCGCCCTGCTTGTCGGCCCTGAAGGCGGTTTTTCCGAGGAGGAAAGGGAGTTGCTGCGCAGCCTTGCCTTCGTCACCCCCATACCGCTCGGGCCGCGTATATTGCGGGCCGATACGGCCGCCGTCGCAGCGCTCGCCGTCATTCAGGCTGTTATCGGCGACTGGAAGTGAGGTGGAATATTACCCTTCATGCATCTTTAAAAGAAATTCATTTGCCACCGGATACGATCCGGCCCTATCTGCCAATCATATGCCTCGCCGCAACATTGACGTCATAACAAGGTAAGCCATGGCACGCGACACGACCGACCAGACACCCCTCTCCTCCGTCACGGAGCTTACCGACTATCTGGCGGGCGGTTGCAGGGCTGAAGCGGATTTCCGCATCGGCACCGAACATGAAAAATTCGCCTTTTTCCGCGAGGACAACAGCCCGGTTCCCTATTTCGGCGAGGCCAGCATTTCAGCCCTTTTGAAGGGCATGCAGGAAAAGCTCGGCTGGGAGCCGATCATAGACGGTGAAAACATCATCGGCCTTGGCGAGCAGCACGGCATGGGCGCGATCTCGATCGAGCCCGGTGGCCAGTTCGAACTGTCGGGCGCACCGCTCGAAAACCTGCACCAGACCTGCAAGGAATCCAACCAGCATCTGGCGACGCTGCGGGAAGTGGCAGAGCCGATGGGCATTCGTTTCCTCGGCATCGGCGGCAGCCCACTGTGGAGTTCCGACGAGACGCCGCGCATGCCGAAATCGCGCTACGCGATCATGACCCGCTACATGCCGAAGGTCGGGACCAAGGGTCTCGACATGATGTACCGCACCTGCACCATCCAGGTTAACCTCGACTTCTCCTCCGAAGCGGATATGCGCCAGAAGATGCGCGTTTCCATGAAGCTGCAATCGCTGGCGACGGCGCTTTTCGCCTCTTCGCCTTTTACCGAAGGCAAGCCGAACGGGCTCCTCTCCTGGCGCGGCGATATCTGGCGCGATACCGACAATCGCCGCTCCGGTGTGCTGCCCTTCACCTTGCATGACGATTTCGGCTTCAAGGATTATGTCGAATGGGCGCTTGATGTGCCGATGTATTTCATCGTGCGCGACGGCAAATACCATGATTGCACGCATGTCACCTTCCGCCAGTTCATGAACGGTGCGCTGAAGGGCGAAATCGCCGCATGGGAACCAACCATGGGCGACTGGACGAACCATCTCTCCACGCTCTTCCCCGATGTTCGCCTGAAGCGTTTCCTCGAAATGCGCGGCGCCGATGGTGGCCCTTGGAGGCGCATCTGCGCCCTGCCGGCTTTCTGGGTTGGCCTTCTTTATGACAGGCAAGCGCTTGACGCTGCCGATGCGCTGACCGCCGGCTGGAGCTTCGATGAGGTGATCGCGCTTCGTAACGCCGTACCGGCCAAGGGGCTTTCGGCCGAGATTGCCGGCAAGCCGCTTCTCGGCATCGCCCGTGAGGTTCTCGACATTTCCCGCACCGGCCTGAAAAACCGCAAGCGGCTGAATGGCGAAGGCCAGGACGAGACCGTGTTCCTGTCGTCGCTGGACGAGGTTCTGGCCAAGAAGACCACGCTCGCCGAAGATATGCTTGCGCTTTACAACGGCCGCTGGGGCGGTTCGGTGCTGCCGGTATTCGAGGAATATCAGTATTGAGGCTTCGCCGGTAAACTGCGTCGCTGAGGAAAGGCAGGGCCATAAAAAAGCCCGGTGCGGCCGAGGGGCCTGACACCGGGCAAAGGCAGGGTTATTGGCAAATCACCCTGCGGGGAAAACCTTGCGGCTGGAAGCCACGTCCGGCAGCTGGAGGTCTGCCGGAGGCGGAATTTCAAACTGTCTTGAAACGCGTGACCGCGCGTTTGCGTGCAGCCCGGGTGAGATGGGCCGTCGGATCTTCCAACAGGCCGGTATTGAGAGCATCGCTGACATCCGACCGCACCAGACCGATATCGGCAAGAAGACGGTCATCAAGTTCCGTGAGGCCATTGGCCACGATACGATTGTAGATGCGCTTGACGAAGGTTTTAACGCCGGAAACACCCAGCACAGCGGCGCGACGCCAGGCGTCTCCCGGCCGTGCGGTTGCGAGTTCCAGTTCCATTCTCCGTTCTGCCGTGCGCATGATACATATCCTTTCGTAACGGCACGATGCGGCACCGCCCCCGACGCACCACGCGCGAGAAGCTGCCTTGGGTTGGGGGCCAGACGTCTCGTCGGCCCAGGTTGATACTGATTTGCTTGGTGGCAAAATGTCGCAAGACTATTGATCAGTCCAACGAATGTTTCTAATGTGAGACATCAATCATTCTGATGGATGGCCATCCATGTCCGCACCTCTCGACATAGACCAGCTGCATACCTTCATCGCCATCGTCGATACTGGTAGCTTTACCAAGGCCGCCGACCGCGTTTTCAAGACGCAATCCGCCGTCTCCATGCAGATGCGGCGGCTTGAAGAGCGCATCGGCAAACAGCTCTTTGCAAAAGACGGGCGCGGCAACCGCCTGACGGCGGAAGGCGAAAAGCTGATGAATTACGCCCGCCGCATCATCCGCCTCAACAACGAGGCGATCGCCGCCTTCGACGACAACCGGCTGGAGGGCACGCTGCGCATCGGCACCCCTGACGATTACGCCGACCGCTACATGCCTGAAATCATCGGGCGCTTCGCCAAGACCCATCCGAATGTCGAGCTTTATATCGTCTGCGAACCTTCAGTCAGCCTTGCCGAAAAAATGGCGCGCGGCGAGCTGGATATAGCGCTCGTCACCCATAATCCGCGCGCCCGTTCCTCGGATGTGGTGCGTACAGAACCGCTCTGCTGGGTCGCCTCCGCCAACCATCCGCTGAAGGACGACGCGCCGGTGCCGCTCGCCGTCGGGCGGCGCGACTGCCACTGGCGCCAGCTTGCCTGTTCGGCGCTCGATGCCGACGGGCGGGACTACCAGGTCCTCTTCACAAGCTGGTCTTCCACCGTGGTCGCTGCTGCGGTACTGGCGGGCATGGCCGTCTCGGTACTGCCGGAATCGGCGCTGCGTACCGGCATGAAGGTTTTGACCGCCTCAGACGGGTTCCCGCCGCTGCCCCCGGTACAGATCGGCCTGATGAAACGCCCCGGCCTGTCACCCTCGCTGGTGAACGCCATTACTGACCACATCACCGCCTGCCTCGACAATATCTCACCGATGAGCGTCGTCGATGAGATGGACAATGATGTGAAGACCTACCCCAAAATGCCGCGCCTGCGCGCCGGGCATATGCTGCCGGGGTGGTAAACGGGTGGCGGGATGCGGGCATGGTATGCAAGCGTCCGCCATCACCGCGAGTACCGGGGATGATCCGGCACCGCAGACGGAGAGAAGGTTTCCGCCTTTATCGTCAGCATGAGCCGGCCAAACCAGCTCGCCTTATCGTCCACCCGCGCGTCCCGCCTATCGCGCCCGCAGCGAGGCGACGGCTAGCAGCGTGTCGCCGCTGATGCCCACCGAGCCGCTGCCGTTGAACAGCGCCATGATCGGATTGGTGATGTTCTGCTTGTCATCATACATGATGGTGAAACGGGAGATCAGTTTCTTGACCTTGTCGGGATCCTGAAAGTCCTTGATGTCGAAATATTTCTTCATCATCGCCACCTGCGTATCGACCGGCGCATTGCCGAGTTCATCGGGAATACCAAAGGTGGTGTTGATGAAATTCTGGATCGCGGTATCGGCAAGAATGGAGTAATAGGACGTCGTTCCCGTCGCCATGCGCTTGAAATAGAGCGCGAGGCGCACACCGGCATTTTCTTCACCCGCCTGCGTTTCCAGCGTCTGGGTCAGATAATTATCCAGCGTCTCGTAAAGGCCGCGCCGCGTCTGAATTAGGCTGCGATCCTCGTGAAGAAGGCTGCCGTCCGCATTGAAATTGAAGGCAGTGACGAGGCGGCGGAAAACCGAATCCATCTCCTTGTTGACGTAACTTTCGCTATCGTCCAGCGTCGAGGTGAATATTTTCTCGAGCTGTACCTTTGTCACGCTTTTCGGATCGATGCCGAGCGATTCCATCGCGAACTTCGTCAGGCGATCATTGGCCAGAAACTCTTTGAGCGTCTTGATCTTCTGCATCTCGTCGGTGAAATATTCCGCTTCCTTCTTGGCCGCTTCCTTGTCCTTTTCCGTGCCGAAAGCGGATTTTTTCTTGATGTAGTCGGCCGACATGGTCTGCATCTCTATTTCCGACTGCGCCAGAACCGGAGACCCCACCTTGCCGTCGGATGCGAAATTGAAAAGCTCCGCCAGCTTGACGTAGCGCTCGTCTTTCAGGGTATAGACGTAGCTTTTCTTATCCTGCAGGTCGCTGGTAAGGACCTTGCGGATATCGGTGGGATTCACCTTGGCCGGATCGAGGCCGACGGCCTTCAGCGCATAATTATAGACCGCGCTGCTTTCGAGGAAATCCTTGACCGACGTGACGCTTTTTATGTCGCTCTTGTACAGTTTGGTCGCCTTTTCGTCCGCAGCGTCGTCCTTGTCATTATAATGGATCATGTAGCCGCTGGTGGTGGTCGCGGTCTGTGTCGTCGTCTGGGGTGTCGTACCTGAAGCCAGCGTTCCATCGGTCTGAAAGTTGAACGCGTTTCTCAAGGCGATGTAACGTTTATCATTTTTGCCAAAGGTGGCGATGTAATTGTTCGGGTCGTTCAGATCGCTGGTCAGGATGTTCTTGATCGTTGCCGTCACGGTGGTCACGTCGTTCAGGTCGAAGGCAACCTTGATGTAGTTGAGAAGCCGCGCATCCGAGGTCAGTTCGTCCACGGTCTTGATCGAGCCGATCTTCGATTCGAAATAATCCCGGTTCAGCGTGGCGACGGTGGGTGTCACGCGCGGCGCACTGCTGATATAGGCATCCGTCATGACCTTGAGATTATCCGCCGTCTGCGCCCCGCCGGCATCCACCGTACCGTCATTCTTGAACTCGAAGGCGGCGGCAAGCTGCGCCATCTTATTATATTGCGTGACGGTGTTCGACAGCGTCGTCTGCTCCGCCTTGATTGCGGTGAGTTTTGCGTCCCATTGATCCTTTGGCGGCAGAACGGCCTCGAGCTGGGTCAGCTGGTCCTGGCGTGTCACCTTTTCCGCCTCGAGCTTCGTACGCTCCTCGGCGGTCAAGCCCGTGCCTGCCAGCGCGGTGTCGATCGCCGTAATCCGGGACGTGACCTGCGCGTGCAGTTCGATATTGCCCTTCATCGTCAGTTTTTCGACCGCGTCATTATAGGCGGCACCATATTTCTGGTTGATGTAGCTATCCGGGTCGGAGACGTCGCTCGTCATCAAGCCCTTGATGTGGGCGTAGGAATAGGTCTTCTCATCGATGTTGAAGACCTGAAAGATATAGGCGCGCGTCCGGTCGTTGCGCAGCAACTGATCGGCATTCGTCACCGTGCCGATGATCGCCTTGTAATAACGTGTCTCTTCCGCAAGGCTGTCGTTCAAATTGGTGATCGACGTGTCATAAAGCCCGATCATCTTGTCGAGCTGGGCATCCGTCTGCACGGTCTTTGTTGACGAGGTGAAATTGAAGGCAGCGGCAAACTCGCGGTAGCGCTCGTCAGTCAGCTTGTTGGCAAAGCTGTTCTGGTCGTTCAGGTCGCTGTCGAGCACCTTTTTCATGAAGGCCTTGGCATAGGTCATCTCGCCGAGGCCGAAGGCGTCCATGGCATAGGAATAGAGCTGGTAGTTACCGAGGAACTCATCGACGCTTTTCACATTGCCGATGTTTTCCTTGTAATATTTCGTCTGCCGCTCCACGAGCCCCTGCTGCGACACGCGCGAAATGCTGGCCTTCATATCGCGGTTGATGAGGTCGTAGCTGAGAAAAGTCGATACCATCCGAATGCCCCCTGGAGCGCCGCGCATCCCTCGGGACACCAAAGCTCCGGTTTTGAATCCACCCCTCGCGCGCCCATTCCGGCGCACGGCAAGCCTTGGCATGACTATGCATGACGCGCCTTGCCCGTAGCTTGAAAGAGCACAGTTTTGACCGGGATAAAAATCGCTTTGTCTCGATCTGCTTTACCGAAGCGAAACCATGCCACAGTGGGTTTTGCTAACCATTTGGGAATGCAAAGTTTTCTTAACCGCGATTTTTAAGCAGTCTCGAACATGCGGCGGATAATCTCCTGACATCAGAGGACGAAAAGTCCCGATGAGAAGACCGGAAACCGGCTCTCAGGTAAAACAAGGGTAGATTAAACATGACCAAGACCGTTCTGAAGCCCGACTGGGCCGTCGCCACACTCAGGTTAGACCCGGCACGTTTTCCGCAACAGGTCACCTATGGAAAAGGCAATGGCGCGACCGATGTCGCCGTCACTCTCGATGAACGGGGCGCCGTTCTGAGAAAGGTTCTCACCTCTTCCGGCCTGCCTTTATCCTTCGCTTTGCCAGCCCGCGCCTTCAAGGGTGTCGCCGCCCGCGCCATCGACCATGGCGACGGCCAGGTCACCGTGACGCTGGAACTTCACCATGACGATCCGGACCTCTGCGTTCCGCTGCTGGTCGCTCATGATCTCTGCGATATCGCAGCCGACTGGCGCAGCTGGTCCGAGGCCTACCGCATTCCCATGCTGATGGTGGAAGCCGATGGCGTTGCCCGTCCGCTGGAAGAACATCTCGGCAAGGTGCGCACCAAGAATACCCGCCCGCGCCGCCGCCACTCCTATTTTGCAGAGCGCCGCCCGCGCTTCCTCGTTCGCCGCTCCACCGGCTCGCTCGGCATGAGCATGAAGATCGAGGGCAAGGAAATCATCGCCCGCAGCTGATCTTCTTCAGTCAAGAGCACAAAAGCCCGGCGCGGATGACGCGACCGGGCTTTTTCGTATTCCCTATTCCCGCAGCTTACGCCAGCAGCAGCGGCAGGATGAGACCGGCGAAAATCAGCACGCCGACACGGTTGTTGGATTTGAACAGCACGAGGCATTGGTCGACGTCATCGATATCGAGCACCCAGACCTGCCGGAACAGCATGACGGCGGCGGCGGCGAGGCCGCTATAGGCAATGACGTTAACGCCCGCCGTCCAGAACGACAGGAAAATCATGACGAGGGCTGTGCCATAAAGGAAAACCAGCCAGCGATGTGTGTTTTCTCCAAACAGCAGGGCGGTCGAACCGATGCCCACCGCCGTGTCATCTTCCTTGTCCTGATGGGCGTAGATTGTATCATAACCGATCGTCCAGGCGATGGAGCCGACATAAAGCAGGACAGCCGGCCAGGCGAGAGAACCGAACTGTCCGGCCCAGCCCATCAGCGCACCCCAGGAAAATGCGAGCCCAAGGAAAAATTGCGGCCAGTTGGTGAAGCGCTTGGCGAAGGGATAGATCGCTACGAAGACCAGCGAGGCTATGCCGGTGAGGATCGCAAAGCCGTTGAACTGTAAAAGCACGACAAGCCCGGCAAGCGCCTGCAGCACGATAAAGACCTTGGCCTGCATCCGGGTTACACGACCGGAAGGCAAGGGTCGAGAGCGCGTTCGCGCCACGGCCATGTCGATCTTGTGGTCGGCGAGATCGTTATAGGTGCAGCCCGCGCCGCGCATCGCCACCGATCCGATGAAGAACAGCGCCAGATGCCAGATCAACGTGCCCCAGGAAAAGCCGCCAGCCGCCACCGCCGCATTGGCGGCGAGGGCTGCGGCCCAGAAACACGGCCACATCAATAATTGCCAGCCGATGGGACGATCCCACCGCGCCAGCTGCGCATAGGGCCAGAGGGACCTCGGCAAAATCCGATAGACCCAGTTGTTGGATGGCGCGTCGGAAACGCGGCCTGACAAATCGCTGTGGTGAACCATGGGATGGTTCTACAGCATTGCCGAAAAAATCGGAATGGATTTCAGCACCGCGCCACGCATACAAAAAGCCCCGCTGCGGCTTCGCATGGCCTTATCGCCCGTCCACTCAGGGCAGCGAGAAATTGAATTTGTAGCTGGCCTGAACACCGATGATGAACTGGTTCTTCGAACCGCGCTCGCGCACCAGCGAACTGTCGGCGGCGTCGCCCATCAGGCGGCGATATTCGGCAAATGAGCCCACTTCCGCATTTTCGGTGACCTTCCAGGTGATGGCGGCGCCGACGCCGGCGGAATGCAGGCCGCCGCCCGGGCTATAGGGCGATGGTGCGCCGGCGGCCGTCTGGGCTGCGCTGACACCATAATAGCGCTCGTTATATTTGCTGCTCACCCAGGTCGCGCGCGGGCCGACGGACACCTGAATGCCGGGGGCGATATCAGTGAAGACATCGGCGTTGAGATCCGCCACGACGCCGCTGTGGCTGCGGATGCCCTGGCGGGCTTCACCGCGAATACGTAGCCAGTCGGTCGGATAGGCCTCGGCGAAACCGCCAAGCTCACCGCCGCGCTTGATGCGGGTCATGCCCTTCAGATCGGCCGAATCGCCCTCGTCGCGCGGCGATACCAGCTTGCCGGCCAGACCCATGCTGATCGGGCCATTATCCAGAAGCGAGATCGAGGCGCTGTCGTTGCGCGAGGTGAAACGCGCGCCCTGCCCCTGACGACCGAGCGAAATGATGGGCGAAAAGCCGAATTCATTCTTGTTGTCGCCCTGATATTTCGGTGCGGTGAAACCCGCGCCGCCGAGCTTCAGATACCAGTCGCCGGAAAACCAGCCTTCCGCATGGGCGTTGCCCACGGCAAAAAGCGACAGGACACAGGCGGCGACGGCCGCTGATGGCTTGAACATGAAAGAACCCCAGAAACGCAATACAGACAGGTGAGCGTAGAATTAGAGGGATTGTCTTTCCATTCCATTAACCAGCGCGTGGAGAAGCAGAACACCACTGCGAAGCTCGCGACAGGGCGCCAAACCTATCCTCCGTCATGCTCGGGCTTGTCCCGAGCATCTGCTAGGGCCCTATCTTCTGCAACGTGGATAGATCCTCGGGACAGGCCCGAGGATGACGTCTCATGTGCGTAAACGTTCGTCCGCCGTCTTCAGAACGTCACCTTCTCCAGCGGCGCACGCGTCTTCTCGAACTCCAGCAGCTTCGCCTCGTTGCAGGCGATGTAGTCGCGGTCATGCGGCACGGCATCGCGGTCCTTGGCGAGCTGGATCTGGAAAATATGGAAATTTTCATGGGTGAAGGCCATTTCCGACCCCGCCAGATAAAACTCCCACATGCGGAAGAAACGCTCGTCATAAAGCGCTACCGCCTCCGCCTTTCGCGCCACGAAACGTTCCCGCCAGTGCCGGAGCGTATGGGCATAATGCATGGGCAGGATTTCGATATCCTTCACCAGCAGTCCGGACTTCTGGATCGCCGGCAGCACCTCGGCAAGCGAGGGAATATAACCGCCGGGGAAAATATATTTTTCGATGAAGGGGTTGGTCGCCAGTGCCGGATAGGGCTGGCCGATGGAATGCAGCACCATCACGCCCTTGTCGTCCAGCACCTCCGCCACCTTGTCGAAATAATCGCGATAATGGGTCGGCCCGACATGTTCGAACATGCCGACGGAGACGATGCGGTCATATTTTTTCGAAGCCGGCAGGTAACGGTAATCCTGCAATTCGAAGCGGACATTGCCGGCAAGCCCCCGTTTTGCCGCGCGGTCGCGCGAGACGCGGAGCTGTTCTTCACTGAGCGTGATGCCGGTCACATCGGCACCGGCGCTTTCGGCAATATACATCGCCATGCCGCCCCAGCCGGAGCCGATTTCCAGAACGCTCTGGCCCGGCTCGGTCATCAGCTTGGCGGCAATGTGCCGCTTTTTCGCAACCTGCGCCTCATAGAGGCTGATGCCTGGCGGATTGAAATAGGCGCAGGAATATTGCCAGTCCTCATCGAGGAAGAGATCGAACAGCTTGGCGCTCAGATCGTAGTGATGGGCGACATTGCTCTTGTTGTGATTGACCGGCAGACGCATCTTGATGCGGGCGGCGATGATGCGGGCCATGCCGCGCCAGACCATGCCGAAGGACAGAGCCTCGCTCAGCGTATTGCCTTTGACCAGCGCCAGAAAATCGTAAATGTCGCCTTCCGCGACCTGCGCCCGGCCTTCCATGTACATTTCAGCGAGCTTGAGCGCCGGATCGGCGGCAATCTCCTGCATGGCGGCTTCGTCCGTGAAATTCAGAACCACTTTTTTTCCCGTGCCGTCGCCAAATGTGCGGCTGCCGCCCGGGCTGTTGACGGTGAGATCACCGATCTTGATTATCTTTTCCAGAAGAACATGCAGAGACGACGCCATGGCACCCCCAATTGCTAAGTCTCACTTATCAATTTTGCTGACCGTATTCCTTTCGGCACAAGTTGCAAGATAGTCTTATTTCAAAAAAATTGAACGATTTCATCAAGCAAAAAGCCCCGTCGGACACTCCGCTGGGGCTTTTTGGTAAAAAAACATTTCAACCAGAGGTCAGCGTCGCTTCATGGCTTCGGCAAGAGCAACGGCGAGAGCACCCCCTGTTTGCGACCCCTCGTTGCGTTCTTTCGGCTTGGCTGTGGCATGGCGCATGGCGCCCGCATTGTTCTTTTCACGCATCGGCTGCGGCGCTGCCTCGCCGCCATCCTTGCGCATGGTCAGCCCGATGCGCTTGCGCTTCACATCCACTTCCACGACTCGCACCTTGACGACATCGCCCGCCTTGACGACTTCATGCGGGTCCTTCACGAAACGGTCGGCGAGCTGCGAGACATGCACCAGACCATCCTGATGCACGCCGATATCCACGAAAGCACCGAAGGCCGCGACATTGGTGACGGTGCCTTCCAGAAGCATGCCCGGTTTCAGATCGGTGATCTCGTCCACACCATCGGCAAAGGTCGCGGTCTTGAAGCTCGGGCGCGGGTCGCGGCCGGGTTTTTCCAGTTCGGCGATGATGTCTTTCACGGTCGGCAGGCCGAATTGCTCGTCTATGAAACGCTTGGGATCAAGCGCCTTCAGAGCGGCGCCATCACCCATCAGCGAACGCAGATCACGGCCGCAGGCGGCGACGATCTTCTTTGCCACGCCATAGGCTTCCGGGTGCACCGAAGAGGCATCCAGCGGCTCCTTGCCGTTTGGAATACGCAGGAAGCCGGCGCATTGTTCGAAAGTGCGCTGGCCAAGGCGCGGCACTTTCAGCAATTCCTTGCGGCTGGCGAAAGGCCCGGTCTGGTCGCGATGGGCGACGATGGCATCGGCAATCGAGCTGCCAAGACCGGATACCCGCGCCAGAAGCGGCGACGAGGCGGTGTTGAGATCGACGCCCACGGCATTCACCGCGTCTTCCACGACAGCATCGAGCGAGCGGCTGAGGCGGCCCTGATCGACATCATGCTGGTATTGGCCGACACCGATGGATTTCGGCTCGATCTTCACCAGTTCGGCCAGCGGGTCCTGAAGACGGCGGGCGATGGAGACGGCGCCGCGCAGCGACACGTCGAGATTGGGGAATTCAGCTGCAGCCCGTTCCGAAGCGGAATAGACCGATGCGCCGGCTTCCGAGACGATGACTTTGGTGGGCTTTGCGCCGGAAGCGGAAGCCGGCAGCTGCGCCAGAAGATCGGCCACCAGCTTTTCGGTTTCACGGCTGCCCGTGCCGTTGCCAATGGCGATCAGTTCGACATTGTGCTTGCGGATGAGCAAGGCAAGTTCGGCCTGCGCGCCGCGCACGTCGTTCTTTGGCTGGAAGGGATAAACCGTGCTGGTGTCCAGCAGCTTTCCGGTGCCATCCACAATCGCGACCTTCACACCGGTGCGGATGCCCGGATCGAGACCCATGGTGGCGCGGGAACCGGCCGGTGCCGCTAGCAGCAGGTCTTTCAGATTGCGGGCGAAGACATTGATCGCCTCTTCTTCCGCCCGCTCGCGCAATTCGCGCATCAGATCAAGCGACAGCGACATGGAAAGCTTCACGCGCCAGGTCCAGCCCGCCACTTCCATCAGCCATTGATCGGCAGGTCCCGCACTACGGATATCGAAGGCGGCTGCAATGGTGCGCTGCGACGGCTTCACCGGCGAGGGATCATCCGCATCGACATCGATCGTCAGCGTCAGTATTTCCTCGTTCCAGCCGCGCAGCATGGCGAGCGCGCGATGGCCCGGCACCGTTGCCCAGCGCTCGGAATGGTCGAAATAATCCGAAAACTTCTCGCCGCTTGCCTGCTTACCATCCACGACTTTGGCGCGGAAGGTGGCGTTCTGGCGCATGTAATCACGCAGGCGGCCGAGGAGATCGGCATTTTCCGTCATGGTTTCGGCAATGATGTCGCGCGCGCCCTCGAGCGCCGCCTTCACATCGGCCACCTCACCCTGGATATAGGCCTCCGCCAGCTTCGCCGGATCGGCAGAGCGGTTTTCCCAGATAGCTTCGGCAAGCGGACCGAGACCACGTTCGCGGGCGATTTCGGCACGGGTGCGGCGCTTCGGCTTATAAGGCAGATAGAGGTCTTCCAGCTCCGCCTTGGTGCCCGCCTGCATGATCTTGACCATCAACTCGTCAGTCATCTTGCCCTGGCCGGTGATGGAATCGACGATGGAGGCGCGGCGCGCATTGAGTTCGCGCAGATAGACAAGGCGTTCCGCCAGCGTGCGCAGCTGGGTATCATCGAGCCCGCCGGTCACTTCCTTACGGTAGCGGGCGATGAAGGGCACGGTCGCGCCCTCGTCCAGCAAGGCCACCGCCGCCTTCACCTGATCGGGGCGGGCATTGATTTCGGAAGCTATGAGCGAGGCGAGGCGGGCATTGTCTGCGGTCATGGGGTTCTCTGCTGTCAGGTCTGGAGCGGCGAACATAATGTCTGATTGTGGCGTGACAACAAGAGGCATCCACGATTCCACAGGAAAGGCTGACTTCAAGGGAAAGACAGGCATTTGCGGCGCTTTCTCCTTGACCTTTCGCCCCCCTGCCCTTAACGCCCGTGCCACAAGGTTACTGGCGAATTTGCAGGGGTATTGACCATGAAAGTTCTGTTGATCGGTTCCGGCGGACGCGAACATGCGCTGGCGTGGAAAATCGCCCAGTCGCCCCTCATCGATGAGCTTTATGCCGCACCCGGCAATCCCGGCATCGCTGACCACGCAACACTTGTTTCGCTCGACGTGGAAGATCATTCTGCCGTCATCGCTTTTGCGAAGGAAAAAGCAATCGACTTCGTCGTCATCGGCCCGGAAGCGCCGCTGGTCGCTGGTCTGGCGGATGATCTGCGTGCAGCTGGCATCGCCACGTTCGGACCTTCGAAAGCCGCCGCCCAGCTTGAGGGCTCCAAGGGTTTCACCAAGGATCTCTGCGCCCGCTACGATATTCCGACCGGCGCTTACCAGCGTTTCAAATCCGCCGAGCCTGCCAAGGACTATGTCCGTGCACAGGGTGCGCCGATCGTCATCAAGGCCGACGGCCTTGCCGCCGGCAAGGGCGTGACCGTTGCCATGACTGAAGCGGAAGCGCTTGCCGCCATCGATGACTGTTTCGACGGTGCTTTCGGCACGGCCGGCACTGAGGTGGTGGTGGAAGCCTTCCTCGATGGCGAGGAAGCGAGCTTTTTCTGCCTTTCGGATGGCAAAACGGCGCTCGCGCTCGCCACCGCGCAGGATCACAAGCGCGTCGGCGATGGCGATACGGGCCCGAATACCGGCGGCATGGGCGCCTATTCGCCCGCCCCTGTCATGACCCCGGCCATGGTGGAGCGCACCATGAAGGAGATCATCGAGCCGACGATCTCAGGCATGGCCAAGGATGGGAACCCCTTCTCCGGCGTATTTTTCGCCGGCCTGATGATCACCGCCAAAGGCCCGGAACTGATCGAATATAACGTGCGCTTCGGCGATCCCGAATGCCAGGTGCTGATGATGCGCCTCAAGAGTGATCTGCTGCCGATCCTCTACGCCACCGCCACCGGTACGCTGGACACGGTGCAGGCGGAATGGCGCGACGATGCGGCGCTGACCGTGGTTCTCGCCTCCAAAGGTTATCCCGGCGCCTACGACAAGAACACGCCGATCGCCCATATTCCCGAGGCCAGCGAAGAAGCCAAGGTGTTCCATGCCGGAACGGCGCTGAAGGACGGCAAACTCGTCGCGACCGGCGGCCGCGTGCTGAATGTCACCGCCTTTGGCAGAAACGTGACGGAAGCGCAGGCGCGCGCCTATGCGCTAGCCAACAAGGTTGAGTGGGAAAACGGCTTCTGCCGCCGCGATATCGGCTGGCAGGCCATTGCCCGCGAAAAGGCCTGATCCTTAAAGCAGATGGGCTTGGCAGCGACTATTTCGTTCAATTTTTACCAAGTTTGCTGACCCGATGGAAACGAAAGACCGGTAATACTTCGCCCAATATTGTATGGCGCATTGTGTCTCGATTGCGAGGCCGCGCCGTCATTTCGGGGGTTTTTCGATGCGGCGTCTTTTTCTGACAGCGATTGTCGTGCTCGCCAGTGGGTCGGCGATGGCATCCTCCATCGAATATATCAATGGCGTGCATGTCACCAATGGCAGCTTCGTCCGCCGCGATTGCGCCGGCTGCCAGCCCTTGAAAAACAAACCCGCCGCGCAGGGTTATGCCATTCCATCCATCGAGCCGGGGACGCAGCACACTGAAATGCACGACGTCGACGGTAAACGCACGCTGGTGCGCACCGAGGCCTGGCTTGGCGGTGCGCCCGTCACCTTCGTCAGCACCAATCCGGCCTGGATGACGGACCCCTCCGGCACCGCCATCGCCACCTATGACGAGGCGGCACCCGAAGCAGATCCCGCTGAAACCGTTTCCACGCCCGCAGGCATCGACGTGACGACCACCACGGCAGCCGTCAAGGCAATCTCCAGCGACAATGCATCCAAGCCGCACAACGCCTCGGTCGTCGGCACACCCCAGTTCCCGGATTTCCAGCTGCGCGGTAATTGACCTGCGGATCGTACTTTGATGACAAACGTCAAATAATCGCGTCATCGCTGCATTTACGAAACAACCTCGCAACCATTCGGGGAATATTACTTCCTTCGCCACTTATTCTGCCAGCCGGGCCGGATAAAGCCTCCGCTAATTAAATATTTATTCAAATTTTTGGCCGCTAAGTGGGTTTATAGTGCGATGCAGCACAGATGAGGTCACGGCGCAGACCCGCGCTTTTCGGTCCTTTTACCGCGCATCATGCGCCTTTCCCTTCTCCGAAACACCGGTACCGCGCGGCTTTTTTCAGGCGCGCGATCCCAAACTCTTGTGAGCGCCCATGAAGAACCTTTCCATTTCCCGTCAACTGATCGTTCTCGTGGTGGCCCTGATGGCCGCCTTCGCCGCGGCGACCTTCTACCAGCTGAAATCCGCCACCGACGCGATCTATGAGGAACGCTACGGCATGCTGCGGACACAGGTACAATCGGCGATCTCCATCCTGCAATCCTTCCATGACAAGGAAAAGGCCGGAACGCTTTCGCGCGACGACGCCATGAAACAGGCATTCGCCACCGTCGGCGCCATGAAGTTCACTCCTGACGGCTATCTGTTCGGTTACGACTACGAAGTGACGATGAAGTTTCATCCCGATGCCAAGCGTGTCGGTGAAAACTACAAGGGCAAGCCTGATAGTAAGGGGTTTGCCTATCGTGACGAGCTGGTGCGGCTTGGCCGCAACGGCGGCGGGCAGACGGATTTCTACGGACCGAAGCCCGGCATGGAAGGCAATGACTACGCCAAGAGTTCCTACGCGCTTGCCTTCGAGCCCTGGCAGGTGGTGGTCGTGACCGGTGTTTACATCGACGATCTGAACGCCCAGGTTCGTGGCGAGGTGATGAAGGCGCTGTCCATCGGCGCGCTCATCTTCGTTCTGGCGCTTGCCGCCGCCTTCTACGTCATTCGTGGCATATCGAAGCCGCTCGGCGACATTCACCGTGCACTCGGCGAAGTGGCCAATGAGAACGTTTCGCTTGCCATTCCCCATACCGGCCTCACCAACGAAGTCGGCATGATGGCGAAGGCCACCGCCTCGCTTCAGGACAAGGTGCGCGAGCGCCATGCCATGCAGCGCCGTCAGGAAGAGCAGCAGCAACAGCTCGATGCCGAGCGCCAGAACAATCTCGACATGCAGCGCGACGAGGCCGCATTGCAGGCGCGGGTCGTCACCACCATCGGCGAGGCACTGGAAAAGCTGGCCGGCGGCGATCTGACCGTGCGCTGCGGCGATCTCGGTAACCGTTATGCGGCGCTACGCGACAATTTCAACGAGGCACTGACGCATCTCGATGCCGCCATGGCCAAGGTGAACACCAAGAGCATCGACATTGGCGGCTCGAAGGACGAAATCCGCAAGGCCTCCAACGAGCTTTCGCAGCGCACCGAACGGCAGGCTGCAAATCTGGAAGAAACCTCCGCGGCTCTCGATGAACTGACGGTTGCGGTGCGCCAGACGGCGGAAGGTGCTGCGGATGCCGCCAAGCGCGTCACCACCGTCAGCTCGGAAGCGACGCGCAGCGACCGGGTGGTGGAAGAGGCGATCACTGCGATGAGCGGCATCGAACAGTCTTCCGATCAGATTTCGAACATCATCGGCGTGATCGACGACATCGCCTTCCAGACCAACCTTCTGGCGCTGAATGCCGGTGTGGAGGCAGCGCGTGCCGGGGAAGCCGGCAAGGGCTTTGCCGTGGTGGCGCAGGAAGTGCGCGAACTGGCGCAGAAATCCGCCGCCGCCGCCAAGGAGATCAAGGACCAGATCGCCCGCTCCTCCGCCCAGGTGGAAAACGGCGTGCGGCTCGTCGGCGAGGCTGGCGATGCACTGAAACGCATCTCGGACCAGATCAAATCCGCCAACGAGATCGTCAGCAAGATCGCCCATTCGGCAGCCGAACAGGACACGACGCTGCGCTCGATCTCCACGTCGCTGAACCAGCTCGACGTCGCCACCCAGCACAATGCGGCGATGGCGGAAGAAACCACCGCTTCGGCGGAGGCGCTGGCCGTGGATACCGAAGAGCTGCTGAACCTCATCCGCGGCTTCCGTGTCTCCTCCGGTCACCAGCTTCATGGCATGGGGCGGGAGATGCGGATGGCGGGGTGATACGCTCCGAGGCTATATCGATGGAACAAAGGCGCCGGGGGAAACTCCGGCGCCTTTGTTTCAAGGGGTTAGCGCATCCAGTCGGTCGATATCGGCTGGGGAAAAGACCGCGATACCGGCTTTTTCGAGCAGCGCCGCAGTCACGCCATTGCCTGCGTGTTTGATACCGGAGAACGAACCGTCATAGATCGCGACTGATCCGCAGGACGGGCTGCCGTCGATCAGCAGCGCGTGGGTGCAGCCATTTGCCCTGGCGAAGGCCAGCGCCTTTTCCGCACCGGCGATAAACTCGGCCGTGACATCGCCGCCAGTCAGCTCCAGCACCCGGGCGCGGCCTTCCAGTACGTCGAGACCGGAAGCCCCGTTTTCTATCTCCGCCGGCGGACGCGGGACAGGCATGCCGCCGGCCATTTCCGGGCAGATCGTTACCAGCCTGCCCTCGCTGCGCCAACGGTCAATCGCTGGATGGGAAAGAGGCTTGCCCTTGCCATCATAACGGACGGGCTGGCCGAGGAGGCAGGCGCTGATGAGGATTTTGGGGCGCGTGTGAGTCAATGAGAAGTTATCCTTCGGGAGTCGCGGTCGCGGCTTACCCCCCTCTGCCCTGCCGGGCATCTCCCCCTCAAGGGGGGAGATCGGCGAGAGGCATGCTCCCCGCTCTTCCCGAAACGTTCAATGTGGCTGAGAGGTTGCCACGGGTCGATCTCCCCACTTGAGGGGGAGATGTCCGGCAGGACAGAGGGGGGTGAACCACGCACGCTACCGCCCCGACTACCCCGACGCCCCTCACCCCGTAATCTTCGAGAAATCCGCAACCGTCCCGGTCGCCTCGCGAATGGCCTTCAGCAGCGCCAGACGGTTGGCGCGGATGGCCGCATCCTCATCATTAACGAGCACATCCTCAAAGAACTTATCCACGGGCGCGCGCAGCGTCGAGAGCGCCTGCATGGCGGAACGGAAATCTTCCGTCTCTACGGCCTTCGCGGCATCGGCAGAAGCCGTCTTGATAGCCGCATAGAGCGCCTTTTCGGCGTCGAGCTTCAACAACTCTTCCGAAACACCATCAGCCACCACGGTGCCCTTCTTTTCCTCGGCGGCCAGAAGCTGGGTGGCGCGCTTGGCACCCGCCAGAAGGTTGCGGCCGTCTTCGCCGGTGATGAAGGCGGTAAGCGCCTCGACGCGGCGGGCGATCATCAGGAGATCATCGGATTCCGGTGTCAGGACGGCGTCGATCAGATCATAACGCGCGCCGAGATCGCGGAGATAGACTTTTAGGCGATCATGGAAGAAGGAGAGGAGGTCAAAAGAGATACGTTTTTGTGCCTCATGAGTAGAGTCCGGATAAAGTATACCCCTCCTCCCAAACACGCTTTCATGGTAATTCTGTTCCACATATTCAGAATGACTAATCTTTTCAGCGTCAAACTCGCCAACGCCCCACTCCGGAAAGTTACTCCATTCGGACATTATATGCGCGGGAAAATCGAAGACGATCTTACTGACAACCTCGATTAGCGAAAGCCGCACGTTTTTCTCAAGCAGAATGCGCACTACACCCAGCGCCGCACGGCGCAGAGCGAAGGGGTCCTTCGAACCGGTGGGCTTTTCATCGATGGCCCAGAAGCCGACGAGGGTATCGAGCTTGTCGGCCAGCGCGACCGTGATCGCCACCTTGTCGGCCGGCAGGCGGTCGGAAGGGCCTTGCGGCTTGTAATGGTCTTCAATGGCGGCGGCGACGCTTTCGTTTTCGCCCTGAAGCGCCGCATATTTGCGGCCCATCAGGCCCTGAAGCTCAGGAAATTCGCCGACGGCCTCGGTGCGCAGGTCGGCTTTCGCCAGTACCACGGCGCGGTCTACCAGCGCTTCATCGGCACCAACGACCGGGGCCAACGCCATCGCCAGTTCGCGGATACGGGCCACGCGCTCACCCTGCGTGCCGAGCTTGGCGTGGAAGGTGACGTTGAGCGCATCAAGCTTCGCCATGCGCTGGTCGAGTGGCTTGTTGAGATCGAGGCCGAATTTCGCAGCCGAATCGTTCAGCGTTTCCAGATCGGGCAGATCGCCCTGGTCACGGCTCCAGAAATGGCGGGCGTCCGACAGGCGGGCGCGTACGACCTTGCCATTGCCATGGATGATTTCCTTGCCGCCGTCGCTTGCCTCGATGTTCGAGATCAGGATGAAACGGTTGGAAAGCCCCTCTTCTGCGCCCTGATTGCGGGTAACGAAGCACTTCTGGTTGGTCTTGATGGTGAGACGGATGATTTCCGCCGGGATTTGCAGGTAATCTTCCTCGAAGGTGCCTATCAGCACCTGCGGCCATTCGACGAGGCCGGAGACCTCTTCCAACAGGCCTTCGTCTTCCACGAGGTCGAGGCCGTTGGCGAAGGCCAAGTCCTTGGCGTCGTGAAGGATGATATCCTTGCGGCGCTCGGCATCGAGAATGACCTTCGCCTTTTCGAGGTTCGAGACATAATCCTCGAAACGGCGCACGGTGATCGGGCCCGGCGCATGGAAACGGTGGCCATAGGTAACGTTGCCGGCGACGATGCCGTCGATCACGAAGGGAATGACCTGCGTCTCGTCATGTTCGGGGCCGAACAGGCAGACGATGGATTGCAGCGGGCGCACCCAGCGCAGGCTTTCCGAGCCCTTGCCTTCGATGCCGGCATAGCTGGAACCCTTCGGCATAGAGGCCGGGCCGGAGCGCATGGATTTCGGCCACGGGAATGAGCGGATGATGCCGGGCATCACCTCAGCGATGATCTCTTCCGCCGGGCGGCCGGGTTTGTTGATGATGGCGACATAGAAATCGCCCTTCTTCGGATCGGAAACGACCTGAGCCTCGGAAATATCGTTGAGGCCAGCGCCGCGCAGAAAGCCTTCGATGGCCTTTTCGTTGGCGTCGGTGCGCGGACCCTTCTTTTCCTCACGCACATCGGCGGAGCGGGCGTTGAGGCCGCGAATATCCAGCGTCAGGCGGCGCGGCGTCCAATATTCGCGCGCACCCTCATAGGTCAGCCCTCTCTCCACCAAGGCATCGGTGACGAGTTTCTTCAGATCGCCCGCCGCCTTGCGCTGCATGCGGGCGGGGATTTCCTCGGAGCGGAGTTCAAGCAGAAGATCGGGCATGGGATCAGGACTTTATCTGTTGTCGGACGATTGCGGTCGGCTTAGCAAGCAACGCGGCAAAAGTCACCAATGCATTCGGTTAAATTACCGTCGGCGGGCCTTACCAGCCGCCGCCACCACCGCCGCCACCGCCGGAGCCGGAAGAACCGCCACCGCCACCGCCCGAAAAGCTGGAACCGGAGGAACTGACGGGCTGGGGAATGGTGGAAGCGATGGTACTGGCCATGGAGGTGGAAAAACCGCCGATACGGTCGCCAAAGCTGCCGTAATTACTGCCCGCATACCAGCCGGGCGCATAACTCGCAGCAGCGGCACCGGCGGCGGCTGTCGCCAGCCAGGTCTCGAAGGTGCGGCTCCAGGGTTTTTCGACGCCAAGCGCCACGGCATAGGGTAGCAATGTCTCGAAATGCTGGGGCGACATGGCCGGTGCACCCGCCATGTTCATCCGGTCCTTTTCCGCCAGCGTCAGATAGGTTCGCAGGCCCTCGATGCCATCCATCAGCTTGCGGCCGAGCGGCGTCGGCGCACCCATCAGGAACAGGAACAGTGCATTGGTGAGCACGATGCCGCCGATGGCGGCCAACGCGAGCGACTTGGTATCATGTGTCACATCCAGCAGGATTTGCGTGGCGATGCCGCCAATGGCCGAGAAGGCCACGAAACCGGCAAAGGCCAGCATGACGATGCCGCCGATCCGCTTGCGCAGCGTTGCGCCGCGCGAGAACTGCCGGCCGATACCGATCGACAGGATGCTGAAGAAGAAGGCGAAAAAACCGAAGACCAGAACGGCGGCGATGGCGCTTTCATCCAGATCACCAAACACCAGCGTCGCGATGATGAGAGCGATGCTGAAGAAGATGCCGAAAAACGTGTAACCGGCATTGCTGTGGTAATATTTGCCGCGATGCTCTTTTTCTATCGCCGCGCGGAATTGCGAACCAACCTTTTCGACTTCCGCTCCATGGGCCTTGTCGATGGTCAGCGTCTTGCCCGCGCCGCCGATGGCGGTCAGCAGCGTCTTCTGGCCTGTCGGCAGATCGGCGGCGATTTCTTTTTCCGTGCGGCGAATGACGATGGAATTCTTCAGATCTTCCAGAACAACATAGCCTTTAACCGCCAGATCAAGCGCGGAAGCGGAGAGTGCCGTCCAGCCCGCGCCGGAAAAACCGCGGTTGTCGACATAGTTGACCAGAGCGGGGGAAAGCCCTTCCGGCGCATCCCAGCGCGGCACGACCACACCCCTGGCGGGATCGCGACCCACCGCGAACCACGCCCGCAGATAATAAAGCAGCACGGCAAAAAGCCCGCCGCCCGAAAGCAGGATGGCGAGATTATCGCGCAGCCACCAACCCGCCTCCTGCGAGCTGTCAGGTGCGGCAATGGCACCCTTGGGCAGCTTGACTGCGACCGTCATGCCCTCGCCCACCGAAAACGGGCGGGTGGAGGCGAAGAACACCTCGTTGCCTTCGCTGAGGACGCGGGCATCCTTGCCTCTTGCGCCCAGCGGACCGGTGAAGACGGCGGTATCCGTGGCCCTGACGCCCTGCGGCAGCGTGATGGTGGCGGAAATCTCGCCCATGGGAAACTGCCAGCCATTGCCGGTGACGTTCCAGGTGAGTTCGTCATAATCGCTGAAATAACGGATCTGCCGGGCGGTGGTGTAGGTGATCTGGAAGACATGCTCGCCGGTCGGCAGAAAACGGTCGGCGCTGCCGGTATAGATGCGGATGCCGCCATCGATAGTTTCGGTGCGCCAGTTCTCCGGCGCGCCGTCGCGCTCCACCGAAACGACGTTGAAATCCACCTTGGTACGGCGGTTGTTCGCATCCAGCGCATAAAGCGGGAAATCGCGGAAGATACCGCGCTTGATGTTCTGGCCCTCGGCCCGGGCGGTGATGGTTTCCGTCACCGTCAGCTTGCCATCCTTCGCCACTTCCACAACGGAGTGGTACGAGCGGATGAATTCCTCTGCGAAAGCCGGGAAGGCCACGCCCAGGAAGACGAACAGCGCGAGAAGTCTTGCGGCGATGGTCTTCACGGGCGGTTCTCCAGCCGGTTTCAGTGCTGCGGTTCGGCAGCATTTTCCTTTTCAGTATACTCGACGCCAAGCGAGGCGAGCGCTTTCCAGTAGCCGGGATAGGTCTTGCCGACGCAGGCCGGGTTCTGGATGGCGATGCCGCCGATCTTCAGGGCCGCCAGCGCGAAGCTCATGGCGATGCGGTGGTCGGCAAAGGTATCGATCGAGGCTTCGACCGTCTGGCCCGCCAGCGCCGGATCGGCATGCACGATCAGGTCGTCGCCTTCCTCATGCGCCAGACCATCGCGGATTTCGTTGAGGCCGAGCGAGACGGCGCGGATGCGGTCGCATTCCTTGACGCGCAGGTTGGCGATGCCCACGAAACGCACCGGCGTCTCGTTGAAGGCGGCCAGAACCGCGATGGTCGGAATGGCGTCCTGCATCTGCGAACCGTCGATTTCGGCGGGCAGATGCGGAAACTGCGCCATCACCTCATAAGCCTTGGCATCCGGTTGGGTGAACCTGTCGGTGGGCGTGCCGATATCGATCGCGCCGCCGGTCAGCAGTTCCGCGCCCCAGAGATAGGTGGCGGCAGAGGCATCCGGCTCGATGTGGAAATCGGTCGCGGTGTAACCGGTCGGGTGCACGCGCCAGATGGCGTTGCTCACCCGCTCCACCTTCGCACCGAAAGCTTCCATGGCGGATGTGGTGAGATCGATATAGCCCTTCGCACCGATTTCCTCGCCCTTGAGGATGATATCGACAGGCTTGTCGCCGCAGGCGGCGGCCATCAGAAGTGCCGACACGTATTGGCTGGAGAGGTTGGCATCGATGGTGACGCTGCCCTTCGGGAACCCTGTGCCCTTGCCGCAGACGGTGACGGGCGGGCAGCCGGTCGGCGCTTCGGCCTCGACGCCAAGCGAGCGCAGTGCCTCCACCAACGGCATGATCGGACGTTTGCGCATATGCTCGTCGCCATCGATGATGACGGCGCCATCGACAAGGGCTGCGGCCGCGGTGAGAAACCGCGTGGCGGTGCCGGCATTGCCGAGGAAAAGCGGCTTTTCCGGTTGCTGCAACACGCCCGAACTCTCCACCACGAAGGTGGTGGCGTCAGGCTCGGTTACCTTCACGCCCATTTCGCGCAGGGCCTCGGCCATATAAAGCGTATCGTCGCTTTTCAGCGCACCCGTCAGGTGGCTTTTGCCTTTGGCGAGGCCGGCCAGCAGAAGCGCGCGGTTGGTGATGGATTTGGAACCGGGCGGCTCCACCTTGCCGGAAAGCGGGTGGCCGGGCGGGGTGATGGTCAGTTCGATCATGATCGTCGTCTTGTCAAAGAATGCGGCGCAAAGCCGGGCTATCGGAATATCGGCAGGGATTGGGAGCCGGTGCTTAGAATTTCACGGTCGGCACGGCGCGGTCGGCCGGATTGTCGATCTCGAAATAAGGCGCCTTGGCAAAACCGAACTGCCCCGCCACGAGGTTGGACGGGAAGCTCTCCACCTTGACGTTGAGATCGCGCGCGGCACCATTGTAATAACGGCGCGACATCTGGAGTTCGCCTTCGATGGTCTCGAGCGAGCGCTGTAATTCAAGGAAATTCGTGTTGGCCTTGAGGTCGGGATAGGCTTCGGCCAGCGCGAAGAGTTTGCCGAGCGCCTGTGAGAGCAGGCCTTCCGCCTGGGCGCGGCCTTCGACATCGCCAGCCGGCACGGCCTGCGCCCGGTTGCGCATGGCGATCACCTCCTCGAAGGTGCTCTTTTCATGCGCCGCGTAACCCTTCACAGTCTCGATGAGGTTGGGAATGAGATCGGCGCGGCGCTTCAGCTGCACATCGATGCCCGACCACGCCTCTTCCTTCATCTGCCGCGCCTTGACGAGGCCGTTATAGATGAAGACGACATAAAGCGCGATTGCCGCGATGATTGCCAGCGTGATGAACATTCCCGACCCCTCCTCAAGAGGCGCGAGCGCCACAACGGCTCCCGCACGTTAGACTGTTGCCCCGCCTTACATAAACGTTCAGGCGGCCCTGTTCCAGTTCAGCCCGCCTGCATCCGTCAGCAGGAAGGCTTCGCCGCAGGCTTTCGCCAGCGTGCGCACCCGCAGGATATAGCTCTGGCGCTCCGTCACCGAGATCACGCCGCGCGCATCCAGAAGGTTGAAGACGTGGCTGGCCTTGATGCACTGGTCATAGGCCGGGAACACGCATTTATGCAGGCGCTGATTATCGCTGTCACCGGGCGCACCGGCGGCGAGAAGCGCCAGGCATTCCTTTTCCGCATCGATGAAATGGCGATGCAGCATGGATGTATCGGCGAATTCGAAGTTGTGACGGGAATATTCCTGCTCGGCCTGCAAAAAGACATCGCCATAGGAAATCTTCTCTTCGCCCTCGCGGCCGTTGAAGTTGAGGTCATAGACATTGTCGACGCCCTGAACATACATGGCCAGACGCTCCAGACCATAGGTCAACTCGCCCGCGACCGGCGAGCATTCGATGCCGCAGACCTGCTGGAAGTAAGTGAATTGCGACACTTCCATGCCGTCACACCAGCATTCCCAACCCAGACCCCAGGCGCCGAGCGTCGGGCTTTCCCAATCGTCTTCCACGAAGCGCACATCGTGCAGCAGCGGATCGAGGCCAATCGCCTTCAGCGAACCGAGATAGAGTTCCTGCAGGTTGGACGGGTTGGGCTTCAGAATGACCTGATATTGGTAATAATGCTGCAGACGGTTGGGGTTTTCGCCGTAACGACCGTCGGAAGGGCGGCGCGACGGCTGCACATAAGCGGCCTTCCACGGCTTCGGCCCAAGTGCGCGCAGGGTCGTGGCCGGATGAAACGTGCCCGCGCCCACTTCCATATCGTAGGGCTGCAACACCGCGCAGCCCTTGTCGGCCCAGTAATTGTGCAGCGTCAGGATCAAAGCCTGAAAGGAACGCTTCGGGTTCATATGGTCGGGAATATCGGTCATTTCAGTCATCGCGGCGTTAGGAGGACAAGTAAGCAGTGACTTACTTCGGATGCGGACTGGTGCCACGGCATGGCGTGGGGGTCAAGGTTTTATGCGTAAAGCCGCAGCCTTACGCCTCATCCTCGCGCTTCACCCGGTATTCGCCGGTTTCGGGGTCCTTGATCAGCGTGCCGATGGCGCCGGTCTCGCGTTCCTTTTCCCGTTGTTTCGATTTCGCCGAAAGCTTTTCCGCGTCGCGAACAAAGCGGCGGTAAAGGATGATGGATCCCACCACCAGAAGAAGAATTGTAATGAGCTGCGCCATAAGGCTTTATTCCCGCGACATCATAGACCGAAACGCGACCACAATGCCTTTTCTTCGGCAACTTCCGCAAGGCCCGAGACGGTTCCGGCAGCAAGCTTTCCGGCATCGAGGCCCAGCGCCGTATTCACGCCAGGCACTTTTTTGCCAAACAGCGAGCGCCCGCCGCTGACGAGCTGAAGCTTGACCTTTGTCCCGTAACGGCGGCGCAGAACCTCCCGCATGTCGCCCAGCCCGTCGATCAGGCCGAGGTCCAGGCCGCGCATGCCGGTCCAGAACAGGCCGGAGAAGATTGCATCGTCGCCCTTCAGCTTCGAGCCACGGCGCATCTTGACCATATCAATGAAAACATTGTGAATTTCGACCTGAAGCGACTTCAGATAATCGATATCGCCTTCCTTTTCCGGCTGGAAGGGATCGAGGATGACCTTGTTTTCGCCGGCCGTATAGACACGGCGCTCCACGCCGATCTTCCGCAGCATTTCCGGAAAACCGAAGCCGCCGGATACGACGCCGATCGAACCGACGATGGAGGTGGGGTCGGCGATGATCTCGTCGCCGGCAAGCGCAATCATGTAGCCGCCGGAGGCAGCCACGTCCTCCACGAAGACCAGGACCTTCTTTTCCTTTTCCTCGGCAAGCTGGCGGATGCGGTTATAGATCATCCGCGCCTGCACCGGCGAACCGCCCGGCGAATTGAGCGAAATGGCAACGGCGGGTGCGTCCCTGACGGCAAAGGCCTTTTCAAGCAGCGGCGCGTAGGAGGCAAGATTGAGGGCGGGGCGGAACTGGTTGCCGCCGGCCATGATCGCGCCCTGCATGCGCACGACGGGGATGACGAGCTCTTTTTTGCGAAAGCGTTTCGGCACCAGATACTTCAGAAAACCCACCAATCAATCCTCGCAGCAATTGTCTCGTTGTCACGGATGTATGTATCGCCCGGCAAAACGCAATGGTTTGCGAATGACGCCACAACGATATTTATGACGCTGTCCGGATTGCCCTTACATTACGCAGATAGGCGGCGCGGCCATTATTGAGGTCATCCACGAAGGGCGTGAAGGCATGGCTGCCGGTCTCGTGCATGATGAGCGGCGCGCGGAAAGACAGCCGCGCGCGCGATCCCTTGATCGCGGTGACGAGCATGCGCACCGCGTCCTCGCCGGGGCGGGGATGGATGAGGGTAATCTCGATGCCGCCGAAACGGCTACCGCAGGCGGCGATGATCTCCGCAACCGATTGCGGCCGTGAAATCAGGGAAAGCTGTCCGCCGGAGACCATGATCGCGCCCGCGGTCCTGATCCAGTCCTCGAACAGGTTCTCCGTCATGGCGTGCGCCTCTGCCTTCAGGGCATCCGGCGTACGGCGGTCGCCCGCGTCATTATAGGGCGGGTTCATGATGACGTGATGGAAATGCCCGTCCGGCAATCCGGCCTCGACGCGCGTCTTGGCACGCAACGTCACATCGGCCTCGCGCACGCCGACACGGGCGGAAAAGGCGGCGTTTTCGGGCAATCTTAGGCTGCGGCGGGCAAATTCTGCCATTTCCGGGGAGCGCTCGTAGAGTGTCACCTCGGCCTTTTCGAGCCGCGCCGCCACCGCCATGCCGGCGGCACCGGCGCCAGCACCGAGATCGGCGATCCGGCAGGCGCGGTCATCCGCCACCAATGACGCCAGAAGCATGGCGTCCATGCCCGCCCGGTGCCCCCTGCCCTTGGGCTGGATGATGTGAAACCGACCCCGGTGAAAGGCGTCGATCGTTTCGGAAATATCGTCGCCCACCGCCGCTCAAGCCTCTTCGTTGCGCAACTCGTCACCCAGCCCGGCATCGATGAGAATGCGGCGGGCCTCACCGGCGCGGTCTTCTTCCACCAGGAACCTTCGCGGCAAAAGGCCGAGCGATCCCTCCAGAATGCTCATCGCCTGATCTGCTATGAGGCAATGGATGCCAGCGTCCTTCATCAGGCTTTCAGCGAAGGAAAGAAGCACGGCATCGTTGGTACGGATCAGTTCACGCATGGATAGACCTAAATTCCCATCTTTTTGAATGGCTAGCGGCAATTCGCCCCTTGCCGCACAAGGCATCAGTTTTTATTGTCGAATTCAAATTCGAACTGGAGTCCTGTCCCTTGGGCGTCGTCATACCGCTTGAAGAAAGCAAAAACAAACTCGCATCCGTCAAGCCGCTTGTCGACCTGACCCGTCCCGACATGGAACGGGTGAACCAGCTTATCCTTTCCAGGGCCGGTTCCGATGTCCAGATGATACCCGAGGTGGCCAATCATCTCATCTCCTCCGGCGGCAAGCGCCTGCGGCCGATGCTGACGCTCGCCTCGGCCTCGATGTTCGGTTACGAGGGCGATAACCACATCAAGCTCGCCACCAGCGTGGAGTTCATGCACACCGCGACGCTTCTGCATGACGATGTGGTGGATGAAAGCGATCTGCGCCGTGGCAAATCCACAGCCCGCACCATCTGGGGCAACCAGGCGAGCGTTCTCGTCGGCGACTTCCTGCTCGGCCAGGCCTTCCGCATGATGGTGGATGTCGGTTCGCTGGATGCGCTCGATGTCCTCTCCACCGCCGCTTCCGTCATCGCCGAGGGCGAGGTGCTGCAGCTCTCGGTCGCCAAGAACATGGAAACGACCGAGGACGACTATCTTCAGGTGATTCGCGCCAAGACGGCCGCGCTCTTTGCCGCCGCCGCGGAAGTCGGCCCCATCGTCGCCAAGACGGACAAGGCCACTCGCAGCGCGCTGAAATCCTACGGCATGAATCTCGGCCTCGCCTTCCAGCTGGTCGACGACGTGCTGGACTACGGCGGCAAGTCCGCCGATCTCGGCAAGAACACCGGTGACGATTTCCGCGAAGGCAAGATCACGCTGCCGGTCATCCTGTCCTATCGACGCGGCACGCAGGATGAGCGCGCCTTCTGGCGCAACGCCATCGAAAAGGGCGAAAGCAGCGACGAGAACCTGGAGAAGGCGCTGGGCCTGATCACCAAATATAACGGCTTGGGCGACACGATCGGTCGCGCCACCCATTACGGCACGATTGCCCGTGACGCGCTTGCGCCGTTGCCGCAGAGCCCATGGAAAAATGCGCTTCTCGAGGTCATCGACTTCTGCATCGAGCGCCTCAACTGACGCTCAAGCCTTAAGCAAAAGGCGGGTGGACAGGTCCATCCGCCCGACGTTCCGGGCCGGTTTCCCCGCAAGGCGTGATTGTGGCACGGGCCATAATTTCTTGCGGGGTTGCTTCAAAAAAGCCATTCTATCGTGACCAAACAATGGAAACTGATTTTTCCGTGCATTCGCACAAAGGCAAAGGTTCCCTCATGCGGCGTAAACCAGCACTTCGTCTTCTCTGCAGCGCGGCTCTTGCCGCCGCTCTCGCAATCGGCGCGGGTGCAAGCCCCGGCTTTGCGGAGACAAAGGCGAAACCGGAAGACAAAGCCGTTACCTTCGATCCCGGCAAGGTGAATACCTTCTCCGGCGCTTTCCTCGCCGGACGCAACGCTGATGTCGATCAGGACTATCCGACTGCGATTTCGCTCTACAAGAAGGCGCTGGAATACGATCCAGCAAATTCCGAAATCCGCCAGCGGCTGATGATCGCCGAACTTCTGAGCGGCAACTTCGAGGCCGGTGCCAAGATCGCCGATTCCATGAAGGACGATACCTCGGTGGAGCGCGTCACGACCATCGTGCGCGGTCTCGACGCCATCAAGGACAAGGAATTCACCAAGGCCGAGAAGATCCTGAAATATACCGGTCCGAACGATCTCGACCGCATGGTCAACACGCTTTTGACCGCCTGGGCGCGTGCCGGCTCCGGCAAGCCGAAGGAAGCGCTGGCGCTCGTCAACAATATGAAGGGCCCGGGCTGGATTTCGATCTTCCAGAAATACAATGCCGCGGCCATCGCCCTGGTTTCCGGCAATACCGAAGCCGCCCGCAAGAGCCTGAACGAAGCCGTGACGGACCGCGAAGGCGGCGCCACCGCCTCCGATACCTATATGCGCGCGGTCATGGCGCTTGCGCGGCTGGAAGCTTCCGCCGGCAACAAGCAGAAGGCACTGGATGCGATCGCCGTCGGCGACACTTTCGCGCCGAATTACGCGCCGCTGAAAGCGCTTCGCGAGGCGATTGAAAAGGGCGAAAAGCCGGAGCAGCAGATCACCAATGCGGTGGAGGGTGCGGCCAGCGTCATGTTCTCGATTGCCGGCGCATTGAACCGCGAAGGCGCCGAAGAGATCGTGACCCTTTATCTGCAGACCTCGCGCGCCCTTGACCCGAAGAGCCCGGATACGCTCATTCTTCTCGGCGGCCTTGCCGAAGCGATGAAGCAGCCTGAGCGTGCCATCACCTTCTATCGCGAAGTGCCGACGGATTCGCCGATGCATCGCATCTCCGAGTTGCAGCTCGGACTGACGCTCGCGCAGACTGGCAAGGTGGAGGAGTCGCGCAAGCATCTCCTGTCGCTGCTGGAATCCGACCCGAAGGACATCCGTTCCTATCTCGCTTATGGCAGCGTGCTTTCGGACGCCAAGGACTATCGCGCCATGGCGGAGAACTACGACAAGGCTATCGAGGTGATCGGCGCCGTGCCGCAGAAGTCCGACTGGTCGGTGTTCTTCCAGCGCGGCATCGCCTATGAGCGGCTGAAGCAATGGGACAAGGCCGAACCGAATTTCAAGCGGGCGCTGGAGCTTAACCCTGATCAGCCGCAGGTTCTGAACTATCTCGGTTATTCCTGGGTGGATAAGGGCATCAATCTCGATGACGCCATGAAGATGATCGGCCGGGCGGTCGAGCTTCGTCCGAATGACGGCTACATCGTTGACTCGCTCGGCTGGGCACATTTCCGGCTCGGTGACTTCGATCAGGCCGTGACGGAACTGGAGCGCGCAATCGAACTCAAGGCCGGTGATCCCACCATCAACGACCATCTGGGCGATGCCTATTGGCGCGTGGGCCGCAAAATCGAGGCCGTTTATCAGTGGAACCGCGCCCTGATCGGCGACAATGACGATGTGGACAAGGCCAAGGTGAAGGAAAAAATCGCCAACGGCCTGCCGCCTGTCGAAAAGGACGCTGAAAACACCGCCAAGAAGGACGTGGCGCCGCAACCACCCGCTCCTCCGGCGCCGGCGACGCCTACGCCAGACAAGAAATCCTGACGCCGCATGCGCCTGCATGAGGTTTCCGGGGCCACCGAAACAATCGAGGCGGCCCCGGCCAAGATCAATCTGGCGCTGCATGTCACAGGACAGCGGGCGGATGGCTACCATCTGCTTGAAACACTGGTGACATTCACCGAAGCCGGCGACGTGATTCGCATTCGCGACGCTACCACCGACAGTTTCTCCATTTCGGGGCCCTTCGGCGATCTTCTAAGCGCCGGCGATGGTGGCGACAATCTCGTCACCCGTGCCCGCGACATGTTGCGCAACGCTCTCTCGTCAACAGGTCAACCTGCCCGCCCGGTCGGCATTCACCTTGAAAAGAACCTGCCGGTTGCGTCGGGCATCGGTGGCGGTTCGGCGGATGCCGCAGCAACGCTGCGGGGGCTTTTGCGGCACTGGAATGCCAAGATTGCACCGGCAGAGCTCGCCTCGCTCGCACTGAAACTCGGTGCCGACGTGCCGATGTGCCTTGCAAGCCGGCCGCTGATTGCGCGCGGCATCGGCGAGCAGATCGAAACGCTCACCGACCTGCCAGAACTCTTCATGGTTCTGGGCAATCCGCTAAAAGCCGTCTCGACACCGGAGATTTTCAGGCGATTGCAGAACAAAGCCAATCCCCCGCTGCCAGCTCCTTCGACAATTGGCTGGGCGACGATTGGCTGGATGGATTTTCTCGCCCAAAGCCGCAACGATCTGCAGCCGCCGGCTCAGGCGCTGCTGCCTGAAATCGCGGAGATAACCGGGCTGCTGTCTGAGGAAGGGGCCGCCTTTGTCCGCATGTCCGGTTCCGGGGCAACCTGTTTCGGGATTTTTCATTCCTTCGATGCCGCCAAAAACGCGGAAACATCGCTTCGGAAAAAACGTCCCGGCTGGTATTTTCACGCAACGCGGACCATTTGAGGGCCGGATATTTCGAGGATAAGGCCATGGCAGGCGATAGACCCTTCATTCCCCTTGGCATTGCGGTTCTGACCGTTTCGGACAGCCGCACGCTGGAGAACGACAAGTCCGGCGACACGCTCGTCGCAAGGCTGGAAGAAGCGGGCCACAGGCTCGCCGCCCGCGCCATCGTGCCGGACGACAAGGCGGCGATCGCAGACACCGTGCGGGAATGGACGCTGTCTGAAGGCGTGGATGTGGTCATCACGACGGGCGGCACCGGCTTTACCGGCCGCGACGTGACGCCAGAGGCGCTGGAGCCGCTGTTCGAAAAGCGCATGGACGGATTTTCCGCGCTTTTCCATCGCATTTCCTATGACAAGATCGGCACCGCCACCATCCAGTCACGCGCGACCGGCGGCGTGGCGAACGCCACCTTCATCTTCGTGCTGCCGGGCTCTCCCGGTGCGTGCAAGGATGCGTGGGACGGTATTCTCAAAGCCCAGCTTGATTACCGCCACCTGCCCTGCAATTTCGTGGAGATCATGCCGCGGCTTGATGAGCATTTGAAGCGTGGGGCGGGCGGCGTTTAGATCAGCGGATCGAGGGCGCGCGGGGCTTTACCCCCCCTCTGCCCTGCCGGGCATCTCCCCCTCAAGGGGGGAGATCGACTCGTCGTTAGGTCTCGCCCATCTTGACGTCTGTGAATGAAGTGACAACAGGGCCGCTTGCCGATCTCCCCCCATGAGGGGGAGATGCCCGGCAGGGCAGAGGGGGGTAAAGCCCCGCGCACCGGCGGTCCGTTATCTCCGCACAACATCCAGAACCTTTCTGCCCTCTCACCGGAGACGGACAGACGCGACATCGAAAACCCATTACGCCAGATATTTTTTGAAAAACTCCGTCGTCCGCCCCCATGCCAGATCGGCCGCCGCCTTATCGTATCTGGCCGATGACGTATCGTTGTTGAAAGCATGATTGACGCCGTCGTAAACGAAGATTTCGAAGGTCTTGCCGTTTTCCTCCAGCGCTTTTTTATAGGCGTCGATACCGGCATTGATGCGCTCGTCGAGACCCGCATATTGCAAAAGCAGCGGCGCCTTGATGGCTGGCACATCGGCCGCCGGCGGTTGCTGGCCGTAATAGGCGACGCCGGCATTGAGGCCCGCCGATTTGGTGGCGAAACGATTGACCAGCCCGCCGCCCCAGCAGAAGCCAACCGCCCCGACCTTGCCATTCGCGCCCTGCCTTGCCGCGAGCCACACCCTTCCCGCTTCGGCATTGGCAACGGTTGCCTCCATGTCGAGACCGCTGAACATTTCCCGCGCCTTATCCTCATCCGCCGGCGTTCCGCCCTGCGGGGAGAGGAAATCGACCGCAAGCGCGCGGAAACCGGAAAGCGCGACACGTCTTGCCACATCGCGAATATGGTCGTTCAGGCCACGGTTCTCGTGGATGACGATGACGGAACCAATGGGGCCGGACACCGACTTCGGTGTGACGAGATAACCCTTCATCTCGCCGCCGGGCGCTGGATAGGTCACCTCTTCCGCAACAATGCCCGCATCATCAGGCGCGACGACGGCCGCACGGGCGCTGTTGGCAGAAAGCAGCGGCGCAATGGTCGCCGCGGCCGCACCCGAGCCGGCCAATATGGAGAGCTTTTCCATGAATTTGCGGCGGTCGAGGCTGAGATGGGTATATTCATCGTAAGCGTCGATCATGGCCTGCGTAATCTTGGGCTTGTCCATCGCCTTATCCTCCTTGAACGCGCGGATGCGGAAGGATAACGCAGATCGCCCTAGGGGGAACAAGGCGGGCGGAAGCGGCGCCACACATTTGCGTGAGCGCCGCAATCGTTTTGACGTCAGGCGGCGAGGTCCACCACGATACGGCCGTCGATCTTGCCCTCTTCCATGCGGTGGAAGATATCGTTGATATTTTCCAGCTTGTCCCACGAGAAGTGGGCAGCCACCTTGCCTTCACCGGCAAAGGTCAGCGCCTCCTCCAGATCCTGCCTCGTGCCGACGATGGAGCCACGCACCGTGATGCGCTTCAGCACCGTGTCGAACACCGGAATGGAGATAAAGCCCGGCGGCAGGCCGACAAGCGCCATCGTACCCTTGGAGCGCAGGAAGCCATAGGCCTGCTCCATGGCCTTCGGCGAAACCGCTGTCACCAGCGCGCCATGGACGCCGCCGGTCGCCTTCTGCACCTGCTCCACCGCGTCGGGCGCGCGGCCGTTAACGACGACATCGGCTCCGAGTTTTTTGGCAAGCGCCAGCTTGTCGTCGAAAATATCGGCGGCAACGACATGCATGCCCATGGCCTTGGCATATTGCACGGCCATGTGGCCAAGCCCGCCAATGCCTGAAATGACCACCCATTCACCGGGCCTGACTTCGGTTTCCTTCAAGCCCTTATAGACCGTGACGCCGGCGCAGAGCACGGGTGCGGCCGGACCGAAATCGAGATTGTCAGGCAGGCGGCCGACGAATTTCGGATCGGCAAGGCCATATTCGGCAAAGCTGCCGTTGACGGAATAGCCTGAGTTCTTCTGGCTCGGGCACAGGGTTTCCCAGCCGGTGCGGCAAGGAATGCAGCATCCGCAGGCGGTATAGAGCCAGGGCGTGCCGGCGCGGTCGCCTTCCTTGATGCCGGTGACGCCTGCGCCGATCTTGGCGACGTAGCCTGCACCTTCATGTCCGGGAATGAAGGGCGGGTTGGGCTTGACCGGCCAATCGCCCGTTGCGGCATGCAGGTCGGTGTGGCAAACGCCCGTCGCCTTGTAGTTGATGAGAATCTCACCGGGGCCGGGATCCGGTATCGCCACTTCCTCGATGGTCAGCGGTTTTCCAAATGCGCGGACGACCGCCGCCTTCATTGTTTTAGCCATGACATACTCCCTAATCTCTGCTCGCCGGAAATCCTCGACGGCGGGCAGAGATTAACGGGGATGAGGCTCCATGGAATTGACCCATCGCAAACCGGAGCGTTTTGCGCGGCGGGATTGTCTCACTTATGAAGCAACCTGACGGTGCCGATTTATTCCAGCGCCAACCATATGGCGAGCCATGCCCACAGGCCGACGACCAGTGCAAAGCCGATGCCGAACAATGCCCCGCGCTGGCGCAAGTGGTTGCTGGTGACATGGACATAGGAATGGGCATAACGCGAGAGCACGAACAGCCATGCCAGAACGACGGTGACGATATTATCCGCATCCGTGATGTAAAGCAGCAGGCAGGCGATGTGAAACAGGACCGGCAGTTCGAACTGGTTGGCGATGTTGCGGTTCACCAGATGGCTTTCCCGCGCCTCCTCGCCGCGGTCGCGCAACTTGATCGCGGATTCACGATCCTTGAAGGTGAATTTGTTGCGCCGGATGACCAGGAGCGCGTAAAGGCAGAAGACCAGAAAGACATGGGCGATCATCGGCCAGAACATTGCGGTCGTTGGTGACATGCTTTCCCCCAATCGTGAAAACGCTCCCCGATCCGGCTTGAGATCGAGGAGCGCCAAATTCCTAGCCTATCTTTTTGCGGATTCGGCTCGAAAGATCAAACCGCGCCGGGATAGTTCGGGCTTTCACGGGTGATCGTCACGTCATGGGCGTGGCTCTCACGCAGGCCGGCGCTGGAGATGCGCACGAAGGTGGCACGCTCCTGGAATTCCTTGATGTTGCTGCCGCCGACATAACCCATGGCGGCCCTCAGGCCACCGGCCAGCTGGTGCAGCACGCCGGAGACCGGGCCCTTGTAGGGCACCTGACCTTCGATGCCCTCAGGGACGAGCTTCAACGTGTCGCGCACTTCCGCCTGGAAATAACGGTCTGCCGAGCCGCGCGCCATGGCGCCAACGGAACCCATGCCGCGATAGGCCTTGAAGGAACGACCCTGATACAGGAACACTTCGCCCGGGCTTTCATCCGTGCCGGCCAGCAGCGAGCCGATCATGACGGCGGAAGCGCCGGCGGCGATGGCCTTGGCCAGGTCACCCGAGAACTTGATGCCGCCATCGGCGATAACAGGGATATCAGCGGCATTGGCCGCTTCAACCGAAGCCATGACAGCCGCGAGCTGCGGGACGCCGACGCCGGCGACGATGCGGGTGGTGCAGATGGAGCCGGGGCCGATACCGACCTTGACGGCATCCGCACCAGCATCGATCAGCGCCTTGGTGCCGTCAGCGGTGGCGACATTGCCGGCGATGATGCGAACCGAATTCGACATCTTCTTGACCTGCGCGACAGCATCGAGAACGCGCTGCGAATGGCCATGGGCGGTATCAACGACCAGAAGATCGACGCCGGCATCGATGAGGCGCTCGGCGCGCTCGATGGCATCAGCACCAACGCTGATGGCGGCGGCGGCGCGAAGACGGCCCTGCGCATCCTTGGTGGCATTGGGGTTGAGCTGCGACTTCTCGATATCCTTGACGGTGATGAGGCCGACGCAATTGCCCTTGGCATCCACAACCAGCAGCTTTTCGATGCGGTGCTTGTGCAGCAGGCGGCGGGCTTCCTGCTGGTCGACGCTGCTTTCCTTGACCGTGACCAGATTTTCGCGGGTCATCAGTTCGTAGATCTTCTGCTGCGGATCGGAGGCAAAGCGCACATCGCGGTTGGTCAGGATGCCGACGAGGCGGCCGTTCTTGTGGCCGCCGGAACCGCCGTTTTCAACGACCGGAATGCCGGAAATGCCGTGCGCCTTCATCAGCGCCTGCGCTTCTGCAAGCGTCGCATCGGGGCCGATGGTGACCGGGTTGACGACCATGCCGCTTTCGAACTTCTTCACCTGCCGCACTTCCTCGGCCTGCTCGATGGGGGTCAGGTTGCGGTGGATGACGCCGATGCCGCCGGCCTGGGCCATGGCGATGGCAAGGCGGCCTTCGGTGACCGTATCCATGGCGGAAGAGAGAATCGGCAAGTTGAGATCGATATCGCGGGCGATGCGGGTGGCGATATTCGTCTGTCCCGGCATGACTTCGGAATGTCCGGGTTGCAGCAACACATCGTCAAATGTGAGAGCGTCCAAACCAGTGGGTGTTTGAATGATGCGTGCCATGACCAAATTCCTTCATACTGAAAATGCGTGGCCGTTCCGGAACGAAAAGTTCACCCCGGCGGCCCTGCAAGGATTGCTTGGAAGTTGGCGAGGGCTGGTAACACGTTCATGACAGGAAGGGAATAGAAAAAACCCGGAATGACCTTCCGGGCTTCTTCTGTTGCTGCATTGCAGCAGACGTTGAATCGCGTCGTGTGGAACAAGGATCCACACGGCGCGCTTTAACTGCTTGTTTTTATGCATGTCGTCATCGCAAAACCGCTTAACACTTTTGCGCGACATGCATCATATGTCGAACTGGTAGGATTTCGGCACAAAACGATAACCCGTATCCAGCTTTTCCGCGTAACCGACAGAAGGGAAAGGCATATGGTAACCGAGGAAAGGCAACCGGTCGGTGGCGATCATGTCATAGACTTTTCTGCGGGTCGCGGCGGCAGCCGCCTTGTCCATGTCGAATTTCACCTCCCAGTCCGGCCTCTGTAGCGACAGGACGAAATGGTTAGCGGTATCCGCCGTGAGGATCAGCTGCTTGCCTTCCGATTCGACGCGGAAGATCATGTGTCCGGGCGAATGGCCAAACGCCGCAACGCCGGTGATGCCGGAGACCACATTGACGCCATCACCGATGAAGGTCGCCTTTTCCGCCAGCGGCTTGACGTTGGCAAGAACGCCCTTCTGCCCACCTTCGGCAGGGGTGCCTGCACGCTTCTCATCCGTCCAGAAATCATATTCCGCCTGGCCGAAGACATAACGCGCTTTCGAAAAAGCCGGCGCACCCTTTTCCATAAGGCCGCCAATATGGTCGCCATGCATATGGGTCAGCACCACCACGGTCACGTCCTCGGGCGTATAACCGGCCGCAGCCATGCCTTCGGTCAGGCGGCCATTACCTGCACCGCGGCCAGCCTCGCCGAAACCCGTGTCGAACAACACGAGATCGGAGCCGGTATTGATCAGAACCGGCGAGAAGGAATTGACGAACTGATCCTTCGGCAGAAAATTGTCTTCCAGCAATTTACCCACCGTCTCCGCCGACTGGTCCGTGCCGAAGGTCTCACCCGGATTGGGCGCGGCGCGCGAGCCGTCCTTGACGACCAGCACCTCGAAATTGCCGAGCTTGAAGCGGTTGGTTTCCGGTGGCATGGCGTGTTTTATCTCCATGGAGGTCTGCGGCTGGTTGGTCTGGGCGTTTGCGCCGCGCGCCATCAACAGCGGCGCGCCGAGAACGCTGGCGCCGGCCGCACCGATGAGGCCACGTCTGCTCATGCTCAAGGATTGGGTCATCATCTTGTCTCCGATATCGCCAACTGGCCGTGATCGCCAACTGATCCCACCCAACGGACAATAGAGCGAGAAAGTTGCAAGAAAACCGGCCTCACGCAGGTTTGATCGGAACTTGAGAAATTGATAATTAACGTGTTGGCAAGCCCGCCTATCAGGCGTAGGAGGAACGGCGATATCCCTTGTCGCAGCGGAAAGCCGCAGGCAGTCCCATGAATCGCATCATTCCCCTGATCCTCGCAGTCGCTCTCTTCATGGAGCAGATGGACTCCACCGTCATCGCCACCTCGCTCCCGGCGATTGCAAAAGACCTCCATGTCGGCCCGATCACGCTGAAGCTGGCGTTGACGGCCTATATGGTGGCGCTGGCGATCTTCATTCCCATCAGCGGCTGGATGGCCGACAAATACGGCGCGAAGAAAATCTTCCGTTTCGCTATCGGCGTTTTCGTGGTCGGGTCAATCTGCTGCGCGGTCTCGTCCTCGGTATTCGAATTCGTGCTGTCGCGTTTCCTGCAGGGCATGGGGGGAGCAATGATGACGCCCGTTGGCCGTCTCGTGCTGCTGCGCACGACCAAGCGCAGCGAACTCGTCTCCGCCATGGCGCTATTGACGATACCGGGGCTTGTAGGGCCGCTCACCGGCCCACCGATCGGCGGCTTCATCACCACCTATTTTTCATGGCACTGGATTTTCCTCATTAACGTGCCCATCGGCATCATCGGCATCTGGCTGTCGACGATCTTCCTGCCGGAAATCGAAACCACCAATCCACCGCCGATGGACGGCAAGGGGTTCGTTCTGTCCGGCATCGCCGCCTCGGGCGTCGTATTCGGCGTGTCGGTGGTCAGCCTTCCGGCCCTACCGCCCGCCATCGGTATCGCCTCGACGATCATCGGGTTTATCTGCGGTTTTCTTTACATGCGCCACGCCGCGCGCCACCCTGCCCCCATTCTGGATTTCCGCATTTTCCAGAACGCGACCTTCCGGGCGGCCTCCGTCGGCGGCACCGTTTTCCGCATTTCCACGGGCGCAATCCCCTTCCTGATGCCGCTGATGTTGCAGATCGGTTTCGGGCTCAACCCGTTCCAATCAGGCATGATCACCTTTGCCGGCGCCATCGGCGCTATCACCACGAAATTCATGGCCAAGCGGGTGTTTGCGGCAACGGGGTTTCGCTCGACACTGATCGGGGCCGGCGGCGTCGGCGCGTTCACGACGCTTGCCAACAGCTTTTTCACCCCGGAAACGCCCTATCCGCTGATCATGGTCTTCCTGGTCACGGCGGGATTTGCTCGATCCTTCTTCTTCACCGGATCGAATGCGCTGAGCTATTCCGATATCGAGGACAGCCAGGCCAGCCAGGCGACCTCGATGGCCTCGGTGCTGCAACAGATCAGCCTGGCGCTGGGCGTGGCTTTCGCCGCTTCTATTCTGGAAGTCAGCAGCATGATGTCAGGCACGCATCTGCAGCTTGCCGATTTCCACATCGCCTTTACGATCGTCGCGCTCGTCTCGCTGTTCGCCATCGTGCCGATCATCCGCATGGACGGCAATGCCGGGGCGGCCGTCTCCGGCCACCGCGGCAAGGTTTCGCAACCGGCGGAGTGATCAGTCGTCAGTCGCCTCTTCAGCGTCGGCATCGATTGCGGGCTCGTGTCTGCGGCCCTTGAAGTGCTTGGCAAGCAGGAACATCTCGACCGATTCCGAGCGTGACGACGCCGGCTTGATATGCAGAACCTGCTTGAAGTTCTTCTTCAGCATATCAAGCAATGCCTTTTCCGTGCCGCCCTGAAAGGTCTTGGCGAGGAAATGGCCGCCTTCCGCCAGCACCTGAACCGCGAAATCGGCAGCGACTTCGCACAGATGCATGGTGCGGATGTGGTCGGTCTTCTGGTGGCCCGTGGTTGGCGCTGCCATATCCGACAAGACCAGATCGGGCGTGCCGCCAACGGCTTCCATCAGCTGGTCGGGTGCGGTCGGGTCGAGGAAGTCGAGCTGCAGGATCTTCACGCCGGGGATCGGATCGATTTCGAGGAAATCGATGGCCGCGACGCGAATATCGTCCTCGGTCGAATCCGTCACCTTGGAGGCGATCTGCGACCAGCTTCCGGGTGCGGCACCAAGGTCGATGATGCGGGTCGCACCCTTCAGAATCTGATGCTTGTCGTTGATTTCCAAAAGCTTGAAGGCGGCGCGGGCGCGATAACCTTCCAGCTTGGCGCGCTGCACATAGGGGTCATTGATATGACGCTCCAGCCAGCGGCGCGACGAGGCCTTGAGCTTGGTCTTCTTGACCTTCTGGCCGATCTTGCGGCCGGTGCGATTGGTGCTTGTCGGCGCCTTGCTCATGTCAAACCTTCCGTTCTGTCCTGCCGTACCATCTGCATGCGCCTTATACGGTTGCGCCGCCATGCGCCGTCATCCGCCATCATATCCGTCAAAAGCCCTTCGCGCAGGCCACGATCGGCCACGCGCATGCGGCGGGCGGGCCAGCGGCGGCGAATGGCCTCGAGGATCGCGCAGCCGGCCAGAACCAGATCGGCCCTATCAGGCCCGATGCAGGCATTGGCGGCGCGGCCGGCGAAATCCCATGCCAGCAACTTGTCCTGCATGGCCGTTACCTCGGCATCGGAAAGCCAGAGGCCATCCACCTTGCGGCGATCATATCGCGGCAGATCGAGATGGACGCCCGCAAGCGTCGTAACCGTGCCCGAGGTTCCGATCAGATGAAAATCCTCATGATGCAATTGCGGCGCGAGCGGCGGGCAATGGAAGGCATCCAGCAGGCCTTCGACCTCTCGCACCATCGCCGCAAAAACATCCGGCGTCACATCGCGGCCACCGTGGCGTTCCGACAGCGTGACGACACCGACCGGCAGAGAGGTCCAATGGGTGATGTGATTGGCGAGCCGGTTCGAGCGGTTTTCACCGACCTTGATGACCGCGATTTCCGACGATCCACCCCCAATATCGAACAGCACGACGGAGCGCGCTTCACGCCCGACAAGCGATGCGCAGCCGGAGACCGCAAGCCGGGCTTCCGTCTCGCGGCTGATGATTTCGAGCTTCAGCCCCGTTTCCCGCGTGACGCGCGCCAGAAACTCCTCGCCATTGGAGGCGGCACGGCAGGCCTCGGTGGCGATGAGCCGCATGCGCCTGATCGGGCGTCCTGCAAGTTTCGAGGAGCAGACCTTGAGCGCTTCCACCGCGCGGTCCATCGCATCATCGGAAAGGCGGCCGCTCGATATCAGCCCCTCACCCAGTCGCACGATGCGCGAAAAGGCATCCACCACCCGGAACTGGCCGGGCCGTGTCGGCTGCGCGATCAGCAGGCGGCAATTATTGGTGCCGAGATCGAGCGCCGCGTACATATCCGCCGGCGGCTCCTGGCCATTCTCATACTGGCGACCTACATGGCGGGCGGAGATTTCGGATTGCGACCGGTGTGCTTCCTGTGCCGAGCCATTAGCACGGCCGTTCTGCTTGCCGACATGTTTCGGCGCATGGGTGGGAACCAGCGGACGGCCCTGCGGGTCACGACCGCGCGGATCGCGATGGCCGCGTTTGCGGTTACGCGATTTTCGCGGGCCACCGGGCGGCACGGAGGATGAATTTGCGCCATCGGGTACGGCTGGAGCCTGCACCTCTCCGTTGACGGCGGCCGCAGGCTGCTGAGACGTGCCTTTTCCGCGAGAGCGCCTGCGGCGCTTTCTCTTACGCGGCTCGGCGTCCGGCTCGAGAGCCGATACGTAGGAGGAACCGGCCGGAACATCTGCGGCAACATCATGCGACAGCACAACAGCGTCACGGGGCTTACCGTCACGCTTGTGTTTCTTGCCACGACGGGATCGCTTCGCTTTCCCTTTGTTCGCCACCGACGCCCCTTGTTCCGACGGCTTTGGGCCGTTTCCGGGGTCGATCACTGTCTTGTCCATTTCGCCGCGCACAAGCGTAGACGCTATGCTGCTGGCTTTCATAAGGTTTCGTTGGGTGGACAATACCAGCGCAGGCGATTTTAGCCAAATGGTTTTTGGCAGGCTGCACAGGGGAAGGGCTGATGCCTCGCCAAGTCTGAATAGGGATCGTCATGATCGCGACAATGATTTCCGGGGATTTTCGAAATCGGCAGGCGTGCCTGCCCGGCGTTGAGACTTGTGTGATCATCCGCAAGTCATGAACAGGCGCTGGTGTGGAGAGAATTTTCCCCTCTCCCGGTAAGTCCTTGTGACATATAAACTTACTGGGAGAGGGGAATGGTACGGTTGAGTGGGGTCGAACCACCGACCTCAGGTGCCACAAACCTGCGCTCTAACCAACTGAGCTACAACCGCACATGAAACGCCGAAGCGGCGTCACGGGGGGTGACATAAAAGGTGTTTCCCCCATTTGCAAGTGCCTCTTCGAATTTTGCGAAAAAAGGCTGCGAAAGGCAAGTGCTTTTCGATAGGGTGACTGAGAACGCGAAGCGGGAATGGGCCTGTTGATGTTAACTCTATTTGGCGATTCATCCACCGGGCGGTGGACCCGGCCGCGCTGTGAAGTTATTTAAAATTCTGTTAACGTGATGCCTGGCGGGTTTACGTTTTGCGGCTTCATGAGGAAGCCGAGAAGCCCGCAAGGTCCGGTAGTGCCAGAATAGGTTTCGACATGCCCGCCGTCCAGTATCCCTTTATCGATATAGCAGTGCATGAACGGGTGCGTGAAGGTTTCGGGCGCGGTGAGGCCATGGCGCTGTTTTCGCTCGATCTTCAAAATGTTCTCTGGGCCAATGGGCGTGGCGCTTCGCTGTTCGGCACGCCGATGGTTTACGATTTTCTGGAGCAAGGTCCCAAACGCCAGGATGTGACCTTCCGGCAATTGGCAGCCACGGCGGCGCGGCTTTCGAAAGCCGGAGACGGCCTGCCGTTTACCATTCGCATCACTTCGGGTTTCCGCAGCCTTGCCGTCACCGCCCGCGCGGAGATCATCGAAGCGGAACCCGGCCACCCGGCCATCCTGTTTTCCGCCCTCACCGATCAGGCCGCGCCCGACGTGGCCGAATGCGCCCGGCGCATGATCGAAGGGTTTGACGATCCGGATATTCATATGGCAGTCCTGAACGGTGACAATGAGATCATTGTCGCCTCTTCAGGCTTTTCGTCGCTCGGCATCACGCCGCATACCGCCCGCACGCTTGTCAAAATGGCCGCCGGCCAGTCCGGTCACCTCGTCAAACGCCCGGTTCCGACTGGTAAAGGTTATCTGCCCGCCGCCACCGGCCAGATCACGACATCGCCCGAACTGAACCTGCTGTTCGTGGTGGAAACCGCGCTCGGGACGCTCGATCCCGTCAATGGGTTTGCAGAAGACAGTGGTTTTTCCGAAGACAGGGGTTTTGCCGAAGAGAAGCCACAGGAAATCCCGGCCGCCGCCGAGCCCGCTTCTCCGGTTGCGGAGACGGCACCTGTTGTCGCCGCAACCACTTCTTTCGATTCTGTACTAGACGCCGTTGCGGACATCGAGGATGTGGAAGAGGTGCAGGAACTGCCGTCCGATTCCGAAGAGGACGTGGCAGCGGAACCGGATGAAGACAGCGTTCCGCTGATGCCGGAAGACACCGCGGAAGTACCGTCAGAGCTTCCCGTGCGGGATGCGGATGCCGCCGCCAATGTGGCGATGACCGACGACATTGCGGACCTATTCGAACTCGATGCCGATGAAGCGGCTGCACCCTCGATCCAGCGGACGGTCGCAGAGGATTATACCGTAGAGGTTCCGGCCACCGAAAGCGCAGTCGCGGACGAAGAAATCGCCGAAACCCCGGCAGCAGAAGCTGCGACGGCGGACGAGGACAGAGCGACCCAGGCAGACATCGGCACCGGCGAAGAATCACAGCCTTTCGTCTTTAATGCCGGTGCGCGCGCCTCCCGCTTTGTCTGGAAAATCGACGCCGAAGGGCGTTTCAGCTCGATTTCGCATGAATTTGCGGAAGCGGTGGGCGCTAAGGCGGCGGCCGTGGAAGGCATGGGCTTTGCCGATGTCGCGGCCCTGTTCAATCTCGACCCTGATGGCAAGATCCGCGAGCTTCTCGGCCGGCGTGACACCTGGTCGGGCAAGACGATCTACTGGCCGGTGGAAGGCACCTCGCTGATGGTGCCGATCGATCTCGCCGCCCTGCCCACCTATACGCGTGCGCGCGAATTTGACGGTTTCCGCGGTTTCGGCATCGTGCGCCTCGCGGATGCCACCGAAGACCCGCACGCCACAGGACTGACCTTCCTGAACAGCGAAGAGGCGGATTTGGCAGAGGTTTTGCCGCAGCCGTCCGCCGAAGATGAAAGCCATGAATTGCTGGCTTTTATCGATGAAGACGATGAGACCGACGACAATCCGCACGCAGCGCTGCCTGATGAACCGGCAGTAAGCGTCGATGTGGCAGACGACGCTACCAACGAGGTTCTGGCGGAAGAACTGCTTGATGATGAGACCTCGCTGGAGTTCGAAGCGCCAATAGCCGCGCCAGCGTCCGAACCATCCTATTCCGACAAGGTCGTCCATCTGGAGGAGCGCCGTTCGCGCTCCCGCGAGGGACTAACCGCTGGCGAGCAAGCCGCCTTCCGCGAAATTGGCCGGGCGCTCGCGCCGTCGGATATGGCGCCATCAGATACGGCATCGGAGGAAAAACACGAGGCGGATGCGGAAGGAATTTCCGCCGAGCCGGTCGTTGAGGATATCCAGCAAGACATCGCGCCGGAGACCGCCGAAAGCGCCTCTTCCGACACTGGCAACGACGCAGAAACAACTGAACCGGCGGAAGAAGACGATCTTTTTGCCGATTATGTTCGCGGAGAACAGCCCGCACCCGTTCGTACCACCGATGAAACTGCTTCTGACGAAAAGCAGGTGGCCACCACCGACGAGCATCCGGTTGCCGATCTCGCGGCCTCCATGGTGAGCCCGCCCGTTCGTGCCGCCAGTGCGCTGACGGCCGAGACGCTGGATCAGATGCCGGTGGCGCTTCTGGTGCATGCCGGTGACAGGCTGATCCACGCCAATCCCGACTTCCTGCGACTGACGGGTTACACCTCGCTGACTGAGCTGGAAGAGGTTGGCGGGCTGGAAGCACTGCTGCAGCGGCAGGAGCTGGAGGATATGCCTGACAATGAGGGCGGCATGGTCGTCGTCAGCGCCGAAAACGACATCATCCCGGTCAAGGCGCGGCTGCAGTCCATCCGTTGGGAAGAGACGAAGGCGCTGATGCTGTCGCTGGTTCCGCTGGAAGAAAAGCTGGCACCGGTTACGGCGGCCAATGAAAACACGGCGGAAAATCCCGAGGCAGGCAGCCTCTCCCTGTTGCAGGGCGAAATGGAAGAGCTGCATTCCATTCTGGAAACCGCCACCGATGGCGTGGTGCTTCTGGGCGACGACGGCGAAATCCGCTCGCTCAACCGGTCCGCCAGCGCGCTGTTCAATTATGATAATGGCGAAATCGCCGGCAAGCCCTTCGTGACGCTCTTTGCCCATGAGAGCCAGCGGGCCGTGCTCGACTATCTCTCCGGTCTCGCCAATAATGGTGTCGCCAGCGTGCTGAACGACGGCCGCGAAGTGATCGGCCGCGAGGCCTCCGGCGGTTTCCTGCCACTGTTCATGACCATCGGCCGGCTGAAATCCTCGCACGGCTATTGCGCCGTCATCCGTGACATCACCCAGTGGAAACGCACGGAAGAAGAGTTGCGCAACGCCAAGCGCGCGGCGGAAACCGCCAATGCGCACAAGACCGATTTCCTCGCGCGCGTCAGCCACGAAATCCGCACGCCGCTCAACGCCATCATCGGCTTCTCCGACATGATGGCGACCGAACGTTTCGGGCCGATCGGCAATCCGCGTTATGTGGAATATGCCAATGATATCGGCCGTTCGGGCCGGCATGTGCTCGATATCGTCAATGATCTCCTCGATATTTCCAAGATCGAGGCCGGGCAGATGGATGTGGATTTCATCGCCGTACCGCTCAATGAGACGGTCGCCGAGGCGGTCTCGCTGGTGCAGCCGCAGGCCAACAACCAGCGCGTCATCATCCGCACGGCGCTGGCGCAATCCGTGCCGCAGATCGTCGCCGACCTGCGCTCGATCAAGCAGATCGTGCTGAACATCCTGTCGAACGCCATCCGTTTCACGCCGTCGGGCGGCCAGATCGTCGTTTCCACGGCCTATGAGGCCAATGGCAGCGTTTCGCTGCGCATCCGCGACACGGGCATCGGCATGACGCGGGCGGAACTGGAGCAGGCGATGAAGCCGTTCCGGCAGGTGGCGTCGTCAGGCAAGCGCGTGCGGGGCGACGGCACCGGGCTTGGCCTGCCGCTGACCAAGGCCATGGTGGACGCCAACCGGGCGAATTTTTCCATCACCTCCACGCCGAATGAAGGCACGTTGGTGGAAATCACCTTTCCGTCGCAGCGGGTTCTTGCCAACTGAGGCCATGCGGGCGTAGCAATGCGGAAGCCGCCGACTGAAAGGCCAGCCGGTTAAGGCTTTCGCAAGACAGCAGGCCCGCATGCCCATGACCATTCCCCATGCAGCGACAAGACGCGTTTCAGTACTGCCGATCACGGCAGTCATCATCGCGGCCATTGCCGCCATGCCCATTCTGGCGATCTTCTGGCTGGCGCTGACCGGCAGCACGGAGGGGTGGCAGCATCTTCTCGCCAATGTTCTGCCACGCGCCGGGTTCCGCACCTTCATGTTGCTGGGGCTGACGGCCGCGACAACAGCCTTCTTCGGGATCGTCTGCGCCTGGCTCGTCACCACATTCGAATTTCCGCTGCGGCGGTTAGTGTCCGCGGCACTTGTGTTGCCGCTTGCGATCCCTTCCTATCTGGCGGCCTATGCGTTCGGTGAGTTTCTCGATTTCACCGGGCCGGTGCAGAGCGCCCTTCGCGCCGCCTTCGGTTACCACAGTATCCGTGACTACTGGTTTCCCGATATCCGCTCGCTCGGCGGTGCGGTGATCGTCCTGAGTTCGGTGCTTTACCCTTATGTCTATCTCTCGGCCCGCGCCGCTTTTTCGATGCAGGGGCGGTTTGCGGCCGAAGCGGCCCGTACGCTTGGCGCAAAGCCGCTGAATGTGTTCTTCTCCGTGCAATTGCCGATGGCGCGGCCGGCCATCGCCATCGGGCTGTCGCTGGTGCTGATGGAGACGCTGAACGATATTGGCGCCGTCGAATATCTCGGCGTCCAGACGCTCACCTTCACCATCTACGAGACCTGGCTCAATCGCGGTAATCTCGCCAATGCGACCCAGATCGCCGCCATCATCCTCATCATCGTCGGCGCGCTGATCGTCATTGAACGCAATGCCCGGGAAAAACAGCGCTTTGGCGCACCGAAGGCGACGAGCATGGCGCAGCGCCATCGGCTGAAGGCGCTCAATGGCTGGCGGCGCTGGTCCGCGAGCCTGTTCTGCTTTCTGCCGGTGGCGAGCGGCTTTTTCATTCCGGTTATCGTGCTGGGCAGCTACGCCGTGAAAAGGCTGGATGCACTGCTTCAACCCAAGCTTTTGAAAGCACTCGGACACAGCCTCGAAGTCTCGCTTTCCGCTGCCTTCGTGACGCTGATTGCCGCTTTCGTGTTTTCCTATGCCATCCGCACCGAGCGCTCGCGCATGTCAAAAGTGGCGGCGCGCTTTGGTTCCATGGGCTATGGCGTGCCGGGAACCGTGCTTGCCATCGGCGTCCTCATTCCGCTGGCAAGTCTCGATAATGGCGTTGACGGGTTCATCCGTTCCCATTTCGGCTTTTCCAGCGGGCTGCTTCTGTCAGGCACCGCCTTTGCCATCATCTATGCCCATGCCGTGCGTTTCATGACCATGGCGGAAGGCACGCTCGATGCCGGTTTCCATAAGCTCTCGCCGCATATCGACATGGCCTCCCGCACCCTTGGGCGCAACCGGGCGCAGACGCTGTTCAAGGTGCTTTTGCCGAATATGCGGCCGGCGGCGCTGACCGCCTTCCTTCTGGTCCTGATCGAATCCATGAAGGAACTGCCGGCCACCATCCTGCTCCGGCCTTTCGGTTTCAACACGCTCGCCACACTGGTTTATGAGGATGCGTCCCGTTCCAGGGTGCAGGATGCCGCCGTGCCCGCGATCATCATCATCTTGGCCGGGCTTATACCCGTGCTGCTCGTCTCGAAATCGATGGATCATCCGGAAAATCACTGAGAGGCATCGACAAGGCCATCAAAAAGAAAGGCGGCCTTTCGGCCGCCTGGATGAGTTGTGCTTTTTTCAACGAGAGAAGGGGACAATCTAGCCATACGGAAATTATCAAATCCCGGCCATCAAACATATGACGGCCCTGCGTTGAATTTACTTTCCGCCAACTCCCATTAACAAGCGGTTAAAACCAAAATCGATCAATTACCGACGAGAATTCCTATTCTGAGACCGTAAAGTGCCAAATCTAAATTACAGGTTCCTGATTTTATCGCGATTTCAACAGTAACGCGAAGAAATCAGGATGCTACTTTTGATCAGTTTCGCGCGGCCGCATGCTCGTCGCGCATCCGCTGCAATTCGGTGCGCTTGGAGGTAATGGAAGCGGCTATGACGCCGATGGTCACGAGACCGATCAGGATGGTGCAGATGGCATTGATTTCCGGCGTCACGCCCAAGCGAACCTGGGAATAAATCTTGATCGGCAGCGTCGTCGCACCCGGGCCGGTAGCAAAACTGGCGATCACGAGATCGTCGAGCGACAGGGTGAAGGCGAGCATCCAGCCGGCAATGACGGCGGGGAAGATCAGCGGCAGGGTAATGCGGAAGAAGGTCTTGACTGGCGGGCAGCCGAGGTCGAGCGCCGCCTCTTCAAGGCTGCGGTCGAAGGTCAACAGGCGTGACTGCACGACGATCGCCACATAACACATGGTGAAGGTGGTATGGGCGATGACGACAGTCCAGAAACCACGATCCACCCCGACAGCCACGAACAAAAGCAGCAGCGACAGGCCGGTGATGACCTCAGGCATGACGAGCGGCGCATAGATCATGCCGGAAAACAACACCCGGCCGGGGAACCGGGCAAAACGGGTGAGAGACAGCGCCGCCAGCGTTCCAAGGATGGTGCCGATGGTGGCGCTGAGGATACCGACACGCAACGTCACCCAGGCGGCATCCATCAGCCCCTGGTTCGACCACATGGATTTGTACCATTGCAGCGAAAAGCCGCCCCAGACGGTGACGAGCTTGGAGGCATTAAAGGAATAGATGATCAGGATGATGATCGGAATATAGAGGAAGGCAAAACCGAGCGTCAGGACCGTGGTATCGAATTTTCCGCGCTTCATGGCCTCACCCCACCTTCTTCTGCTGGTTCTGGAAGATGGCGATGGGCACCACCAGCAGGATCAGCAACAGCACGGCGACGGCGGATGCCAAGGGCCAGTCGCGATTGCCGAAGAATTCCGTCCACAGCGTCTTGCCGATCATCAGCGTCTGCGCGCCGCCGAGCAGGTCGGGAATGACGAATTCGCCCGTGATCGGAATGAAGCAGATCATCGCCCCGGCCACGACACCCGGCAGGGACAGTGGGAAGGTGATCTTCCAGAAGGCTTTCCAGGGCGGGCAACCCAGATCGGCGGCCGCTTCCAGAAGCGTATTGTCGAGTTTTTCCAGCGCCGAATAAAGCGGCAGCACCATGAAGGGCAGATAGGAATAAACGATGCCGATGAAGATCGCCGTTTCGGTACGGAAGATATTGACCTGCTGGTCGGGACCGAGAAACCCGAGCCACTGGAACAATACCGTCAGCAGGCCTTCCGGCTTCAGAATGCCGATCCAGGCGTAAACGCGGATCAGGAACGAGGTCCAGAACGGCAGGATCACCAGCATGACAAGCGTCGGGCGCACGGAGGATGGCGCACGCGCCATGGCCAGCGCCATGGGATAACCGATCAGCAGAAGCAGGAAGGTGGAGATGAAGGCGATGCGCAGCGACGACAGATAGGCTTCGATATAAAGCGGGTCTTCCGTGAGGAAGAGATAGTTCTCGAAATCCAGCTGCGAGAAAAATTCGCCGAGCTTCGAAAACCCTTCGAAAACAGGCGTATAGGGCGGCATGGAGATTGCCGTATCCGACAGCGAAATCTTGGCGATGATGAGAAAGGGCGCGGCGAAAAACAGCAGCAGCCAGAAATAGGGAACCGCAACGACCAGCCAGCGCCAGGGGCTTTGCCGGTTTTCAGGAGTGGTGATCGCCATGAAAGCCTCCCTCAGCGTGTCAGGACAAGCCCTGAATCCGGTTTCCAATTAAGCCACACCATATCCCCGAAAGTAATCGGACGATCGACGAGACGAGAGACATTCGCCTGCGCGGCGCGGATGACGCGGCCATCGGCGAGCTTGACGATGAAGACGGAGAAGTCGCCGAGATACCCGATGTCCCAGACTTCGCCATAGGCGGAATTGATGCTGCTGTCGGCGGGCTGGTCGAGCGAGATGCGGACCTTTTCCGGGCGAATGGCGTAAGCCACCTGGCTGCCGGTGGCCGCCGCGCATTCCTGCTCCACCGAAACCTTCAGCCCGTCGCAATCCAGCGTCACCACACCGGGCTTGCCGATATCGGAGGCATTGGCGACGACATTGGCGTCGAAAATATTGATGTCGCCGATGAAGTCCGCCACGTAGCGGGTATTCGGCGCTTCATAGATCTCGGCCGGCGTCGCCACCTGCACGACGTTGCCCTTGTCCATGACGGCGATGCGGTCCGACACCGTCATCGCCTCTTCCTGGTCATGGGTGACGATGAGGAAGGTGAGACCGAGATTGGTCTGGATATCCATCAGTTCGAACTGGGTTTCCTCGCGCAGCTTCTTGTCGAGCGCGCCGAGCGGTTCATCCAGCAGCAGCACCTTCGGCCGCTTGGCGAGCGAGCGTGCAAGCGCCACGCGCTGACGCTGGCCGCCGGAAAGCTGGCTCGGCTTGCGCCTGGCAAATTCCGTGAGCTTGACCAGTCGCAGCATTTCCTCGACGCGGGCAGCGATTTCCGCCTTGGGCAGGCCGTCCTGCTCGAGGCCGAAGGCAATGTTCTTTTCCACCGACATGTGCGGGAAAAGCGCATAGGACTGGAACATCATGTTGGTCGGGCGCTTATAGGGCGGCACGCCGGAAATATCCTTGCCCTGCAGCAGGATGCGGCCCTCGGTCGGCTCCTCGAAACCGGCCAGCATGCGCATCAGCGTGGTCTTGCCGCAACCGGAGGGACCGAGCAGCGAGAAGAATTCACGCTCGTAAATATCGAGCGTCAGATTGTTGACGGCGACAAAGTCGCCAAAACGTTTGGTAACGTTTTCAAATCGGATGAAGGGCACCGCATCGGGATTGTCCCAAGGGCTGAATTTGCGTTTGACCGGTCCGAGTGTCTTTGCCATGCCCGCCCCATTTCACCCAAGAATCAATCGACGACATCAAGGAGAAAGAGGGTGGACAGCGCCACCCTCTCCCAGGTCCGATCAGGTGCCGGTCTTTATCTGTGTCCAGACGCGGTTCAACACACGCTGTTCCTTCGGTCCGTAGGGCGAGATGGTGAAGAGCTTCTTCATCGTTTCCGGATCGGGATAGACCCCCGGGTTCTTCGCAACCGACGGATCCATCAGCGCCTGCGAGGGCAGGTTGCCGTTGGCGTATTGCACGTAGTCGGAAGCCTTGGCCGCGACTTCAGGCTTCATCATGTAGTTGATGAAGGCGTGGGCCTCGTCGACATTCTTGGCATCAGCCGGAATGGCGAAGCTGTCCATCCAGATATAGGTGCCTTCCTTGGGGATGACGTAATTCACTTCGACGCCGTTCTTGGCTTCCTCGGCGCGCGTTTTCGCCTGAAGGATATCGCCGGACCAGCCGATGGAGATGCAAATGTCGCCATTGGCGAGATCATTGATATAGGGCGACGAATTGAAGGTCTTCACAGAGGGGCGAATCTTAGAATAGACCTCGCCGCCCGCTTCCAGGTCGGCCGTCTCCTTGCTGTCGGGATTCTTGCCGATATAGTTCATCGCAATCGCGAATGTCTCGTCCGACGCGTCGAGAATGTTGATACCGCAGGATTTCAGCTTCTCGGCATTTTCCGGCTTGAACAGCACGTCCCAGCTATCAACAGGCACATCGCCGAGCGCGGCCTTCACCTTGGCGACGTTATAGCCGATGCCGGTGGTGCCCCACATGTAGTTGACGGCATATTCGTTGCCGGGGTCGTATTGCGCCAGACGTTCGGTGATTTCCGGCCACATGTTCTTGAGGTTCGGCAGCTTGGACTTGTCCAGCTTCTGGTAGACACCGGCCTTGATCTGCCGTGCCAGGAAAGGCGATGTCGGCGCCACGACGTCATAACCCGAGCTGCCGGCCAAAAGCTTGGTCTCCAGCACCTCGTTGCCGTCATAAACGTCGTAGACGACCTTGATTCCAGTTTCCTTGGTGAAGTCTTCAAGGATGACGGGATCGATATAATCCGACCAGTTATAGACGTGGACGACCTTCTCCTGGGCCATCGCCGAGCCTGCTGCAACGAGCGCGGTGGTGAGAGCCAAGGTCAGGCGGAGAGAACGGTTTTTCATGATGTCTCCTGTTAACGCATCCTCACGACGGAAGCGTGATCCCCTTTTTTGGGAGAGACTAGAAAGGAAAACAAAAGGGAGCAAGCGGGAAATGTGCAGCACAGCATTTTCAACCAAATGTGTTCCAGCCACAAAAAAGTGGATCGAAAGACCTACTGGAAGTCGAAAACACTGAGGCCGGTGACCATTTCATCCAACCCGAGCGGGCGCGTGAGCGGCGCTTCGGCGCGCGACAGGCAACCCTGCCTTTCGCACAGCCGGCATGAGGGGCCGATGGCGACGGGTGCAGCACCCGAAGCGGCCGGACCATAGACCGTTTCCGACGCCTGGCCGAGATCGCAGCCCAGAAGCACGGCCGTGCGCCTCACCCTTTCGCCGAAACCCGCCTGCGGGCCTTCCAGCGTGCGCGAAACCGTGAGGAAGGCATCTCCGTCAGGCATTTCCACGGCTTCCACCAGCACCTGCCCCGGCTGGGCGAAGGCGGCATGGATATTGAGCCGCGGACAGAGACCGCCGAATCGCGCCCTCGGGAAACCGCCAGCACCTGAGAGGCGGAAGCGGTTGCCGGCATTGTCGATCTCCATCAGGAAAAACGGAATTGCCGAGGCCGTCGGCCTTTGCAGGCTGACGAGCCGGTTAGCGGCCTGCTCGAACGACACGTTGAAACGCGACCGCAGAACATCGAGGTCATATTTCGCGCGCTGGGCGGCGGCGAGGAACGCACCATAGGGCATCATCAGCGCATGGGCGGCATAACGCGCCAGTTCGAAACGGGCGATGCGTCGCGCCTCCTCGCCTTTCAGGTTCAGCGCTTCCAGTTCCCCGCCGATCTCTTCGCGAAGCGCCAGAAGACAGGTCTCCATCGCCATTTCCCGGAGTTGATCCGGCTGCGACAGGCGCTCGGACAAAAACAGCCGCATGGAATGGCGGTCATAACGCCGCCTGAGATTGGGCATGGCGTGCACCGGCAGGGTTCTGACGACGATGCCGTGGTTTTTCTGTAGCCATGCGCGCAGACCGGAGGCGAGATCATCACCCACTGACAATTGTTTATGGAGTTCTTCTGCTGCCGCATCGATGGCGTGGAAATAGGCTGGCCGGTTTTCAAAGACGTGCCGGACCTCGTCGATCGGCAGGCGGGTGGAGGAGAGCGCCGTCTCATGTCCCTCCCGCGCCAGAAGATCGGAAAGGTCGGAAAGGCGCTGCGCCTGCTCCCGATAGGCCCGGTAAAGCTTGAGGACACCGCTTGCCGCATTGGGCGCGGCATCGGCAACCTCGATCAGCTCTTGCGGCGACGGCACTTCACCCGCCAGCAAAGGATCGGCGAAGACCTCACGCAACTGCCCGGCGGAACCGGCGCTTTCGCCCTGAAGGTCATCGAGATCGACCTTGTAGACCGAAGCGAGCTTCAAAAGTAGCTGCACCGTGAGCGGCCGCTGGTTGCGCTCGATGAGATTGAGGTAAGACGGCGAGATCGCCAGCGCCTCGGCCATGGCCGTCTGCGTCAATGCGAGCCCATTGCGAATACGGCGCACCCGCGGGCCTGCAAAAATCTTGTTTTCCGACACAGCGTCGCCCCTCCATCCCGTCAACTCATACAAGTCTGTTACAAACTCGACAGCTCAAAAGTTTTTACAAAATTTACAAATTTACAGCTCCACCCTGTCACGCACCCTACAGGATAACCTCTTTCAAGTCACTGTTTTTATGTTTGTTCTGGCGCTCAAATCTCCAAAAATGTAAATGTAGTCACATCGAACGGCGCCACACGAAGTTCACGGCAGTCCGTTTCAAAAACCGCATTTGTCATGGGAGAGAGAAGTATGACGGATTTTTACAAACTTGTTCCGGGTGCACCGCAGGGACGTTTTGACGGCATTGAGCGCACCTACACCGCCGCCGACGTGGAGCGGTTGCGCGGCTCCGTCGAAATCCGCCATTCGCTGGCCGAGATGGGTGCGAACCGGCTGTGGAAGCTGATCAACGAGGAGAATTTCGTCAATGCGCTCGGTGCGCTCTCCGGCAATCAGGCCATGCAGATGGTTCGCGCCGGGCTGAAGGCGATCTATCTTTCCGGCTGGCAGGTTGCGGCTGACGCCAACACGGCCTCGGCCATGTATCCGGACCAGTCGCTTTACCCGGCCAATGCGGCACCTGAGCTTGCAAAGCGCATCAACCGCACCTTGCAGCGCGCCGACCAGATCGAGACGGCGGAGGGTAAGGGTCTTTCGGTCGACACCTGGTTTGCGCCGATCGTTGCCGATGCGGAGGCCGGTTTCGGCGGGCCGCTCAATGCCTTCGAGATCATGAAGGCCTTCATCGAGGCGGGCGCGGCGGGCGTTCACTATGAGGATCAGCTGGCATCGGAAAAGAAGTGCGGCCATCTCGGCGGCAAGGTTCTGATCCCGACGGCGGCGCATATTCGCAACCTGACGGCGGCGCGACTTGCGGCTGATGTCATGGGTGTACCGACACTGGTCATCGCCCGCACTGATGCGGAGGCGGCCAAGCTTCTGACCTCCGATATCGACGAGCGCGACCAGCCCTTCGTGGATTACGATGCCGGCCGCACCGTCGAGGGCTTCTATCAGGTCAAGAACGGTCTTGAACCCTGCATCGCCCGCGCGGTTGCCTATGCGCCCTATTGCGACCTGATCTGGTGCGAAACATCAAAGCCGGATCTCGAACAGGCACGCAGGTTTGCGGAAGGCGTGCACAAGGTGCATCCCGGCAAGAAGCTCGCTTACAATTGCTCGCCGTCGTTCAACTGGAAAAAGAACCTCGACGACGCGACGATTGCCAAGTTCCAGCGCGAGCTGGGGGCGATGGGCTACAAGTTCCAGTTCATTACGCTGGCCGGTTTCCACCAGCTGAATTTCGGCATGTTCGAACTGGCGCGCGGTTACAAGGACCGGCAGATGGCGGCCTATTCCGAGCTTCAGGAAGCGGAATTCGCAGCCGAGGTTAACGGTTACACCGCCACCAAGCACCAGCGCGAAGTCGGCACCGGCTATTTCGACGCCGTGTCTCTGGCGATCTCGGGCGGCACGTCGTCCACCACAGCCATGAAGGAATCCACCGAGCACGACCAGTTCCGCCCGGCGGCTGAATAAATCGAGAAACAGCCCTTCCCGGCGACCGCCAGAGACCGGGAAGGGCTTGCAAATCGCATCAAGAACCCCAACCAATAAAGAGAGGAGAAATGCCATGAATGCCCATAACCCCATCAAGACCCACGTCAAGGAACGCGCCGAGGAACAGTCCTCCGCCATGACGCAGGATCAGCAGGCCGCCATCCGCATGCTGGCCAATGATCTGCACCGCCTTAACCAGGCCGTCATGAAAGCCGTCGAGGCTGGCGTTTCCGTCGAGCTCGTCCGCTCGGCCCGCCACCACGGCGGCGGCGGCAACTGGGGCGATCTTTTGATCCCCGTTATCGTCGCGCAGGGAAGTGCCGCCGCCTGAATGGCAGCCATTCTTTCATGCCGGGCGGCTCTTGCGCCCGGCATAAAGATCGGAATGCCCCTTGATGAGACGGGTCATCCGATCCGCCACCGTCCTGATATCGCGGCGGTGGCGATCGTCATTGTTCATGACGATCCATTGATTGTGGCGGAGTATTTCAATTTCGCCGCCTTCACGAAGAAGCCGCGCATCCGCATCGCCCACGAAACAGGGAAGCACGGCGATGCCTGCCCCGGCCAGCACCAGATCGAGCAGCGCCACCGGCCGGTTTACCGTCACCGCGATATCGCTGCGGCGGTTGTCATGCGGCCAGCGCAGATAGGTGGAAATGGCGCTATCTTCCGCCACCGCCAGCCAGCGGTCGGCAACGGCGGCAGCAGCATTGCGCAGCCTGTAGGGCGCATAGGCCACCTCCCCCGTCCTGATGGCGGCAAGGTTCTTTTCCTGCGGCTCGAAAGCGCGGATGCCGATGTCGTTCTCGCGATGCGCCAGAGACGCCCTCTGTTCGGCAATGAAAAGATCGATGCGGAAATCATCGCGGTCAGTGCAGATGGCGGAGAAATTCCCCGTCAACAGCCAGGCATTCCAGGTGCCGACGGCAATGCGCACGGTGGAAGAGGCCGACGACGCCTTCTGCCATCCCTCGATATCCTTGGCCGCATTTTCCATTGCCTGAAGCCGGTCGAACAGCGCACGGCCATCCGCCGTCAGGGCGTATCCGGTCTGGCTGCGCTGAAACAGGGCCTTGCCGATGCGCTCCTCCAGCTCGACCATGCGTCGCCCCACGGTCGCGGGGCTCAAACCGGTCAGCGCGGCAGCACCCGTCAGGCCGCCACTGCGTGACACGTCGAGGAAAAGTTGATAGGAATCCCAGGTGACGTTTTTCATCGGTGAAAAACGTAGCGCATTTTCTTGCGCAGATAAATCAAAAAACGGCGTGCATCATGGCCCTCCGCATTCAGAAGGAGAGCGAACATGCACGCGATTTTTGCAGCACTGGCCATCATTGACAATCAGAAGCCGCGCACGCGGCGCGAAGCCATTCTACAGGAAGAGAAATTTTATGCCGATATGGCCTCGGCATCGCGGCCGTCGCGGTTTTTCAGCGGGCTTATCCGCTTAATGAAGGCGAAGAACCGCCGATCAGTAAAACAGAGCGATCAGAGCCGCGAGAGCGCCAGCTGCGATGATGCTGAGGCGAAAGGCCAACTGCCTGCTCCCGCTTTCGGCGCGGGCGATGGCAATGGCGCGAGGGCGGCGATGTGCTGTTCTGTTCATGCGCGGGCTCCTGACGAAAAACTCAACCGACCCATGCCCTGTTAAGAGCCTCCAGCACGACATCATGTGCAGTGGGATCACTGGGTGACCCTGCTTTGCTGGCATTTGATCAGGATGACCCCAGGCACATTAACAAGGTGTTAACGGGCACGGTTTCAGGCGAATTCACCTGCCGCCTGCCCGGAGGCCCAGGCCCACTGGAAATTATAGCCGCCGAGCCAGCCGGTCACATCAACACATTCGCCAATGAAATAGAGGCCTGGCACGGACTTCGCCGCCATGCTGCGGGAATCGAGGCCGCTCGTGTCCACACCGCCGAGCGTGACTTCCGCCGTTCGGTAGCCTTCGGACCCGGCAGGCTTGATCTGCCAGTCCTGCACCTCACCCGCCAGCTTTGCGAGAACCTTGTCGGACATATCGGCGAGATTGCCGGTGACACCGGATTGCTCGACCACATGTTGGGCGAGCCGCTTCGGCAGGATTTCGGAAAGAGCCGTCTGGGCCGACTGGCGGCCATTCTTCTGTTTTGCTTGCCTCAGCAGCGCCACAATATCGCGCGCCGGCTCCAGTTTCAGGCGGATGGCATCGCCTTCCCTCCAATAGGAGGAGATTTGCAGGATGGCGGGGCCGCTCAAACCGCGATGGGTGAACAGCAGCGCTTCCTCAAACGACGTCTTGCCATGGGAAACCTCGGCCGGAACCGCGACGCCGGCAAGCGGGCTCAGCCGTTCCAGCGAAGCGGGATCGAGCGTCAGCGGCACGAGGCCGGGTCGCGTCTCGACAAGCGACAAGCCGAATTGTTCGGCAATCTGGTAGGCAAAGCCGGTCGCGCCCATTTTCGGGATTGACTTGGCTCCCGTTGCGACGACGAGGCTTTCCGCCTCGATGACGCCGCCTGAGGTCGTCACGCGAAAACGGCCACCATCATGGGTGACGGCCGAGACTGATGTTTCGAGCCGCAGCTTCGCATTCACCGCCTGCATTTCGCCAAGCAGCATGCGGATGATGTCCTTGGCGCTGTCATCGCAGAAGAGCTGGCCGAGTGTCTTTTCGTGCCAGGCGATACGGTGTTTTTCGACGAGAGCGATGAAATCGCGCGGCGTATAGCGGGCGAGCGCGGATTTGGCGAAATGCGGGTTGGCGGAGAGATAATTCTTCGGCCCGGCATGAATATTGGTGAAGTTGCAGCGGCCACCGCCGGAAATGCGGATCTTTTCACCCGGTGCCTTGGCGTGGTCGAGAATGACGACGGAGCGGCCGCGCTTTCCGGCGCGGATGGCGCACATCATGCCGGCAGCGCCCGCCCCCAAAATCAGCACGTCACATTTCTCTGTCATCATTCCATCCGATCCGTTTCCTTTCCTCTTTTCCAAGTGCCGCCGCTTGTCAATGGCGCTTTCCCCCTCGCCAATTGCCAAACTACGGTTATGATGGCTCCACCAGAAACACAGACCCGGTGATACATGCCCGCCAAAAAAACCATGCTCCGCCCCAAGAAACAGGCAACCATGGCAAAGAAGTCTCCTCCCCTCGATCTTTCCTCCACCCGTGGCGTTTCCTCCTGGCGCGAAGCCGCGCAATGGTTGCGCGCGCGCGGGATCGAAGACATAGAATGCATCACGCCCGACCTTGCCGGGGTTGCGCGCGGCAAGATGATGCCGACGGCGAAATTCACGGGCGATACCTCGCTCGCCCTACCATCCGCGCTCTACCGCCACACGATATCAGGCGAATATCCTGATGAGACCGCGAATTTCCGCTACGAGCCGCGCGACAGCGATCTGAAGCTGGTGCCGGATCTTTCGACGCTGTCCGTCGTGCCCTGGGAGACGGATCCGACCGCGCAGGTGATCTGCGACGTGGTGGATGCGGAAGGCAATTTCGTTCCCTACACGCCGCGCAATGTGCTGAAGAACGTGCTTTCGCTCTATACCGAAAAGGGCTGGAAGCCGGTCGTAGCACCCGAAATCGAATTTTATCTCGTCGCCATGAATGACGACCCTGACTATCCGCTGCATCCGCCGAAAGGCCGGTCGGGACGGTCGATCGTCGGTGGGCAGAGCTATTCCATCGCCGGCATCAACGAATTCGACGAGCTGATCGACGATATCTACCATTTCTCGGAAAAGCAGGGTCTCGAGATCGATACGCTGATCCATGAGGAAGGCCCGGCGCAGCTGGAAATCAACCTGCGCCATGGCGACCCGATCGAGCTTGCCGACCAGGTGTTCCTGTTCAAGCGCACCATTCGCGAGGCGGCGCTGAAACACGGCATCTACGCCACCTTCATGGCGAAGCCGATGCAGGGCCAGCCGGGTTCGGCGATGCATATCCACCAGTCAGTGGTGGAGATCGATGGCGGCCGCAATATCTTCTCCAATGCCGATGGCAGCCCTTCGAAAGAGTTTTTCTCCTTCGTCGGCGGCATGCAGCGCTATGTGCCCAATGCGCTGGTCATGCTCGCGCCCTATGTGAATTCCTATCGCCGCCTGACGCCCGACATGGCCTGCCCGGTCAACAATGCCTGGGGTTATGACAACCGCACCACGGCTTTCCGGGTGCCGATTTCCGGCCCGCAGGCGCGTCGCGTCGAAAACCGCCTGCCGAGCTCGGACGCCAATCCGTATCTGGCACTAGCCGCTTCGCTCGGCTGCGGCTGGCTTGGCATCGTCAACAATATCGAGCCGACCGAACCCACAGCCGATACGGCCAATGAAGGCTCCATCGAACTGCCGCGCGGGCTGCTGGAGGCCGTGGCGCTGCTGGAAGGCGAGGAGCAGTTCGACCGGGTGTTTGGCCATGAATTCGTGGGCCTTTATGCCGGCCTGAAACGCGGGGAATTCGAGACCTTCATGCAGGTCATCAGCCCCTGGGAGCGCGAGTTCCTGCTTCTCAACGTGTGAGGAACCACGAGCATGACATGGCAAAGCCCGATTGCGCCGGGACTATCCTGGTATCAGGCAACCGTCGGCGAGCGGCCGGACTATCCGGCCCTCGACGGGTCGAAGCAGGTTGATGTCGCGATCATCGGCGGCGGCTATACCGGCCTTCAGGCCGCCTGTAACCTCGCCGAAAACGGCGTTTCCGTCGCCCTCATCGAAGCGCATCGTTTTGGCGACGGTGCTTCCGGCCGCAATGGCGGCCAGTTCGGCACCGGCCAGCGCTCCTTTCCGGACGAGATGGAAGGCGAGATCGGCTTCGAGCAATCCAAGCTGCTGTTCGACATTGCCGAGGATGCCAAGAATTACGTACGCGACTTCGCCAGCAGCCGCGGCATCGACATGGACTATCTGCCGGGGCAGCTTTATGTGGCGCACAAGGCGGCCTATGAGGACGACTATCGGCGTAGCGTGGATGCAATGAACAACCGCTACGGCTATCCGCATATTTCCTACATGGAGCGTGGCGAGGCGCGCAAACGTGTCGGCTCCACCCATTATTTCGGCGGTACGCGCGATACCGGCACTGGCCATATCCACCCGCTGAAACTGCTGGTCGGGCTTGCGAAAGCGGCGAAGGCCGCAGGCGCCGACATCTATGAAATGACGCCGGCGAAATCCATCCGGCAGGTCGGCGGCAAGACCATCATCGAAACCCCCTTCGGCACAATCACCGCGCCACGGGTGCTGATCGCCACCAATGCCTATATCGGCAATCTGGAACCGGTGACGGCGGCCCATATCATGCCGATCCGTTCCTTCATCGGTGCCACCGCACCGCTCGACGCCTATCCTGATATCATCCCCGGCAAGGAAGCGGTGGCCGACTCCCGTTTCGTGGTGCGTTATTTCCGTAAGACGGCGGACAACCGGCTGCTGTTTGGCGGGCGCGAGGCCTATACGGCCGATGCGCCGCGCGATATTTCCAGCCATATCCGCCGGCAGATCGCGGAAATCTATCCCGAGCTGAAGGCCGTCGAAATCACCCATTCCTGGGGCGGGTCCGTCGGCATTACCCTGCCACGCAAGGTCTTCGTGCGCGAGGTCATGCCCGGCGTCACCTCCATTGGCGGTTACTCCGGCCACGGGGTGATGCTGTCGAATTATTGCGGCAAGCTTTATGCCGATCTCGTTCTCGGCAAGAAGGATATGCTGGCCCCCTTCGCGCGGCTGAGGGTGCCCGCCTTCCCCGGTGGGGCATCGCTGCGCGCGCCGCTGCTTTTCATGGCGCTCTCATGGTTCGCGTTGCGAGACAGGTTTTGATCCTTCAGGACGCATAGGGAGCTTCAATGGAAAAACCGGATGACAAGCTTGTTACGATCGCGACGGGTTATGGTCTCGCTGAAACAGCGGTGACATCCTCGTTTCTGCAGGCCTATGGAATTCCGACGATCGCCATTCCCTCCCAGTCCGCGTCGATATTCTGGCACTACACCGTGGCTTTTGGCGGAATAGAGATTCGCGTTGCCGCGCGGCAGCTCGTAGAAGCGCAGATGCTGCTGGACAGCGTCGAGCAAAGCAGTGAAACAAGGGATGCAAAAAAGAGCCAACAACTCTGGCGAGGGATTGCCGCTGTCCTTGTGTTTTTCTTTTTTTCGGTTCCACCGCCTGCCAAAGGCATCTTCAGAACCAGCACTTTCCCGGCGCATGGCAGAGTGACTGAGATCACCGCATGAGCGTTTCAAAGCTCGGCAAAACCAAAATTCATAATTTCACCCAACTGAGTCTGGCATTTTTAAATCGATTAGATTATTGATGCCCCCAACCTTTAAAGATCGAGAGAATCGATATGAGCAGTCAGATCATTCCTGTTGAACCTTTTGATTGTGTCGTTTTCGGCGGCACGGGCGATCTTGCCGAGCGCAAGCTTCTGCCGGCCCTTTATCACCGGCAGGTTGAAGGCCAGTTCACGGAACCGACCCGCATCATCGGCGCGTCGCGTTCGGTCATGACCCATGAGGAATATCGCAAATTCGCGCAGGACGCCCTGAAGGAACACCTGAAGGCCGGCGAATATGACGACGCGCAGGTTGCCGTGTTCCTGAACAGGCTTTTTTATGTGCCCGTTGATGCCAAGGGCACCAATGGCTGGGATGTGCTGAAGAAGCTGCTCGACGAGGGCAAGGAGCGCGTGCGCGCCTTTTATCTGGCCGTCGCGCCCGGCATTTTCGGCGATATCGCCGACAAGATCCGCGAACACAAGCTCATCACCCGCTCGACCCGTATCGTCGTTGAAAAGCCGATCGGCCGCGATTTGGCCTCCGCCCAGGAACTCAACGACACCATCGGCCACGTCTTCAAGGAAGAGCAGATCTTCCGCATCGACCACTATCTCGGCAAGGAGACGGTGCAGAACCTGATGGCGCTGCGTTTCGCCAATGCGCTTTACGAGCCGCTGTGGAATTCCGCCCATATCGACCACGTACAGATCACAGTTGCCGAAGCGGTCGGTCTTGAAGGCCGCGCCGGTTATTACGACAAGGCCGGGGCGCTGCGTGACATGGTGCAGAACCATATCCTCCAGCTGCTTTGCCTCGTGGCCATGGAGCCACCCGCTTCGATGAAATCGGAAGCCGTGCGCGACGAAAAGCTGAAGGTCCTGCGTTCGCTGAAGCCGATCGATACCAGCAATGTTGAAAAGCTGACCGTTCGCGGCCAGTACCGCGCCGGTGCTTCCGCCGGTGGTCCGGTCAAGGGCTATCTGGAAGAGCTGGAAGGCGGCGTTTCCAACACCGAAACCTTCGTCGCCATCAAGGCGGAAATCGCCAACTGGCGCTGGGCCGGCGTTCCCTTCTACATTCGCACAGGCAAGCGTCTGGCGACCCGCGTTTCGGAAATCGTCGTCACCTTCAAGCAGATTCCGCATTCGATCTTTGACGATGCGGCCGGCAAGATCGAAGCCAACAAGCTCGTCATTCGCCTGCAGCCGGATGAAGGCGTCAAGCAGTCGCTCCTCATCAAGGACCCCGGCCCGGGCGGCATGCGCCTTCGTCAGGTCTCGCTGGACATGAGCTTTGCCGAAGCCTTCAACGTGCGCAGCCCCGATGCCTATGAGCGGCTTTTGATGGATACCATCCGCTCCAATCAGACATTGTTCATGCGCCGCGACGAGGTCGAGGCCGCGTGGGACTGGGTCGATCCGATCCTCAAGAGCTGGGAAGAGCTTGGCCAGGGCGTGCAGGGTTATACGGCCGGCACCTGGGGTCCGAGCGGCTCGATCGCACTGATCGAGCGCGACGGCCGCACCTGGCACGATGCCGACTGAGGGCCGGGCGATGAGCGAAACGATCCACGTCTTCGACACCGCCGCCGCGCTGGCCACCGCCTTGGCGGCGGAGGTTGCCAAACGCCTTGATGCGGCAACCAAGGAACGAGGGACCGCAAGCATTGCGGTCTCCGGCGGCTCGACACCGAAGCTGTTCTTTCAGGCGCTATCCCGGCACGAACTCGACTGGCCCAATATCAGCGTGACGCTGGTGGACGAGCGTTTCGTGCCGCCGGAAAGCGACCGTTCGAACCATCGCCTCGTTGCCGAGAACCTTTTGCAGGACAAGGCGAAGGCGGCTTATTTCGTGCCGCTGTTCCAGCCGGCGGCCTCGCCGGAGGATGCGGCCACACTTGCGACCGTCAAGACCGAAGCGATCTGCAATCCTTTCGACGTCGTCATTCTCGGCATGGGAACGGATGGCCACACGGCATCGTTCTTCCCGGGCGGCGACAATCTCTATGAAGCGCTTGATCTCGATGAGCCGCGTGGCGTCTTGACCATGGCGGCGGAGAATGCCGGAGAGGAGCGGTTGACGTTCAACTTCTCCAGCCTGCATGACGCCGATTTTCTGGTGCTGCATATCGAAGGTGCGGCCAAGAAAGCGACGCTGGAGAAAGCACAATCGGGCGAGGATGAGGACGAAATGCCTGTCCGTGCCGTGCTGAACCGGGCAGAAACGCCCGTGGATATATACTGGGCGCCATAAACCACGCGGCCGCCGTATCCGCGGCCCGCGAAACGCCCAACGACATGAAGAGTGAAACACGACAACCGGCCGCTCACCTCCCGGAACGCCGGTTGCCGACCAACGAACAGGATGAACGCCCATGTCCGCCGATTCCCGCATTCAGGCCATCACCGCCCGCATCGTCGAACGTTCCAAGCCCTACCGCGAGACCTATCTCGAGCGGCTGCGGCTGCAGGTCTCAAAGGGCGTTCACCGTTCCGTGCTTTCCTGCGGCAATCTCGCGCATGGATTTGCCGTCTGTTCCCCCGCCGACAAGGACATCCTTGCCGGCGACCGGGTTCCCAATCTCGGCATCATCACCGCCTATAACGACATGCTTTCGGCGCACCAGCCTTACGAGACCTTCCCGGCGATCATCCGCGATGCGGCGAAGGAAGCGGGCGGCATAGCGCAGGTGGCAGGCGCAGTGCCCGCCATGTGCGACGGCGTGACCCAGGGTCAACCCGGCATGGAGCTCTCGCTGTTCTCCCGCGATGCCATCGCCATGGCGGCCGGCATTGGCCTCTCGCACAACATGTTCGACGCCGCCGTCTATCTCGGCGTCTGTGACAAGATCGTGCCCGGCCTCGTGATCGCGGCCCTCGCCTTCGGTCACCTGCCCGCCGTCTTCGTTCCCGCCGGCCCGATGACGTCGGGCCTGCCGAATGACGAGAAGTCGCGTATTCGCCAGCTTTATGCCGAAGGCAAGGTCGGTCGCGCCGAACTGCTCGAAGCGGAATCCAAATCCTATCACGGCCCCGGCACCTGCACCTTCTACGGCACCGCCAATTCAAACCAGATGCTGATGGAGATCATGGGTTTCCATATGCCCGGTTCGTCCTTCATCAATCCCGGCACGCCGCTGCGTGACGCACTCACCCGTGAAGCAGCCAAGCGCGCGCTGGCGATCACCGCGCAGGGAAATGAATTCACGCCGGCGGGCGAGATGGTCGATGAACGATCCGTCGTCAACGGCGTCGTCGGTCTGCATGCGACAGGCGGCTCCACCAACCACACCATGCATCTGATCGCCATGGCGCGCGCCGCCGGCATCATCCTCACCTGGCAGGATATTTCCGATCTTTCGGACATCGTGCCGCTGCTTGCCCGCGTCTATCCCAACGGTCTTGCGGATGTGAACCACTTCCATGCCGCCGGCGGTATGGGCTTCCTCATCAAGCAGCTCCTGAAACAGGGCTTCGTGCATGATGATGTGCGCACCGTCTTCGGTCAGGGGCTCGCAGCCTACACCGTGGATGCCATGCTTGACGAGAAGGGCGCCGTCACCCGCCAGCCATCCCCCGAACAGAGCCACGACCCGAAGGTTCTTTCCAGCATCGAAACGCCGTTCCAGTCGACCGGCGGACTGAAGATGCTGACCGGCAATCTCGGTAAATCCGTCATCAAGATTTCCGCCGTCAAGCCGGAACGGCACATCATCGAGGCACCGGCGATCGTTTTCCATGACCAGCAGGAGCTTCAGGACGCATTCAAGGACGGCAAGCTCAACCGCGACTTCATCGCCGTCGTGCGCTTCCAGGGACCGAAGGCAAACGGTATGCCCGAGCTGCACCGCCTGACGCCGCCGCTCGGCGTGCTGCAGGACCGCGGCTTCAAGGTGGCTCTGGTGACGGACGGGCGCATGTCCGGCGCATCCGGCAAGGTGCCCGCCGCCATCCACGTTACGCCGGAAGCCTCCGATTGCGGCCCGATCTCGCTCATCCGCGATGGCGACATCGTTCGTCTCGACGCCATCTCCGGAACACTGGAGGTGCTGGTTTCCGCGGCCGAACTCGCGAAACGCGAACCGGCGCGTGCCGATCTTTCCGGCAATGAGTGGGGCATGGGCCGCGAGCTTTTCGCCCCCTTCCGCCGCAATGCCGGCCCAGCCGATCAGGGCGCCAGCGTTCTGTTCCATTGATATCAGGAAGGCGAAGGCCGAACGCGGTTTTCGCCCTCCAACTCTGTTTTGCGGCAAAGTCCGCTGCACTTTTTCGTGCCTGACGATCCAGTGCAGAAACCGCTTTATTTCCCATGTCTGAAACGCCAAACTTGTCATGCGGCTGTGATGATTGCCCGTTAGGGCCTTCTCAGCCAGCCGGGGGGCGGTGGTGCAGTTTCGGACCATGGGGCAAGACATGACGATTTTCTCAAGCAAACGCCGCGATGTGTTGAAGCTTATGGCAGGCACCGCCATGCTGCCGCTGCTGGTGACGGCGACGCCTGTTATGGCGCAGGACGTGGCGCTGCGTGCGATCGTCATCTCCGACCTGCATTCGGCCTATGAGCGTATCGGCCAGCTTCTCGCAGCAATAGAAACCCACATCGCCGCCGACAAGGCACCGCACATTACCTTGCTGAATGGCGACCTTTTCGAACTCGGCAACGCGGTGGCCACACGTTCGGCTGGCGAAATCGAATGGACGTTCCTTGCAGCACTCGCCAAGCTCGCTCCCACCGTCGTCAATATCGGCAATCATGAGCCTGATATCGATAATGACCTCGCCAATTTTGTTACCCGTGCCCAGGCACTCGGTATCACCGTGCTGTCCAACATCATCGATAAGCGCGACGGAAAGCCCTATGCGCCTGATAGTGCCGAGGTGAGCATCGGCGGGCGGCAGATCATCGTGGCGGGCCTCGCCACCAATGCGATCAACACCTACCCGAAGGCCACGCGCGAAATGCTCGACATTCCGCAGCCTATCGAGTGGGCCAAGGCCAATCTTCCTCGTATCGTCAAACGGGATGCGATCAACATCGTTCTCAGCCACGCCGGCGTCGTCGCCGACCGCGATATACTGCCGCTGCTGCCGGATGGCACCTTGCTTGTCGGCGGCCATGATCACCTGAACTTCGTGCACGAACAGGGCGCTACGCGTTATGTCCATACCGGCTCATGGTGCACTTCCATGACGGTGGCGACCATTTCGGCGGCCGGCAAGGCCGCGACTATCGAGGCGATCGCCATCGATCGTGACGCTCCCGCCTCCCCTGCCCTCAAGACCCTGATCGAGCAAACGCTTGAAAAGCACCTGACCGCGGAAGAACGGGAAGTCGTCGGTAAGTCCGCCAAGGCGATGACTGTCGACGAGGCCGGCCGCCATGTGGCGCAACTCATCGCGGCAAAGACCGGCGCGGATGTCGGTTTCGTTGGCCACACATCCTTCGGCGCAGGCCTGCCAGAGGGCGACATTCGCCGCTACGACTTCAACGCCTCGCTGCGTTTCGACGGCAAGCTGATGGTGACGGAAGTGGATGGCGAGGCGCTTGCCGAAATCCTCAAACGCTGCAACCAGGATGGCGACATTCCGCTCACTGCACGCACCGGCGACTATCTCTATGCCATGCCGGAGAAACCGGAACAGAAAGGGCGCTACAAGCTCGTCTGCAACGACTGGTCGGCCACCAACCAGAAGTCCTATTTCGGCCGCGGTGACCTGACCTTCACCGAGGTGCCAGATGTAAAACTGAAACAGACGGCTCTGGGCGGGCTTTCTTAAGGCCGCAGACTATCAGAGTCTCAGAACGACCTGATATCAAGCTTCCGGTCCCTGTGCGCCGGATGCGTGCTGAACACGAAGATACGGTCCAGCTCTTTCTGCGTCAGCATGCGCAGGAAGCGGACGTGGATGGTGTTGTTGGCGTTGACGCGCAACATCACGCAGCCGATCTTGCTGATGCGGGCATCGGGAATATCGAGATAGAACTGGTTGGGCAGGTTATATTTCGTCAGCAGCGCCAGCACCGCTTCGGTCTGGGAAATGCGGATGACATCACAGCGGCGCGCCGCCATGTGCATCACGGCCTTTTCGGTATATTCGATGCGTGCCGCATTCATGGTATCTTCCATGCGAAACCGGTTTTCACGGTCGTACATGAAGGATTCTTCCTTGCTCAGGTAATGGTTCCTGATGACACCCGCACCGCTCTGCACGCCCAGACTCCCATGCTCATTCGATGGGTCGAGACTAGGCCATAGTCTTTAACAATTCATATCAGACCTCTCTTAAAGAGGCCGGAAGCGGGACATTTCCGGTGTTTTTCCACAAGGGCAAAAAAGCCATGAAAAACCCCGGAACGGGGGTGTTCCGGGGTAAACTTTCCAGATCGCGGTCCCTTAGGGGCGGTAGGTCTTGCCCGCGGCATCAAAGAGGTGGAGCTTTTCCTGGGGCGCGGCAAACCGCAGTGTTTCGCCCTTGCTGACGGAAACAATGCCCGGCACCTTGACGATGATCGGCTCCTGACCCTTCGGGGCATCGAGATAAAGCAGTGTCACTTCACCCAGAGCCTCGACAATCGCGACCTTGCCTTCGAAAAGGTAATCATCGCCGGTGACGATGCTGAGATCTTCGGGCCGAACCCCGAAGCTCGCAGCCTTACTTTGCTCGGTGGCAGGGGTCGGAACGCTGACGGCGAGCGTCTTGCCACCAGCCAGTTCGATCGACGTACGTTCGCCGGTTCCGGCGATCTTCGCGGCGATGATGTTCATGGCGGGCGAGCCGATGAAACGCGCCACGAAAAGGTTTGCCGGCCTTTCGTAAAGTTCGAGCGGCGGGCCGACCTGTTCGACACGGCCGGCATTCAAAACCACGATGCGGTCCGCCAGCGTCATCGCCTCCACCTGATCGTGGGTGACGTAGATCATCGTCGTATCGGCCATCTGCTCGTTGAGCTTGGCGATCTCGATGCGGGTGGCGACGCGCAGCGCCGCGTCGAGGTTCGACAGTGGCTCATCGAACAGGAAGACCTTGGGATTGCGGCAGATGGCGCGGCCGATGGCGACGCGCTGACGCTGACCGCCGGAAAGCGCTTTGGGCAGGCGCTCCAGATATTGTGCCAGCTGCAGAATTTCGGCCGCGGCGCGAACGCGGCGGTCGATCTCCTGCTTGTTTTCCTTGGCGATCTTCATGCCGAAGGCCATGTTGTCATAGACGGTCATATGCGGATAAAGCGCATAGGACTGGAACACCATGGCAATACCCCGCCGCGAGGGCGGGATTTCATTGACCAGCTGGCCGTCAATATACATCTCGCCGCCGGTGATTTCCTCCAGACCGGCGATCATGCGCAGCAGCGTCGATTTTCCGCAGCCCGAGGGACCGACGAAAACGATGAATTCGCCCTGTTCGATCTGAAGATTGATGCCGTGCAGGACCTTCACCTGTCCGTAGGATTTGCGGATATCCTTGAGAACGAGACTTGTCATGGGTGTTCCTCCCTGTTCTGTCAGGCGTAACGGGCGAAGAAAGCGCCCCATGCCGGAAGTTCTACGCTTCTGCCCTCAAGGCTGCTTGCAAAGCCATGGCCTTCGAGAACCTCCCAGTTCCCTTCCGGCAGCGTCGCCTTTGCAGCCGTCGCGGACAGATTGAAAAGGCAAAGAACGGTTTCGTTACCGACCGTGCGGGTGTAGCTCAGCACATCGCCCTCCACTGGCTGGAATTCGATGCCGCCCTTGGCGAAAGCCGGATGTTTTTTGCGGAAGGTGAGGAAGCGGCGGTAATGTTCCAGCACCGAAGCTTCATTGCCCTGCTGGGCGCTGACGGCGCGCTGCCTGTGTTCGGCTGGAATCGGCAGCCAGGTCTTGTCCGACGTCGAGAAGCCGGCCTGTGCATGGCCCGCATCCCACACCATCGGCGTGCGGCAACCATCGCGGCCCTTGAATTCCGGCCAGAACTGGATGCCGTATGGGTCCTGCAAATCTTCAAACGCGATCTCAGCTTCGGTGAGACCCAACTCCTCGCCCTCATAGATGCAGACGGAGCCGCGCTGCGTCATCAGCAGTGCCGAGAGCACCTTGGCGAAGGCATCCTTATCCTCGACATGTTCGCCCCAGCGGCTGACATGGCGCACGACATCGTGGTTGGAGAAGGCCCAGCAGGCCCAGCCTTCCGGTGCTGCTTTCGCAAAATCCGCCTGAACATCAGCGACGCGCTGCGGGGTGAGCGCATCAGGTGCCAGAAATTCGAAGGCATAGCACATCTGCATCTTGTCGTCGCCGGAGGTATATTCGCCGACGATTTCGAGACCGCGCTGGCTGTCGCCCACTTCGCCGACGGCGGCGATATCGGGGAATTCGTCCAGCACCGCGCGGAAGCGCTTCAGGAAGGCGATGTTTTCCGGGCGGTTCTTGTCGTAGAGATGTTCCTGGAAATTGTAGGGATTGACCGCAGGTGCGGTCGAGGCATTGCGGCGCTCCGGCGCCAGCGCCGGGTTGTCGCGCAGCTCAAGGTCGTGGAAATAGAAATTGATAGTGTCGAGGCGGAAACCATCGACGCCGCGCTTCAGCCAGAAGCGGGTGATATTGAGCAATTGCTCCTGCACTTCAGGGTTATGCAGGTTAAGGTCCGGTTGCGAGGTCAGGAAGTTGTGCATGTAATATTGCATGCGGGTCGGGTCCCACTGCCAGCCCGAGCCGCCGAAGATCGACAGCCAGTTGTTGGGCGGCGTGCCATCGGGCTTCGCTTCTGACCAGACATACCAGTCCGATTTCGGATTGTTGCGGCTGGCGCGGCTTTCCACGAACCACGGATGCTGGTCAGACGTGTGCGACAGGACGAGGTCGATCATGACGCGGATGCCAAGCCGGTGGGCTTCGGCAATCAGCCCGTCGAAATCGGCAAGCGTACCGAACATCGGATCGACATCGACATAGTTCGAGACGTCGTAACCGAAATCCTTCATCGGCGAGGTGAAGAAGGGCGAAATCCAGATGGCGTCGGCACCGAGACCGGCAATATGCGCCAGCCGGTCGGTGATGCCCTTGAGATCGCCGATGCCGTCGCCATTGGAGTCCTGATAGGAGCGCGGGTAGATCTGATAGATCACCGCACCACGCCACCAGTCCTTGTTGGGCGTCAAAGCGGAAGTCACCGGAGCGGTCATGGAAGTGTCCTGTGTGGTATGGGCGTTCATGGAATGATCAGCCTCCCTTGACGGAGCCCGCGAGCAGGCCACGCACGAGGTAACGTTGAAGAGCGAAGAAGACGCCAAGCGGCACGATGATGGTGACGAAGGCCGAGGCGGTGAGGATTTCCCAATTGCCGCCGCGCGAACCGAGCAGCGCGTTCAAGGCACCCGTCAGCACCAGCTCGTCCTTCTGCGTGCCGAGGAAGACCATGGCGACAAGCAGGTCGTTCCAGGTCCACAGGAACTGGAAGATGGCGAAGGAGGCGAGCGCCGGGAAAGACAGCGGCAGGATGATCTTGACGAAGATTTCGAAATCACTCGCGCCATCGACACGGGCACTTTCGATGATCTCTTTCGGCAGGCCGGAAATATAGTTGCGCAGCAGATAGATGGCGAGCGGCAGGCCAAAGGCGGTATGCGCCAGCCAGATGCCGGCATAGGTCTTGGACGGCACGCCGAAGATAGTGCCGATTTCATTGTACAGTCTCAGAAGCGGGATGAGCGACATCTGCAACGGCACGACGATCAGGCCCACCACCATGGCAATCAGCAGATTGCGGCCGGAAAAGTTCATCCATGACAGGGCATAGGCGGCGAAGGCGGCGATGAGGATCGGGATGACGGTTGCCGGAACCGCCACGGTCAGCGAGTTGACGAAAGACTGGCCGATGCCTTCCGAGGTCAGGACCGTGCGATAATTATCGAGCGTGAAGACGGGCGGCGTCGCAACGGAGATGTAGACACGTTTGCCGCGCGCGCCCTCGAAGCTGGAGGCCTTGCTATATTCGTAGGTGCCATCCGTATTGACGAGAAGTGTCTCGCCATCACCGATATCGGCAGCCTCCCCGGCTTTGAAGGCCGTCGGCTCCTGCACGCGGACGCCGAAGGCGGCTACCTTGCCACCCTGCCCGTTTTCAAAAACGTTGCCTGCTATGACGTAGCGGCTGCCGTCCTGTTTCTGCACGGCAGCATCGGCAAGGCGAACCGCCGCCGTCTGTTCGGAACTGGAGAAGGCCGTCCACCAGCCCGACACCGTGATCTGGTCCTTGTCGCGCAGCGAGCTGACGAGAATGCCGAGCGTGGGCAACAGCCAGAGAAGCACGACGACCAGAACGCTGGCATGGACGATGAGGCGCGGCAGGCCGACGCGGCGCAGACGTTTGACGATATCCATCTCAGCGACCCTCCATCTCGCGGTTGGCTTGGCGGATATTCCAGACCATGATCGGGGTGACGGCCGCCATGATGATCAGCGCGATGACCGCACTTCGGCCGCTATCGCCGCCGCCGCGGAACATCCAGTCGAACATCAGGTTCGCGAGAACCATCGTGTTCCATTGCCCGTTGGTCATGGTCAGCACGATGTCGAAGACTTTGAGCACGAGAATGGTGATGGTCGTCCAGACGACGGCAATGGTGCCCCAGATTTGTGGAACCATGATCTTCCAGAAAATCTGCCAGCCATTGGCACCGTCGATGACCGCCGCCTCGATGGTTTCTTCAGGAATACCGCGCAACGCCGCCGACAGGATGACCATGGCGAAACCGGTCTGGATCCATATGAGGATGACCATCAGGAAGAAGTTGTTCCAGAAGGGCATGGAAATCCACACCTCCGGGCTGCCGCCAAAAAACTCGACGACGGCGTTGAGAAGACCGATCTGCACCTGACCTTCAGCGCGATATTCATAGATGAACTTCCAAATGACGGAGGCACCGACAAAGGAGATCGCCATCGGCATGAAGACGATGGATTTGGCGATGTTGCCCCACCAGATGCGGTCGGTCATGACTGCGATGACCAGGCCGAAGAAGGTGCAGGCGGCCGGCACGACGGCGAGCCAGAGGATATTATTCAAGATCGACTGCCGGAACCCGGCATCGAAGAACGCCCAGCGATAATTGGCAAGGCCGACGAATTCGCTGCCGGTCCGGTCGTAAAACGACAGGATCAGCGTCGCGATGACGGGATAGACCAGATAGACGAGCAGAAGGATCAAAGCGGGGCCGACGAACAGCCATGGTCGAACCGCCGCGCGGCGGTTGAGATTGCGCGATGCCTGCAATACGTCTCCCGAGCGGACGGGAAAGATTACCTGCAACAGTTTGTCGGACAGCCAGTAATAGGCAGCGCAGGCGAAAACGCCGGCTACCATGACGCCGATGGCAGAAACGAGTTGTTGAGCCATGGTCCCCTCCCTTGATCCTCTCCGCGCCGCGCTGAGTGATGCGGTCATCGGGTCGTTCTTGCGGAAGAGGCCCGGCAACAAACCGCCGGGCCTCGTCTCAACCGGTGTTACTTCAGGCCGTCCCAGGCCTTCTGGATATCGGTCGCGACCTGATCGGCGGATTTGCCGCCGACAAAATCGATCATGCCGGTCCAGAATGCGCCGGCGCCGATCTTGCCGGGCATCAGGTCGGAACCGTCGAAGCCGAAGGTCGTCGCCGTCGTCAGGATTTCACCCTGACGCTTCATCTGCTCGTTGGCATAGGTGTCGACATTCACACCCTTATAGGGCGTCAGGAAGCTGGACTGCGCCATCCACACTTCGTGAGCGATCGGGGTCTGCAGGAATTCGACGAAAGCCTTGGCGGCAGGCGCTTCCTTGGTGACCGTGACGAGCGTGCCGGCACCGAGAACCGGCTTGCCGAGTTCAGGCTTGGATGCGTAAGTAGGCATGTAGAAGAAATCCGCGTCCGTGCCGACCTTGGTGCCCTCTGGGAAGAAGGAAGGAATGAAGGACGCCTGATGGTGCAGGTAGCATTTCGGCGGAATGTCGAAGAGGCCCTTCGGGCTGTCGCGGAAGTCGGTGGAGGCCACGGCTGCAACGCCGCCGCTGACATATTTCTCGTTCTTGGCGAATTTGCCGAACTCGTTGATCGCCGCAACCACGGCCGGATCGGTGAACTTGACTTCGTTGGTCGTCCACTTCTGGTAGACGTCGAGCGGCTGCGTGCGCAGCATCAGGTCTTCCACCCAGTCGGTTGCCGGCCAGCCGGTCGCGCCGCCGGAGCCCAGGCCGATGCACCACGGCGTGCCGCCATCGGCAACGATCTGGTCGGTCAGCTTGAACAGGTCTTCCATGGTCTCGGGGACCTTGTAGCCCGCTTCTTCGAAATTCTCAGGCACGTACCAGACGAGCGACTTCACGTCGGCCTTGAATGGGAATGCAAAATAGGCCTTGTTGCCGTCCTTGCCCTTGTAGCTGCCGAGATCGACCCAGGATTTGCCCGCGCCATAATTTTCCTCGACCCATTTGGCAGTGTCATCGCCGAGCGGCACAAGGAAGCCCTTGGCGGCGAGATCGGTGAGAAGGCCGGGCTGCGGCAGGATGGCGATATTGGGCGGCGAACCCGCCTGCGTGTCGATGACGATCTGCTGCTCGTAATTTTCCGATGAAGAATAACGGACGGTCACGCCGGTCGCATCGGCGAAATAGGCAAGCACCGACTGAAACAGTGCTTCGTCCTCACCGCGCCAGGGTCCGAAAATCGTCAGCGTCTGTCCCTTCAGGTCGGCATGAGCTGCCTTGAAGTCCTCGTAGCTTTTCCAGTTGAACTTGGCGTCCCCACCGGGCGCGAATTTCAGGTCGGCGGCAAAGGCCGCACCCGACAGCAGCAACATCGAAGCCGCCGTCGCCAAAAGAGTCTTCCGCATGTGATTTACCTCCCATCACATAAGAGCCTCAAAGCGTCCTCTTCCAATCAAAGCGCTTTGGCTACCTATTCATCTCATTGTCATTGAGATGGAGTCAAGAGGCTGTTTCGGCGGAAAGGCTGATGTGCCTTGCGAATAATCATATTTATTTAGAAAGGCGGCTATCGTTTTCGATTGAGAAAAGCGCCGGAGGCTGGTAAAAATCTAAAGCGCTTTGGGAATGTGAGGAGCGGCTTTTGGCCTTTTCCTTTGGCGCGCATGGAGGAAATGACAGAGATGAACCTGAAACAGTTGTCGCAACTGCTTGGGATTTCGCAGACGACCATCAGTCGGGCGCTCAACGGATATCCCGAGGTCAGCGCGGAAACCCGCCGCCGTGTCATGGAGGCGGTCGAAAAGACCGGTTATCGCCCGAATGCAGCGGCGCAACGGCTGGCAACCGGCAAGGTTGGTTCCATCGGTCTTGTCATGCCGATTGGTGAACACCATCGCTCCGACGTGCATTTCGGCGAATTCCTGAGCGGGCTGGGTGAGGAAGCCTCGCGCAGCAGCTTTCATCTCGTCATCATGCCGACCGAACCGGAAAATGAGCGTGACGCGCTTCGGGGGCTGGCGGCGAGCGGCAGCGTCGACGGCATCTATCTCGCCTACATGAAAAATAACGACCCACGCATTGCCATGATGCAATCGCTCTCCCTGCCCTTCCTCGTGCATGGCCGTTCCGTCGGCGTGGAGGAAAATTATCCCTATCTCGACGTGGACAATGAAGGCGCCTTCCGCGATGCGACCCAGCTTCTCCTGCAGCTGGGTCATACGCGCATCGGACTGCTGAATGGCCCGGAAGGGTACGATTTCACCTACCGGCGCTGTCTCGGGGTGGAAAAGGCGCTGGCGGCCAATGGGCTCTCCCTGCACCCAGCCAATAAACGGCACAGCAGCATGACGGATGAGGAAGGTTATCTCGGCATGGAGGCGCTGCTGTCACAACCGGAAAAGCCGACCGCCATTCTCTGCGCCAGTACCGCGCTCGCGCTCGGGGCAATCCGTTCGCTCAACCAGCGGGGATTAAAGCCCGGCAGGGATATTTCGCTGATCGCCCATGACGACGTGCTGCCGCTTTTGAAGCCCGATAATTTTTCGGTGCCGCTAACCACCACACGCTCGTCGCTAAGGGCAGCCGGGATGCGCGTGGGTCAGCGCCTGATCAACCGGATCAAGCTCAACCAGACGGAACCGCATCAGGAACTCTGGAAAGCGGAACTCGTAGTGCGGGCTTCGACGGGGCCGGCTCCGAAAGCGTAGCCGGCCGGTCTCAATTCACTCAGAATTTCGGCGCTGTCTTGCCGACTGCGCGATGGGCCGCAATGACGGTATTGGCCATAAGCATGGCGATCGTCATCGGACCTACGCCACCTGGAACCGGTGTGATGGCGGCGGCAACGGCGCTTGCTTCGTCAAAGGCGACATCGCCGACCAGTTTCGATTTGCCTTCGCCCTTTTCCGGCGCAGGAATGCGGTTGATGCCGACATCGATGACGGTTGCGCCTGATTTCACCCAGTCGCCCTTCACCATCACCGCGCGACCGACCGCAGCCACGAGAATATCGGCCGTCTTGCAGACGGCGGCGAGGTCTTTGGTGCGCGAATGCGCCATGGTCACCGTGGCGTTGGCATTCAGCAGAAGCTGGCCCATGGGCTTGCCGAACAGGTTGGAGCGGCCGATGACAACGGCGTTGAGGCCGGAAAGGTCGTCGCCGTGAATGCCGCGCACGAGCAGCATGGCGCCGGCTGGTGTGCAGGAAATGAGGCCGGTAGCGAGATCGCCGGTCGCGAGCTTGCCGGCATTCAAGACGCTCAAGCCGTCGACATCCTTCTCGGGCAGGATCGACTGGATGATCTCATCCGAATTGAAATGTTTCGGCAGGGGCAGCTGCACCAGAATGCCGTGGATGGACGCATCGGCGTTCAGTTCGCCGACCAGCTTCAGGAGTTCACGTTGAGTCGTTTCTTCCGGCAGCGTGTGCTGGATGGAGTTGAAACCGCATTGCTTCGCCATCTTGCTCTTGGAGTTCACGTAAGCGTGGCTGGCCGGATCATTTCCGACGATAACAACCGCGAGACCGGGCTTCACGCCCTTCTCCGCCTCCAGCGCTTCTGCCGATTTGCGGACCGCCTCCGTTACCGAAGCCGCCTTCGCCTTCCCGTCAATCACAACTGCCATGCGTCCTGCTCCTGCTGGGTTACGTAGGCTCCGTATGGTGCCCCCGTCGCAGGAATGCAAGCTAAAATGCGGCGTTTTCAGGCTGTTTTGCGGTAGGCTTCACGGCGGTCGGCGTAATCGGTAAGACACTCCCTCAGGAACGCCAATTCCCGTCGCAATTCCATCAGCTCCTCGGCTTCGGCCTGCGCATGGTCGAAGTCCCCGGCAAGCGCTTCGGCCAGAAGCGGCGGCAGCCCTGATGATGCGGGATCGGCCGTTCTGACGGTTCGGTTGCCCATCAGCACCTGGCGCACACGTTCGTCCAGCGGCATATCGTCGGCGTCATTGGCGGCCTCGCCGTAATAATCGGCAAAGCTGTCTTCCTCCACCTCGACAGTCGTTTCCGCGGCAACGGGCTGGAGGTCGTCGAATACGGCCGGCTCGATCGGCTCGAATTCCGAAAATTGCGGCGCGGCGACGAAGGGGGCCAGTTCCTCGCCGGTTTCGGCGGTCGAAGCAGCCTCCTCTTCCTCGTCATGGCGGCGATAGCTGAGGAGATAGAGGCTGCCCAGCAGACCGATCAGCGCGCCGCCGCCCGCCAGCATGGCGGCCTGCGTCAGGTCCCGGGACAATTCACCCGGTGCGGCCTTCTTCGCCAGACGGGTTTCGATGGCAGGTGTTGCCGAGGCGGTCAGGTCGCGGCGTTCGCTTGCCTCCAGATAGGTATTTCGCGCCGTTTCCAGCTCACCCTGCAATCTGGAGAATTCGCCGGGCGCGACACCGAGGATATTCAGACGGTCGAGATATGTCTTCTGCTCACCTGTGGCGGTGGCGATCTCCTGATTGATGCGCTTTTCATCCGCCCGCAGCCCGTCGAGCAATTGGCGCAATGCGGGCGCGGCAAGCGCCTGTGCAGCATCCACGGCATTCTGGGCGGCGATGCGGCGCGGATGTTTCGGACCGTAATCCACAGACACACCGGCAAGCGCCATGCTGGCACTCGCCTGTTTCTGCCTGACATCCTCAAGCGCCGAAAACGCCGTGCCGGTCGGGAGCGGTTTGGAATAGACATCATTCGGCTTCAGGGCCAAAGCCGATGCCAGATCGGCCTGGAGAGATTGCTGCTGCCGGGTGGTCCGCACCAGACTGTCGTTTACGTCACGCAATTGCTGTTCAAGCTGCTGCGCTTCGGTCATCACGGCATCGCCATGGCGCATCTGGAAACCGTTTAGAGCGGCTTCCGCCTCGTCCAACTTCTTTCGTGCCCTTTCCATCTCGCGCATGGCTGGTGTCATCGTGCCGGCTTTGCCATCCGCCATCACGCGCATCGAAAGATAGTCCGTCAGCCGCATGGCCATGTCAGGCGTCGCCGCCTTGGCGGTCACAACAAGCATATTTTCATCCGGGGTCAGTTCCAGCCGGATCGCTTCGCCCACGGCGCCGTTCAGCGCTTCACGCGGGGAGACCACGCGCGCATGCGCGCCGGTCAGAAGATCGAGAAGCAGGCCAAGCTCGCCCTGATTACGAACGCCGATCATATCGGCGGGTTTCAGCTTCAGATCGGCGGTTACCCGCTCAAGCCCGGAGGGCGAAAGCAGTGTCCGCCGCGCCATTGCCAGAAAGCGGGTCGCATCGGGGGCATCATACGCGGTCTGGATAACCTCGATCCGGGCCTGCGAAACATAACCGCGAAAACCGGAATCGATCAGCAGCAGCGAAATGGCAGCGCCCACCACCGTGGCGGCAGCAACGCAGCCTGCCGTTAGCAGCCGCAGACAATGCCTGCGCCACTGCGACACGGGCGCAAAGACATCATCCCCCTCGGGGCGGATCGCGATCATATCCGGATTGTCATCAACCATCTGAAGCCGTCTGCCGCCCTCGGTGCCGCCCGTAACGGGCGACTGTCAAAACCTTACGAGAGGTTAAAGGATCGTGGCAAACAAATGGTTAACACGCCGCTTCACGGCATGATATCAGCTCTTGCCGAGTGCGATGTGCCAGGGCTCGGCGCAAAGGCTGTAAAGCCAGCTCATATGCAGCTTGCGGAAAATATCCGGCATGCCGGCCACTTCTGACGACAGGACCTTGAACAGGGGCCCGACTGCGATGGTAACACGCGCATCTTCACGGCTGACCGTGCGGTGCAGCCATGTCTCCTGATTTTCCTTGAGCATTCCCGCCAGGAGAACATCCACCTTCACGCCGGAGGCATCCCGGTTCAGCATGACGAAATCGTGCCATGGCGCATGGGCGCGCAACCGGGCAAGCACTTCGCCGATCTGCGCCGCATCGTCACCCGCCACGCCGATGCGTTTCGGCACCGCCATATAGGTCAGAAGCGCCATGGTGAAGGCAACGCCATCGATGGTGGCGGGCAGAGGCTCACCATGTTCCGCGCGCGCAGCGGCTTTCATGCCCTTGCCCTGCGGCAAAAGCAGGCAGCTTTCCAGAATTTGCCGGTAGGCTTTATCCTTGAGTGACAGCTTTGCCTTCTCGATGGTCAGGAAGGACAGCATCGTGTGCCCTTCACAGGCCGAAGCCTTGCCGCTGACCAGCTCCAGCGCGTCATTCCAGTCGAGATCACAGACGCGCAGCCCGTGGATATTCCGTTGCAATCCCTGGCGCGCAAAACCTGACGCGAAACTCATTGCCGACCCCCAAATGCCAAACCGATCGCCACCGGCCCGGCGCATGGCCTGCGGGGCGGTGGTTCATGGGTCTGTTATACAGGTGCAGGTTGAATTTAACTTGAAAGCAATCTCTCGAATGCTCACAGAGGTAGCAAGAGATAATTAACCAGAGGGCGCCGTGTCGCCGCAGCTCCCTCTCCGTCAGTGGCTGGGTGCCGCGGCCGCTTCTACTTCGGCCTTCTCGCCCTCGACGAGCTTGACCGAGCGGGGCGTACCATTGCCGTTCTGCTCGCGGATGTCGGCTTTCGACAGGTAATCGAGCTGTTCGATCAGCACGTCCTCGACCACCTCGTCGTCGAGCCTCTTGTTCAACCCCTCGCGGATGCGTTGCTTGAAGGCGTCGGGATCGAAGGTGGAGATATTGGCAATATTGACCATCGAAGAACCCGCCAGAAGCGTGAACAGTTCATCGGTCATCAGCTGGGTTGCCGGCAGCTCGATCTTGGCCATCTTGGCCTTGTCGACACGCAGCGAGATCCGGCTGAGGAAATAGCCGTTCACTCCACCATCATTGATGACGGGAATTGTGATGCTTTCGCCCTTGACCAGTTGCAGGTCGGCCTTTTTCGCCCCCGCCTCATCCGGCGCCGGCGCCGTCGCCATCTGGACGGAGAAATACACCGCGCCGAGCGTGACGGCGCAAACCCAGACGCCGGTGAGAAGAAGCTTCAACATCAGGAGGCTGCGCCGTAAAGGAATTGTTCCTGGGAATAGGTGCCGTCCGTATCGGCTTCCTGGATGGCGGTCTTCAGCAGATCCGCGACAGCGCGAACCGCATTCAGATGCGCCTCGACGCGGCTGGCATTGGTTGCGAGCTTGGACTTGATGCCCTTCACCTGCTCCATGTAACCGGCGGCGATTTCCTGGTGCGGTGTATCGCGGACCAGCATCGTCAGCTCATAGAGGCAACGGCTTTTATGGGCATTGGAGACCTTGAAGTCGAACTGAGGGTCCTTACCGATATTGTCGTTCTCGTTGTCGATGATCATCTCAAGGCGGCCGAGAACGGATTGGATACGGTGGTCGTTCGACATAAGGTCCATGCTTGTCTCCTCGTTAGGGTTTTTCATTCTCAAGCCTCGTCCGTTTTATCATTGGAAACGCCGAGGACCTGCCGCTCGAACTCCGCCACCATCCGAATTGCAGCATTATGGTCTTTGTCATTCATCGATACGTCGGTAATGCCTTTGCTTTCGGCCTTCCGCAGCGCATCCTTGTAAGCCTGCTCCGCAATGCCGACGCCGCCATTTCTGGAGATCGTGTCGGCAAACTGTTCCGCCATCATGCTCTTCCAGATTTCGCCGGCATTACCCTTGCCATAAACCTCCTCGCTGTCTTTCGGCAGCATGTTGGCAACGAAGGTCTGGAGAACCGAGGCTTCATATTTGCGGTATGTTTCGGGGATTTGAGTGCGCACTGAACGAATATTGGTATCGCCAAGGCCGGCCTTGGAGGAAGCACCGTCAAGCATATCGACGGCGGCACCAAAGCCCTTGCCGGAATCGGCCAGACTGGTTGCGGCGAAAGCCGCCTTGTTCGCCTTCAGTTTTTCCTGGGCAACCTGCACTTCCTGAGGGTCCGCCGCACGAACCACATCCATCACCAGATCGCTTATAACCGATATCGCCACGTCCCGAACTCCCGAGCTGACGAACGTGCCGGAGGAAAGCCGACGCGTTCACTCAATCAAGAAACATCGCAGAAGACGCCTTCAAAACGCCCGCGATGCAACAACGGGATAGACTATGGATCGCCAACCTTGCTGGAGGCTGGTGTCTGGGAAACATTCGTAATTTCTAACAAATCATAGATTGCATTATCATCCGCCTCGCGATCCTCGAGATCGCGGGCAATATGCATCCTGTCCTCCAGCCTGTCGGCCTTGGTCTTTTCCTTCAGGACCTTGTTTTCCTGAAATTGCTGAACGCCTTCGAGCTGGCGGTCCTGAACGACCAGGCGGCCGTAGCGGTCGGAATAGTGTTTTGAGAATGTCTGGTGCACCGGGTCCATGGAACTCATGGCCTCAAACGTGCTCTCCATGGATTGCGCCACTTCGCTGCGCACGCGGGTGGTATCGGCCAGCTCCACCTCGGCCATTTTTTCCATGTGCCGCTGGACCGTTACCAGACGTTTGAGCTTTTCCGAGCGCTTGTCCGAAGCCATGGCGTTTTCTCCCGATCAAAAGCCGATAAAGACCGGGCCGAACCCATCCACGAATTGCCGGATGAGGGCCGCGACCGACAAATAGAGCATGAAAAGACCGCCCGCCAGAACGAATGGCGTCGATATGAAGAAGACCGGGATTTGCGGCGCCAGCTTGTTGATGAGACCGACCGCGACGTTGAACATCAGGCCATAAATCACGAAGGGGCTCGCCAGCCGCAGCATGATCGAGAAGGAAGCTCTCAGCGTATCGGTCAGCGTGATCAGCATCTTCTGTCCGCTGATGAGCGCGCCGACCGGCGTGGCGGTGTATGAATCCACCAGCGCCTTCAGGACGATGTGGTGGAAATCCATCATGAACAGCACCAACAGGCCACCGAAGGTGATGAAGTTGGCGATCTGGTTTTCCTGCACGTCTTCGATGGGATCGGCACCGCCTGGCGCACTGAGGCCGATGGAAGCGCCGATGAGCGCCCCGGTGAACTGGAAGCCGAGCGTGTAGAAGCGGGCGATCAGCCCATACATCGCGCCGATGAGTACCTCTGTGAAGATGAGACCGACGACCGTGCCCTGGCTGGCGCCGGAAACCTTCGGATAGATCGTGTCCCAAAGCACCGGCAGAAGCGCCATGGACACGGCCACACAGAGAAGCATACGAATCTGCGGTGAAATGCGCGAGCTTGAAAAGCCCGGCATGGTCATGAAGCAGGCGCCTATACGGCAGATGGCAAGGAACAATGCAACGATTGTTCCCTGCGGGTCGGTTATCATGAAATGGCGCCCAGAATCTTGATCTCCAGACCCTTGGCCAGTTCCACATGCGAAAGAACCGGCAGGGTCGCAAAGAGTCGCTCGATAATCATGCGCACATAGGACCGCGTTTCCGGCGAGGTTACAAGGACAAAGGGCAGGCCGCGATCCATGAATTCACGGATAACTTTCGACGCCTGCTCCGAAAATTCCTCGAGATGGCGGGGATCGATGTCGAATTCGACGATTTCGCCCTTCTGGTCGCGCTTCAGCGCCTGATGGAAGACCATGTCCCACTTGTTGCCGAGGCGAAGGACGCGCAGCACGCCATTGTCGGCAAGGTCGCCGCAGAGCTGCTGCGACATGCGCACCCGCACATGCTCGACGATCTGTTCCGTCTTGCGCACATGCGGTGCAAGTTCGGCGACGGCTTCGAGAATGAGATGCAGGTTGCGGATCGATACGCGCTCGGCGAGCAGCAGCTTCAGGACCGCCTGCAGGCCTGAATAGGACATGTGCGATGAGCAGATTTCATCGGCCAGCTTCTTGTATTCGGGATCGAGCCTGTCAATGAGGATTTTGACGTCCTTGTAGGAGAGAAGCTGCGGCAGGTTGTTGCGGATGACTTCGCTCAGATGCGTCAACACGACGGAGACGTTGTCGATCGGGTGGAAGCCTTCGCGCTTCAGATCCTCGGTAAAGGTCTCGAGGATCGAGACGGCGGGCATGCCGAAAGCGGGTTCGCGGATTTCGTCACCAGGGATGCTCGGCTTGCGCCCTGCCCCGGTCACGACAAGCACATCGCCGACGCGCAGGTTGCTGGACGCGATGGTCGTGCCGTGGACACGAATCTGATAGGCCTTTTCCGGGATCATGATGTCGTCGGAGACCTTGATCTCCGGCACCACAAAGCCATATTGCGTGGCGAATTTCTTCCGCATCTTGCCGACGCGGAAGGCCAGCTCCTGATGCGCGCCGAGAAGGCGGGTGGAAACCTGCTTGCCGAGCGCGAGCTCGATCTCGGCGGTCTTCAGCACCTGCTTGACCGAATCTTTTTCCGCCTCGGTTGTCTGGAGAACCTTGTTCTCCTCTTCCTGGCGGCGAAGTGCGCTTTCGGCCTCCGCCTGGCGCGGAATATACCAGCTGCCGAAGGCCATGATGCCACCGAGGAACATGAAGGGCAGGAAGGGCAGGCCCGGAATGATGGCGAGCAGCCCCATCAGCATGGCCGAGACCATGAGCGCGCGCGGATAACCGCTCAGCTGATTGACGACCGCCTGATCGGTCGACCCGGCCGTGCCGCCGCGCGATACCAGAAGGCCGGCCGCCAGCGATACGATCAGGGCCGGGATCTGCGAAACGATACCGTCACCAACCGAAAGCTTGACGAAAACGTCGGCCGCTTCGCCAATTGGCATGCCGTGGCGGAAGTAACCGATGATGATGCCGCCAAAAATATTGATCGCTGTGATGATGAGGCCGGCAATCGCATCGCCGCGGACGAATTTCGAGGCGCCGTCCATCGAACCGAAGAAGGAGCTTTCCTCCTCCAGTTCGCGGCGACGCCGCTGAGCTTCCTTTTCGTCGATGATGCCGGCGGACAGATCCGCGTCGATCGACATCTGCTTGCCGGGGATGGCATCGAGGGTGAAGCGCGCGCCGACTTCGGCGATACGCGTCGCACCCTTGGTAATGACGATGAAGTTGACCGTGATCAGGATCAGGAAGACGATCAGACCGATGACGAAATCGCCGGACATGACCAGGCTGGAAAAGCCCGCGATCACGCCACCTGCCGCCGTCGGCCCCTCGTTACCATGCGAAAGGATGACACGCGTCGTCGCAATGTTCAGCGACAGGCGGATCATCGTCGCAATCAGCAGCACGGTCGGGAATGACGAGAAGTCCAGCGGGCGCTGGATCCAGAGCGCCACCATGAGAATGAGGACCGAAAGCGCAATCGAGAACGCCAGACCGATATCCACCAGCATGACCGGAATGGGCAGAAACAGAACACAAAGGATCGCAATGATGCCCAATGCGAAACCGATATCCCGCATGCTCGGACTGACCTTGGGCAAGGAGATGACTGGTGGCTGCGCCATGAATTCGTCCTGTCTCTTCATGAGAAGGGCGACGGAAAAGCCGTCGCACGGTTCCGGGCATCGGTTTTCGAAAAGCGCACGCAATTCGGGCCGATGCTTTCAGCCTATCCCTAGCCGCTGAAGCTTGCGCGAGGATGGCATCCGAAGAAAACGGGGATCAGAAGCCCGACTGGATGCGGGAAAAGACGAGGTTGGAAAAAAGTACGATCTGCGCGCCCACGAAGGGGGCGGCGACACCGAGGACGATCATGATCGTCACGATCTTGGGAACGAAGGTCAGCGTCATTTCCTGAACCTGGGTCAGGGCCTGGATGAAGGCGATGGCGACACCGACGATCATGGCGGCCAGAACCGCCGGACCGGCCGCGACGAGAACAGTCCAGACTGCCGCCTGCATGATATCAAGCGCATCGGCCTCGTTCATCGTCGCATCCTTGTTTCATGGAAGCGGCATCATGCCGCTTCATTATCAGGAACCGGCCGGTTTGCTCGAATCGGTGGTTGTCCCTGTAGATTTACTCGTGATCGGGCCGTTGGAGAAGACCACGCCGGCCTGCACCAGCACTTTATCACCGGCTTCGGTGAGTGCGATGATGCCGTCGGAGTAGACCTGCACTTCCTTTACCACACCTGTGACCTTGTCATCGGCGCTCTTGACGGTCTTGCCGACAAGATCGGACGCGCGTGTCAGGGCTTCCGCCTGCAGCATGCTCTTCAGGTGGGTGTTGGTCTTGATCGTCTGCTCCACCTGCGAGAAGCTTGCCAGCTGCGACATCTGCTGACCCGCATCCATCGGGCTGGTCGGATCCTGGTTCTTCATCTGGGCGATGAGAAGCTTCAGGAAGCTGTCATAGTTCAGCGAGGCCGCATTCTTGTCACTGCTGCTCGCCCCGGCATTGGCCCAGGGGTTAGCCGCTGCCGCATTAACTGCATCTACCGCCATGGTGCGATCTCCTTGCGAATCTGTTCGATCGTTGCCGGGGTCATTTCCTGATTGCTGAGGATTTTTTCCTCGATCGTGTAGAGACCGCGAATGGCCTTCAGTGCTTCGAAAGCCTTGCCGGAGGCAACCAGCCCGTCGATCCGCTTCAGTTCCGCCAGAACCTCATCATGCTGGAAGCAATTGAGCAGCATGCTCACGGACTTGCGGAACATGTTGGTGGATTGCTCGCGCCCTTCCGGGTTGATGAGGATCATCTGCGCGATGAAATAAAGCTGCCGGAGCGGGGTCGTCGCCTGGTCGGGCTGCAGAACGTGGTTTTCAAGCAGGAACGTGACATCGTTCAGGAATTCCAGCGCCACCTTACGATCCACACGCAGAACCGCGCCGTTGATGAAAATCTTTTCGCCCGATTTCAGCGAAATTCGAAGTGTACTTTTCATTTCAGTCCATCCCTGATGATGGTTGTCACGTCAATAATGCCCTGGAAATTCGTCGACTGACGTTTCCGGATCAGTTCGCACTCTTTCAAAATCCAGATCGCGATGGAAATCAGATTGGCTCTGAGCTCCATGGCCAGCTGGTTGTCGGGTTGCTTGAGATCCTCAATGAAGCGGATCCAGACCCGTCGAGTGTAAAAAAGTGCTTCGATCGAGTGGCGCTGCGAAGAGGAGTCCCTTGCCTCCACCAGAAGGTCGATCGATTTTGTCAACGCCTGCCGCTCGCGATCTTTCGCGTTGGCGACACCATCCTCCATGATTTCGGCGTAGGAAAACTGGTACATTCATGTATCCTTTATCTGCCGCCACCCCTGTTCATCAGAGGTAGTTTACCAGACTCATTTTTTGCAGACGCGACGTGAGGCTGTATGCGATTTCAATCTGCTGCTGCAGCAGGTCGAGACGGGTTTTCGCCTCGTAGGTATCGATCCCCTCAATATCCAGTAGATGCGTTTCGATGATCTTCTTCTGCGCCTCCAGCGATTCGTTTGCTTTCGAAACACGGCTTTCGGAAAGACCGAGCTGGCTCTGCTGCTGGTTCAGGCCATTGATGGCGGTGCCGATATTGGTGACCGACTTCATCGCCACCATTTCGCGAGTCCCGCTGTCGACCTTCGGATCAAGGAAGGTCATCGATGTCATCGCGGTCAGTGCGAAGTAGCGCATGCCCTGCGAATTGCTGTTGCTGGACGTTTCCACAACCTCGTTCTGGCTGATACGGCTCGTCATATTGGTGTCGCTCGCCTTCGAACCGAAGGACGTCCAGAAATCGTAGTTCTGGCCGGCCGTCAGGCTGCTGTGCGGCGGATTGGTAACCGTCGTCGTGCCGTTGAACACGCCTTCGATATGGGTCATGAAGGCTTCGACCTGCGGTTTCGACAGGCTGGCGAAATCACCCACCGGCGGCGTCTGCGCCGCCATGAATGCATTCAACTCCGTCTCATAGGCCGCTTTCAGTGGAGATCCATCCGCGAAATAGTCATCGACGGGCTTCACATCCGTATTGATGCCGGAAAACAAATACTCGCCATTGACCGCCGTATTGGCGAAGCTCGTGAAATTGTTGAACGCATTCGAGATGGTCTGGGAGACCGTCGTCAGCGTCGGCGCTTCACTGCTGGTGTTGGGAACGAGTACCTTCTGGATTTCCTGCGCCGCCTTTGCCATGCCGTCCAGTGCCGTCTGCGAGGACTTGAGGCGTTGCGTCGCAATCGAATTGACGCTGACCAGCGAGGAGATGCGGTCGACATCGCGATTGAGATCGAGGCTGCGGGCGGTATTGGCGCCCAGCGTCAGGCCGAGATCGGCATGCTTGCCCGTCGTCAGCTCGGTGTTGAGATTGGTCATCTCAAGCTGAGCCTTCAGGATGGTGCTGCGCATGCTGTTCTGCATTGCCAGCGATGAAATGAAGGACGTTTTCATCGTTTACCTCACCATGTCCATCAGCGACTTGAGCATCTCGTCGACGGTGGTCACAAGTTTCGTGGCGGCCTTGTAGGATTGCTCGATATCCATGAGCAGCGAGAGCTCCTCATCCAGGCTGACCGCTGTATTGTTCGAATAGGAGGTGGCGGAGCGCTCATAAAGCGCGCTTTTTGCTTCGTTTGCCGAAGTCGCACCGGAACGTTCCTGTTCGAGCCACCCCATCGAGTTGGTGCCGTATTTCAAGATGCTGGTATTCGTATCGATACGTGTCGACGCGGCAAAATTCATGGGCGCGTCAAAAGCCGTGACATAGCTGCGGATCAGGGCGGAAAAACCGGTTCCCCCCGAAGTTGCGGTATTGATGACATAATCGGTACCGTTGATACCGCCGTCACGCAACAATTCCGGATTGCCACCTTTGGAAATAATTAACGCCGGGTTGACGGTAATGCTGGCTGCGAGCCCGGGAGAGACAACTCCGTCTGGCGGAATGGTCGTCGCGGCCGGTGAGCCGTAGGTGAACAAGCCCGGCATGTCCGGCAGGCCGCTGGTCGGGTCCGCCGGCTTTTCCGCAAACATGGTGATGAGACCGCGCGCAATTTCGTCGAGCTGGCTCTGCATCGTTGGCGCCAGATCGTCACGAACCTGCATCAGGCCCTGCAGCGAACCCGCGGCCGTGGTATTTGTGCCGGTGCCGGCCTTCAGCGCCACGCCATCGATGTAAATAGCGTTGCCGGTGGTCGTCGCGTCGTAACCCGGCTGCGACTTGAAGGTCACGCTACGCGGCACGATTTCGAACAGCGTCGCGCCATCAGTCGTATAGAGCGCGACATCGTTGTTCGGGCGATTGACGACATTGATGCCGACGATGGAGGAAATATCCTTCAGAAGCGTCTCGCGCTGATCGAGCGCGTCGCTCGCATCACCGCCGATCGCCGTCTGCGCCTTGACCTCGTTATTGGCTTCCTCGAACTTCGCGAGCAGTCCGTTCAGCTTGTCGACCTGGAGGGACATTTCCTTGTCGGCGCGCAGGCGCATTGCCTGCAATTCGGACGACGCCGTGTTGAGGGAGCTGGCGACATCCGAAGCCGAGGTCACTGCCGTCGCTGCCAGGGCGGCATCACTCGGCTTCGCCGCGTAACCGTCCAGGCTCTTGAGCAGTTCCTTCATATAGTTGGCCGGCGAACTCTCATAATCGTTGCCGCCAAAAATGCTCTTCATTTCCTCAAGACCGCTCAGAACGGAGCTCTGGCCGGAAGCAAAAGAAGAGCTGGAAATCGTCTGTCGGAGAAGACTTTCATTCTGGGCACGGCCATTGGAGACGATACTCGCTCCGGCCATGGTCGTGCCGAGAATGGCGGTTCGCTTGACGTAGTTCGCATTGCCGACATTGGCAATGTTTTTCGAAGTAACGTCAGTCTGCTTACCTGTGTTATTGAAAATCGACTGCGCAGTATTCATTGCTGACGTGAGCGACATTCATCTGTCCCCGTAGGAATTACTATCTCTTCAGATTGATCAGAACGTCCATCAAATCCGATCCAGTCTGGAAGACCTTCGAATTCGCGGTGTAGATACGCTGGGATTCAATCATGTCGGTGAGTTCGCTGGCGATATCGACGTTCGAGCCTTCCAGCGCCCCCTTCTGGATGTAGCCGAAGCTTCCCGTCTGAGCGAAGCCGATGGTGACGACACCCGAGTCGTTGCTCGGCAGATAGACGTTGCCGTTCTGCGGGCTGAGATTGTCGACGCTCGGCACCGTGGCCAGCGCCAGCTGGTAGATGTTGCGGCGGCCGCCATCCTGATAGACCGCCGTCACAACGCCGTCCTTACCGATTTCAACGTCCTTGATCTGGCTTGGACCGTTGCCGTTCAGCACCGCGGTACCGGGCGTGAACTTCGACGAGAACTGCGTCATCTGCGACAGATCGATATCGATCGCCTGCGGCACGCCACTGACCTGATCGTTAATCGTGATCCCTTTGGGAGATGCGGCCGTGAGCTTGTTCGTGGCAGGATCGAATTCCAGATCCACCTTTGTCTGAACAAGATTAGCTGCAGGGGTTGCCGTGTAAGGGAAACCGCCATTCGTCGACTGATCCTGACGATAAACCGCTACTTCCCAGGTGTTGTCGCCGGTCTTGGTGTAGTAGAAATCGTAGAGCACCTTCGCGCCGCCGCTATCGAATGCCGTCAACGACGTCTTGTTGCCGAACGCCGCAGTCGCGGAGTTGGAACTCGGCAGCGGTGCCGTTGCAGCCTTGTCATCGCGATTGAGATTGGCCGGGAAGCTACCCTGCGTGGAGGGCGATGCCGTCAGGCCGAAATCGTTGACGTTGATGGCTTCAAGACCCGTAAAGCCATTGACGACGGCTGCCGGCGGGTTGGAACCATAGGGGTAACCCATCAGCTGGAAGCCAGCCGCGTTTTCCAGATACCCTTCCGAGTTCTTCACGAAAGAGCCGGCGCGGGTCAGGTAGGGCGTGCCCGATCCATCCTGAACCACAAAGAAGCCGTTGCCCTGAATGGCAAGGTCCGTGCTCGACGTGGTGTAGGAGAGGTTGCCCTGCTCCGAAATGCTGTAGCGAACGTTGGACTGCACGCCGCCGGAAGCATAGCTGCCGGACGAGGAGGGCAGAACGAGCGAGGAGAACGACGTCGATGCGCGCTTGTAGCCGGTGGTGCTTGCGTTGGCGATGTTGTCGCCCACGGTGCCCAGCTTGTTCGCCTGTGCATTCATGCCGGACACACCGGTTCGCATAGTGCCGAAAATACTCATTCAAAAACCCTCGTGGTCATCTTTCAGGGAGAAGGTAAAGCGTTTGGCTTGCGTGAAGCTGTCTGAAATACCGCGTTTGAAAAAGACCACGCGGGTCAATGAAAATCATTGCCAATCAATGCTGTAGCCGAGGAACCGCTTGGAATCGACCGGATCGTAGCCGAGCTTCTTGCGCAGTTTCTTGCGCAGCTTGCTGATGTGGCTTTCAACGACGTTCTCTTCGACGTCATCATCGAAGATGCCGTAGATGGCATTGAAAATCTGCGACTTGGAAACGCGACGTCCGCGATTGGCAATCAGATATTCAAGGATGCGGCGCTCGCGGCGCGGCAAGGCAAATACTTCGCCGCACACTTCGGGATCGCGACCGTCGGAGAAAACCCGGATCGGTCCGGCATCGGTGAAGTTCGAGATGACCTGCAGGCGGCGACGGATCGCCGCCGCACGCGCCAGGATTTCACGGGGGTGAACCGGCTTGCGCACGACATCATCGACGCCGCTGTCGAAAAGCGCGAGCGTTGCTTCCAGCGAGGGCTGGTCGCTGACCGCGATGACAGGTGCCGTCGTGCGATCCCTGATCGCCTTCGGCAAAGAAAAGCTCCGGTCGCCCTGGCCGATCAGGAAGGCCTCCACGGCCGCAAGATCGCTTTCAGCTGCCGTTGAGACCCATTCCCCGAATTCGACCGGATCGAAACCGGTCGAGGGGATGCCCTCACGCCCAAATAGAGATGTATAGCCGTCTTTAACGAGCTCGCGCTCATCAACCACTACGATCATTCGTCCGCCTCCGAATCAGTGTGGTGTTTTCCAATGTGGCATTGGTACGAATCGGGGGATTCAGCGACAACTGTAGGAAATCATCGATAGTTATTAATAATTGATTAACTATTTTGTGCCGATTTGATCTATATATAGTAGGTGTTAACCATATATGGTACAAAATTTTTGTGTAAAAATTTTGAAAATCGAAAAAAACAGCTTGAAATGCCTTTTTTCGGGCTTTCTCTCGCCACATTTCAAATTGCGAGTCCTGGGCCTTTCAGAAGCAATCTCAGGTTGTCATCCGTCGCAGAAGCTTTTCGCGTTGGGAGTCCATTTCCCGTAACCCGTCGCCACCAGATTGGCGATGACGCGGCAGACATATTTCTTCTGCGCGGGGTCATTATTCGGGCCGGCATGATAGCGCGCGACCGCCATCGTCCAGGTTTCATGCCTGTTATGGAGATTGCGCAGGAACATGGCGGCATATTCGACATTGCGGCGCGGATCGAACATTTCCCGCGCGGATGTGAAGTTTTCGCCATGGAAATAATGATTTATCTGCATGCATCCGAGGTCGATCAGCTTGGCGCCGTTGCGCTTTGCCGCCTCGAAAGTCAGCAGCGCCTCCTCCGTGGAGGCCGCAAATACCGGTTTTCCTTCAATATTCATTGCATTAGGGTCGAGCCGCCCCTTGCGGCCCGTCTCGGTCAGGCCGACGGAATAGAGAATTCCTTCCGGCACGCCATATTTGCGGGCGGCCGACTGGATTTCTCTTTCACAGACACCTGATGTTGCCGAAGCCGACGCGTTTTCAGAGGTAGACGCCATTGTCAGCAGAAGAGCGGGCAGAGCCAGAAGCGCCATCCATGCCTTCATTATGCACCCCCAAATTATCACCATTGCCTTGCCGGCCATCCCGTGCGCCGGACTCGTCACGGTTGCGCCCCGCAGCGGCCTGCTGGCCCTGCTGCTGCGCCTGCTGATTTTGCTGATTGTTGCCCTGTGTGCCCGTTTGGTCACTCTTGTCGGAAGAAGCGATGCTGATGGTGATGTTGTCAACCGTCAGACCCTGCGCCTTGAGGCCTTCAAGGATGCTCTTGCTGTCGTCCTGAAGCTTTTTATAGGCCGCCACGCTCTCCACCGTCATGTGAACGGCGAGCTCATCGCCCGCCAGGCGCAGCGACATCGTCACCGATCCGAGCTCGATCGGCGTCATATGCAGCTTCAGCGTATGCACAACCTTGCCCGTGCTGCTCTGGGCCGCTGCGTTGGACAGCGACGAACCCGGCTGCATGGCGCTGACCCATTCCGGATCACTAACGATGAGGCCGGTCAGAGCCGAAGCGTTGGTCGAGGGCGCCAGGCCAATGAACCGCCGTGAATCGACAACGGTAACCGTATCGGCCACCTTGCCGCTGCTTTCCCTGACCTCGAAATCGACGCGGCCTTCACGCTGAACCGTGCCCATATCAAGCGCGCGGGCCGTGCCCGAGCGGGAGGAGGCGAAACGGAACGCTGAGGCATCGTTGCCGCTTTCCGAGCCGGTGTCCGCCTCGTTTGCAGCAAGCTCCATCTTCGTTGGCATGTCCTTCAGCGAAGGCTCAGCCTTGCCGCGCACGGGTTCGGCCCTGTCGGATTTCACCAGGTCCGCCTTGCCGGCAATCGCCTGCGCAATTTCCTCAAGCGGCGTCTTGGCTGTCGCAATATCGCCGGCACCGATCATGACCGTCTTGAGCTCTGCAAGCTTCGGATCGATCGTGTCCGCTGCCGTCTCGGCGTCCTTATCCGTCTCATCCTTGAGCTTCTTGCCGGTCTTGCCGTTGTCAGCCGAGGTGCGCACCGTTTTCAAAGCGTTCTGAAACTCGGCCACCGTCTCATGGTTACGGGTTTCGCCAACATGCTCTTGAGCGATCACACTCAGAAAGGTTGGAGGGCGTTTGACCGGAGCATCCATCTTCTCAGCCTCGCCATCGGGTTTTGCTTGCTCGTCCCTGGCCGATCCCGCATCTTGCTGCTGATGCCGCGATTGCGGCGTGCGTTCGTCACGGATCGTAGAAAGTGCGTCGCCGAAACTGCCGCCCTTGGCGTCGTCCCTTGCGTTGGCGCTGCCGGCGCGGGCGTCGGATGGTGGCGCGTTCACTATCGCGTTGATGGTTGCGTCGATCATGGTGCCCCCTCGCCTTTCTTCAACAGGCTGTCGATTTCATCGAGCTTGCTGCGGCCACTCGTCACGAGTTGCCGGACGCCTTCGCCCGCATCGTCCGCCTTCTGGGTTTCAACCCGCCATATGCTTTTTGTCTCGGCAGCGACCGCCGCCTCTTTTGCAGGTGCAGTGCCCCCGGGCTCGTTCGTCGCCGCAGCCTCGGCCTCGACGGCGATCTCCCCGGAAGGGAGGCGCACCACCTGATCGGCAATCGCCCTTGCCGCATCCCGCAGCGCCCTGTCCCGATCCGACAGCTGCGCTTCGGGAATTTGCCCGATTGTCTCGATCGCGCTCACCACATCGGGCGTGCCGATGTTGGAGAGACTTTCATAAAGATTGGCCTGTACTTCCGGTGTGCCCGGCAAAGCCGGAGAAAGCGTCTTTGCCTTCAGCGCCGCCATGCGCGCCAGCGAATCCTTGCCGCTGATCGCCGCCAGGCGGGAAAGGCGCAGATAAGCTTCCTTCTGCCTCTCCGTATCCATCATGGCGAAGGTTTCCTGTATCGCCTCTTCACCGATGGAATCGGCGCGCTTGACGACCAGCGAGACGAGAAGATCCGCGAACTGGCTGGCATAGGGCGAATGCAGGAACCGCCGCGCATAACGCTGCGCATATTCGACACCCCTTGTCGCGTCGCCGTCTTCCACCGCAATCGCGAGCGAGCGGCGCAAAGCCGCCTCCTCCACGATGGTGCCGGGTGCTTCAAGCCGGGCGATGTCATAAAAGGTGAGTGCCGCCAGCGGATCGCGCGGGATCGTCACATTGCCGCCGATCAGCGCCAGATAGGCGCCAATCCGCGTGCCGCGATATTCCGGCACCATGGCAGCGATGCTCTGCGCCACCAGCGTTCCCTTGCCTGACAGGTATTTGCGCAGGATATCGGCGACACGGCTGTCGAAATTGCCATCCACATCGCGCGCGACCAGCAATTCCAGCGTGGCCGGGTTGCCGCCGCTCATCGCATAGATCAGCGCCGCATCGACATTGCGCGGGTCCTTGAAGATCGCCGAAGGTGCGCTCTTCAGCCGCTCATCGATCGTCTGCAGCAGAAAGCGCTGCATTTCGGAGGCGGAATGATCTCCCATGGCGACCGAATCCTGCACGAATTGCAAGGACCGCAGCATGGCGTAGGGCATGAGATTGTCTTGCGATTGCGAAAACGCCTTGCTCGGCTCGGAACCGAGACCGCAAAGCGTCGCCGCAAGAAGAAGCCAGCGTTTCGAGGTTTTCGTCACACTCACCCCCGATCAGCCTCAAGCAGGATTTCGATACGGCGGTTGGCATCCGCCAGGGGGTCCGACGGCACCTGCAATCTGCGGTCCGCGAAACCCGAAACCTGTTTCACCCGTTCTTCCGAGAGGCCGCCGCGCACCAGCATGTAATAGGCGCTATGGGCACGATCCATGGAGAGACGCCAGTTGTCATTGGCCTCACCCTTGAACTGCCGGCCGTCGGTATGGCCGCGGATCACCACGCTGCCGCCGCGCTCCTGCAGCAATTTACCGATCTTCTCCATGGCCAGAACCAGCTCGCCCCGGGGAACGGCCGATCCGATATTGAACATCGGCGTTTCCGCCTGGTCGGAAATGGTCAACAGCAATCCGCCTTCGGCCGGCGTCACCACCAGTCCCTCGGAAAGCTTGCCGGTGATGCCGGATATCTGCTTCTCGATTTCTTCGCGCAGCGTATCGGCTTTTTCCCATTCGGCATCGCTGGCTTTGCTTGCCTCATCCGGATTGGGCTTGGCAAGCGCGGCCTGCTCGGCGGCATCCGGGCGCTGCTGCGGCACTACTGATGCGATTTCCGTCGGCTTGCCATCTTCCGTCTTGTCGGCGGGTGTGCCGGCCTGCACGAGCGTGACCGCCTCGGCGGTCTTGTCAGCCTCCTTGGCCGCCACATCCTGTTGTTTGCCATCGGCAGCTTGCGCGGCCTCTGCGGGAACCTGCTTCTGGTCGGCGCGGGTGATTTTCACCTGCTGCGTCCAGAAATCCGGATCGAAGGGATCGCGATAGGCTTCGCCGCCGCTTGCGCCCGTCGCCGGGCCGGAATCGGCCGCACCGCCCTCGCCCTTGGCGCTGACATTGGCCTGCTGCCCGACCTGCTGGGCGATTTCCGCCAACACGGAATAGGGATTTTCGAAAAAGTCGGCCTCGGAGAAGTTCGACTGTTCGCCGGTCTGCGACGTCAGGTCCTCGCCCGTCGCCGCGGCGGAGCCCTTGGTCACCTTCTCCGCCTGGATGTTGGACTGGTCCTTTTTCTGGACGCCCTCTTCCTTATCGACGGGCTTTTCCAGCCCCTTGGACGAGGGCTTCTCGTCCGACAGCTTTATCGGGTTGAAATAGCTGGCGACCGAGGCCTTGGTCTCCTCATTGGCGGCATTGACCAGCCACATGACGAGGAAGAACGCCATCATCGCTGTCATGAAGTCGGCATAAGCGATCTTCCACGCGCCGCCATGGGCGCCATCGTGCCCGCCCTTATGGCGTTTGACGATGATGATCTCGTTCTTGCCGTGGTGGTGATTTTCGCCTTCACTCATTTCATCACCTTGCGAAGACTGGATGCCCAGGCGGACATGCGCGTCACGAACACGCTTTCACCCAACTCGATTGAAAGATCGATATCGGTGGTCTCGGTAAATTTCATCGTTTCTTCTTCAAAGCCCGGCTGGGTCTTCAATTGCTCGAACAGGTTTTTCGGGCCTTTCACGACCAGCGTGACCGCCTCGCCATCCGGCATTGAGGCGCGCACCACATCGGCGAGCGCCGAGACAGCCTTGAGCGACAGCTTTTCCGTCAGAAGCGGCGCAAGAATATTGGCGGTCTGTTCGCTGAGACTGGCGGCGATTGCATCGATACCTTCGCGCAGACGGCGCGACAGAAAAACGGCTGTCTCTTCCAGATAGACAGAACGGAGTTCCTCCAGCTCGGCCGCGTGGGCGGCGAGCAGCTCTTCCCGCTCGGCCTGCATCTTTTCGGTGATCTCACGGGTCGCATCTTCGTGACCACGGGCATAGGCGGCCTGTTTTTCGCCTTCCGCATCGACGGGCGCCAATTCGTCGAAACTCGAGGTGATATCGGCAAAACCGGACGCGAAATCGGTATCGGCATCCGCCAACGGGTCGCCGAAAGCCGGTGAAGCCGGTTGAGCCTCACCGAAGTCCTTGAGAAATCGTGCAATGGACGCGCTCATGCCTGCCCCCGGCAAAACTGGCCGAAGGGGCGAGACATGTGTCGCTGCCGGCGATCCGGAGCGTTTTCGCTTTTCCTCGAGTAGCGAAAGTCTCGCCGCATTTCCGGACGGAAAATCGGGGTCCACTCTTCTTGGAAATGCTCTAAGCCGTTTGGCGGCACCACCGTCATCCTTGCTACCCTGCCCGTCTCTTCCATGATTCCCGGCCGGATCGCGCCATGCGATCCACCCGATCTTGCCCCGACGTTAGGTGTTCAAACTTGTGCGAGGATGAAGGCGGGCCTGATCAGGCAGCCTGCGCCCATTCACCCGCGTGCCCACGCCGGTCGAAACCCGTTATTTGAAGAGCTGGAGAATATTTTCCGCATTGGCATTGGCGATGGAGAGCGCCTGGATGCCGAGCTGCTGCTGCGTCTGCAAGGCTTTCAGCCTGGTCGATTCCTCGTTCATGTCAGCATCGACGAGACGGCCAATGCCCTTGTCGATCACATCCATCAGGCTGGAAACGAAGTTGTCCTGCATGCTGATGCGACTTTGCAACGAACCGAGGCTGGAAGCCGTGCTGGTCATCGCCTCGAGCTGCCCGTCAACGAAGGACATCATCATGTCGATGGCGTCGGCGTCGGTATAGGTCGTGCCGCCACCGGCAAAACCACCCATTGCCGCGGCGACGACATCGAGATTGCCGAGATTGAGAGTGGATACGGAAAAGCCGAGCGAACGACCGGCAGAAGCCGTCGCGCCACTCAGGTCGTAAAACCAGTCGGCGGCGCCGGTGTCACGATAGGCGGGGGAAACGGTGGTGCCACCGCTCGACGGATCTGTTCCCGTCACCTTGACCCAGACATTTTCGGCAAGACGGAGATAATTGGCGGTGCCGTCACTATAGACATTCGGATCCGTATTCGTATCCGCCGTTGCAGCGTTAAGCACGCCGATCTGCGCGTCACTGAGCTTCGCAACGACATAACCCGCGTTCGTCGCCTTACCGGCGGTGGTCGACGTCTGAGTGACTTCGTGCTCCGTCTTGCTGACAAAAACAGCATTCTTGTCGAGAATTCCGAGATTTCCACCGCTAAGGTCGAAAAGCACGGTACTGCTGTCCAGCACATAATCAACGGTGGTGACGCCGACATT